>NZ_JAAHTB010000010.1 GCF_010692745.1 Methylobacterium sp. BTF04
TTTACGCTACGCTCGCCACCCCAAATCCACCGCCCTCATGAATAAGACGGGCTAGGACATCACCGGGGTTGGAAGCGTGGACGAGGAGAGCCTTCGCTTGCTCCGACCAAACCTGGGGTCCGCTCTCTTCAGTGCGGTGTGCAAACGTGACGAAGGAAGCTGCGAGTAGATAACGCCTCTCGCGGTTCTGATTGCACCAGGCAATGAGCTTCTCGCACGAGATCACGTCCGCTGGGTTCGGCCGGTGATTATGCAGGTGATCGAACACATTGACACCCGCCTGGCACTCCCTTGCGTCTCCCTCGAAAAGGGCGTCTAAAACGGCCGTTGGCTGAACGGCTAACAGGGCTTTCAGCAGGTCGTCGTTGTCGAATGAGTGGGTCTCGTGGGCTGCGACCGCCCGCCTCAGCTGGCCCGTTATCTCCGTCGCGAGGGTCGCGGCTTCAGGCCCTGTTAGGCATGCTCGCACAACTCTTGCCAGATTGTGGTCGTCGCGCTGGTTACCCCTCCTAAACTGGAGGCGCTGCAACAGCTCTTGACCGGCCTCTAAGAGTTCGGTCTCATGCTGCCTCTGTTCCAAACGGTCCGAGTATACACGCATGCACAGGATCTCCAGCGCTACGTCGAACCCATCGGGCTGTTGGGAGATGAGTTGGAGCAGATCTCTCAGATCGCTGCCTGCCAGTTGATCCGTCGTTCGCCCAAGCGCCAGGTGTCGATACATCCCGACCGGCACCTGACCTGAGTTCAGAGCCCGCTTCAGTCGCTCGACGCTACGCGCATCAAGCTGCACCACCGAGTGCAGCACCGGAACGAACGCAATCAAGGTGGGCTGGTCCAGAGCAGCGTCGAGGAGATCTTGCGCGAGATTCCTGTCTTGCTCCCAGAGTTCGGCAAGGTAACCCCTAAGCACCTGAACGTTGCGCTGCTCCAGCGGGAGTTGCCCAAGGCTCTCCACGAGCCTTGACCAGGCGGCGCGCCTATCCTCAGACGCGCAGGCGAGCCCACGTCCGAATGCCCAGGCTCTATTCCCACCACGGAGAATGTCAGGCAGGAGATCTGCGAACACTGCTTCGTCGGCGGCGACAGCCACGCCAAGCTCGGTGGCGATCGCCTCAAGTCTCTCAAACTCGCTCGTGACGTCGTCTTCGAGTTCTATGTCCTCCAAGTCGATTCCGCCCGATGTACCGCCCAGGACCACCGCTCGCACCCGTTCCGATAGGTTGGACGGTCTAAGCTCGGCTTCTAAAGCGGAAAGGCGGAAAGAACTTTCTAGGCTCAGCTGGTCCCTGTCGAAACGCATGATCTGGCGGCACGCGACCCAACCCTCTCGCCAGAACCTGTCTGCCGCGAAGCAGCGAGACAGGCGCTCCAAGTTGTCGAGCATGTACGCCGAAGTCCACAGCCCGCGAAAGTTTCGCGCAAGCAGACTGCCCAACTCAGGCTTGAGTACATCCTCAATGAACGCAATACGTTCGATCAGCACCAGCGCGGCACTGTACCAACGACTTATGTCATCGTTGCTTCTGGGCTGGTAACCGTAGTCCCGCGACCGCCCCCCGAACTCGAAACGATGACCCGAGCTGAAATGCGTAGCCTCTAGAACCTCGTCGAGGGCCGCCAAGCCAAGCGAGCACTGCTTCGGCACGCCGGATATGAGCAGCCGTTCGATCACACCCAGCCGTTGTTCGATGGTAGCATGCGTCCCTGACAAATAGATTGTGAAGAGCGAAACGAACGCGTCTGAAGCGTCTTTGGCATCTTGCTCGTCCGAGCTCTGCGTAGCTGCCAGCGCCAGCAGGGAGGCGCTTCGTTCGAATAGGGACGGGTCATAGGCCAGGGAGCGCAGCAACGACCTATGCTGCCTAAAAACGATAGTGGCCACCTGGGCATCGCTGTCGCTAGCTCGTTCAAGAGCCGCGAGCGCGGCGGCGGGCAACACTGGCGCGACGTTCTCGAACATTGCTCGCCTAAGGTCATTGAGAGCCGTCGCGTCACCCAGCAAGCCACCAGGCGCAAGCCATCGGTCGACTATGGCGACGGCGCGGGGATGCTCGTGCAGGAACGCAAGCCGTCGTGAAAAGGACCGAGCAAGCCGGTCCGTTCCACCTGTCACGAGTTGCTGATTGATAAGGTCGTACGGCGTTTCCTCAAGGGCGCGGGCGGCAAGCCGGTTCGCGATGGCGTGCGGCAGCACTGCGCGCCACACACTGCGTTGCTGAACGAGGTCCCGCCGGAGCAGCTCACTAACGTGCCGGTAGAGTTCCCGAGGAGCTTGGTCTGCGAGTACGGCCAAGCGCGGCAGCTCTGCCTCATCGCCTGCCAGCGCCTCGCCTTGGAAGGAATAAACGAGCGAGAATGCTTGGGCCGCGAGGAGCAGAGCGTCGTTGGAATCGTGCCTCTGGCGGAATAGACGCTGGAAGAGCTCGTCGTCCGAAAGGCCGGCGATAGTCTCAGAGCGCTCGACCGTTCCGGCGAGGGCGATCGCGATCCGGGCGTTACCGCCAGACGCCTCGGCGATCGTGCGGGCATCGACCTCGGACATGTGCGAGAAGCGACGTCGGATCAGTTTTTCGATCAACTCGGGTGAAGACGTGTCGAGGCTGACGACCTTCGTCCCCTCCGGCTGGTCGTCGCGCACGTCATACTCGACCGTAAGAACGCTAACCGTGCTGATGGATGCTGCGCACAGGTCCGAGAGCCTGCGGTGGAGATCCGGTGGGCAGTTGTCGACTATTAAGATGGCGCGCGTGCGGTTAGCGATTAGGTCCGAGGCGAGGCCTGTCGGCTGTGGGTCGGGATCATCGGACAGATTTGTGTAGACGGCAAGCGACGGCGGCAATGGGCGCGAGGCGATGCGCGCGTCGAAGAGAGCCTGGACGAGACGAGTCTTGCCTACACCCGATAGTCCGACCAAGCGGGCTATCTTGCCAGGTTGGGCGAGCTCGTCGCGCAACTCGTCGATGGCGTCAGCGATGGGCTGTGCGGGCGCATCGTGCTGCCTACCAAGCTGGAGCCGCAGCTTATCGTCTAGCAGATACTCGGCCTCGACGCCCTCGGCCGCGCCGCCCCATGAACCGTATGGACGCCAGCCGACCAGCGCGCGACCCACCTTCTCCTTGACCCAGGTGATCAGACCTGGGTGCTGCCGCACCCATGTAGCTAGGCGCGTGCGGTCATAAAAGTCGATATGAAGCTGAGCGGCGGTAGCAACATCCGTCAGCGCTTCGTACAGCGCGTTCCGTCGGTTGCGCAGGGCAACGTCGGCCGTTGAGCCGTGTGAGCTAACGATGACGTAAGCGCCGGCCTCTTCAGCAAGCTCTTGGATGACGGGTCGGATCGCACCGTTCGGCCGCATCTCGCCCAGGATAGCCGCCCTCGCCATGTCTGGTGTCTTAATCTGGAACCCCGTCGAGAATCTTGGGATATAGCCATCTATGGGGGTACCTACTGGCAGCGCGACACGTACGTCGAGACCACCGTCTGCGGCGGTCTGATTGCCGCCCCATGTCACCGCGGCAGTCGATAGTCCCCGGCTTGCAAGCTCGGCCTCACATAGGCGGCCAACAAGCTCCCGCAGATCGACGTCGTTGAGCAATGCAATTTCGTCAGGGCTAACGTCGAACATTGCTCGTAGCGTACTCGTGTGGTGGTGGGCGCTCTGGTGATCTCATTGTACCAGATGCAATCTTTATTTTCGGCCTACAAGCGGAAGTTTTGAATTTCCGCTTTTGAGGGCTCAGCAGCGTAGGTCGAGCGAATATGGATTAGAGCGTGAGGTATCGTCCGAGCGCTGCAGACGCAGCGCCGAGACAATCAGCTTTGTGTGGCCCAACCGCTCAATTTTTCATCAGCTCATTCAACGATCGCAATTGGCGAAAATCAACTAGTCCGGAGGAGGGGTAAATACGCCCCCCCGACATGTGGGCTCTGCAACGCGCAGAAATCTCCACGGACGAAATATTCGAATAAAATTACTAAGATATTTTATTGGATTCAATTCTTTATAAACATCACTTCTGGAAAATTATTAATTTTAATTGCCGGGCTTGCGACCGTCTTATTCTATAACTG
The DNA here is from genome assembly GCF_010692745.1 of Methylobacterium sp. BTF04. GTDB lineage: Bacteria > Pseudomonadota > Alphaproteobacteria > Rhizobiales > Beijerinckiaceae > Methylobacterium. The sequence goes on from NZ_JAAHTB010000010.1 coordinate 4,075, forward strand.
GAAATTAAAACAGCGGATGTTTAATTTTACCTCAAAGCGCGCAAATCTAGGCTAGAAGCTATAGTGTGTTAGGCGCCCGGAAGTGAATATGCTGATTTAAACCCGACTTGATCATACAGGTCTACAGACGCAATACCTGGAAGCGGGCGGTTTTTGGCATGAGATTTCCTGGGCGGATTCGGCGATCGGCCGGACGGCGATGGTCAGCCTTGACCCGACCTCGGCATTATCGACAACGAGTCCGCGCGGGTTGATGAAACCAATACATATGCGACGGAGCATGGCAGAATTTCCCACGGTTGAAGTGGCGATCGCTGCTTGACTGGGGACCGGAGTGCATACCGCGATGGAAGACCGCTTTGAAATTGCTGTCATTGGCCTTGGCGCCATGGGGAGTGCGGCCCTCTATCAACTGAGATTGCAGGGCGCGGGGGTGGTCGGCCTCGATCGCTTCTCTCCGCCGCATACCCTCGGGTCGAGCCACGGCGAAAGCCGCATTACCCGACAAGCTGTCGGCGAGGGTCGCGACTACGTTCCCTTCGTCCTGGCCTCGCACCGGATCTGGAGAACCCTGGAGGCGGAGACCGGGGAGACACTGCTGACCGCCTGCGGTGCCTTGGTGATGGGGCCGGGCAGCGGCGTCTCCTCCCATCACGGCAAGTCGGATTTCGTCGGGCGTTCAATCGACGCCGCGCAGGCCTTCTCAATCCCACACGAGGTCCTTGATGGGTGCGAGGTCGCACGCCGGTTCCCGCAATTCCTAAATCTCAGCGGCGACGAGAAGGCCTATTACGAGCCGGGTGGTGGCTACGTGCGCCCCGAGCGCTGCATCGCCGCCCAGCTGCATCGGGCCAGCGAACTCGGCGCCGTGATCCGCACCGGGACAACGGTGCTGTCGATCCTGCAGGAGCCGGGTGGAGTCTGCATCGAGACCGATCGCGGCGTCGTTCTGGCCGATAAGGTGGTGGTCTCGGCCGGGGCCTGGACCGCGCCCCTTCTCGGCGCGCCCTTCACGGACCTGCTCACAGTCAATCGACAGCTCCTGCACTGGTACGCCCTGGACGATGCCTCGGCTTACGGCCCCGACGCGCCAGTCTTCATCTGGATGCACGGTGCCGGTGACACGGACTACCTCTACGGCTTCCCGCCCCAGCCGGGCGAGGCCCAGGTCAAGGTCGCCACCGAGCAGTACGAGACCTCCACGCGGGCCGAGGCACTCGACCGCGACGTAAGCCCAAAGGAGTCCGCAGCGATGTACAGGCACCACGTAGCGGGCCGGCTCGCTGGCGCGACAACGCGGGTGACCCAGTCCGCCGCGTGCCTCTACACCATGACCCCTGACCGCGGCTTCATCATCGACCGCCACCCGCGAATGGACCGGGTCCTCGTCGTCTCGGCCTGCTCCGGACACGGCTTCAAGCACTCGGCCGGGATCGGCGAGGCTGTGGCAAACGAGATGGCGCAGGCCAGCGGACGCATCGATCTCGCTCCGTACTCAATCGAACGGTTCGGCTGATCCGCACAGCGATGGCCTGCCGATTGCTTGACCCATTTGGATTTTACAAGGCAATCTCTCAAAAGAGCGATCATCGGCCTCCCTGTTTCGCTTTTGGTCGATCCGGATTTGCCAAGCAAAGGTGTCGTTTTATGCGTAAGCCGACTATGACGTTTCTCGGCTCCGGCCTACTCGCGGCGGCCGCATTAATCACATCCTCCTTAGCGATAGCTGCGGACGGGATTGAAGGGATTAAGCAGCGCGGGACGCTCATCGTCGGCGTGAAGGCAGATTACCGCCCCTTCGGCTTCCGCGATCCGAGCGGAGCAATCATCGGGTTGGAGCCAGATCTCGCCGCCGACGTCGCTAAGCGCCTCGGGGTGAAGCTCGAGCTCGTACCGGTTGTCTCCTCCAACCGGATAGAGTTCTTGCAGCAAGGCAAAGTCGACCTCCTCATCGCAACGCTCTCGGACAAGCCGGAGCGCCGCCGCGTAGTGCAGGCGATCGACCCGCAATACTACTCCGACTTCGTCAACGTGATGCTCCCCAAGAAGGCGGGCATTACCGATTGGGCTCAGCTCAAGGGCAAGCCTCTCTGCGCTACCTCCGGCGCCTGGTACAATAAGGAAGTGGCACGCACTTACGGTGCCGAGATCGTTGCTTTCGACGGCTCCGAGAAGCCACTCTTCGCGCTTAAGCAGGGCAACTGCATCGGCTACGTCTACGACCAGAGTATGCTGCAAGGTAAGCTCCTCGACGCCGACTGGAAGGCGGACTACGCCCTGCCGCTGAAGGGTGTCCTCGATGCTCCCTGGATGATGGCGGTCGCGCTCGGTAACGGCTCGCTTCAGACGATGCTGGAAACCACGACTAAGGATTGGATGAAATCCGGCTTCATTGTCGAGGAGGAGAAAAAGTGGGGCATCGAGCCGACGGAGTACTCGAAGGCGATGCACGAAAAATACAAGAACGCGACCAACTGAGACGCGCCAGGTCAATCGACTGGCCGTCTTGAGGAACACGATGGACGCCGTACCGAACTGGTTCCGGACCCTCTACGAAACTACGGGTTTCAACTTCACGGTCTTCTACGACCCCTACGACTGGAACCGCTACGTCAACGGTCTGAAGATAACCCTGCTGCTCGCGGTGACGACGATCCTAGCTAGCCTCGTCATCGGCGCAGTGGGGGCACTCCTTCAGGGCGGCCAGTCGCGGCTCCTACGTAGCCTCGTCAACGGTTTTGTTGTCGTGTTCCGCAACACGCCGCCGCTGGTGCAGATCTTCTTTTTCTACTTTGGGCTCGGCACTCTACTGCCGGCCACCGAGACCGCCGACGGCTTGCGCGTGCCGATCCTCGATAATGTGCAGTGGGCCATCGTCTCGCTGTCGCTATTCGCCGGAGCTTTCAACGTCGAGATTTTTCGCTCTGGCATCGAGGCAGTGCCGCGGACCACCATCGAGGCGGCCGAGGCCCTCGGCTATACCCGTCTTAAGGCCTACGTCTACGTCGTGCTGCCGCTCGCGCTCCGCGTCTGTCTGCCGGCCCTCAACAACAATCTCATCAACCTTCTGAAGACCACCACCCTGGCTTATGCCATCGCGGTGCCCGAGACATTGTATGCGGTAAAACAGATATGGTCGGAATCGCAGAATGTGCTCGAGATGATGATCGTTCTGCTGGCGACCTATGCGGTTCTCGTCGGCGTCCTCGTCTGGATCATGCACCGCTGGGAGCGGGTCCTGCGGATCCCGGGCTACAGCCGATGAGGGAGCCACCGCCGACGTCGTGCGACCTGCCGGTCCTGCTGCCGTTCCGGGTCTCGCGCACACGGACCCGTTTCGCCCTTCACCCGGCGCAGGCTTGGCTACTTGGGGCATGGATCGCCGGCCTTATCCTTGTGGTGCCGGCCTTCGCGCAGGGCTCAGATGCCGTGCGGTCGCCGTTCCAAGTCGTCCTGCGCTGGGCGCCGCTTCTGCTGACGGGCTTTTCCTTTAACGTCGCAATCTCGCTCGTCGCGATGCTCCTCGGCACGGGGGCGGGCGTCGGGCTGGGTCTCGGTTTGCTCAGCGAAGTGCCAGTCCTGCGCCGCGTCGCCTGGGGCGTGACGCAGTTCTTTCGCAATGTCCCCTGGCTGGTGCTGCTGTTCTTCGTAATGTTCCTCGTGCCATTCCAGATCACGGTGTTTGGCCTGCGCGTGCCGCTACCTGACTGGGTCAAAGCGACGATTGGGTTCGCGCTGCCAGTGATGGCCAACGTTGCCGAGATCGTGCGCGGGGCCGTGAGCTCGGTGCCGGCCACCCAGTGGGAGGCGGCCGAATCCCTGGCCTTCACCCGGCGGCAGACGCTGTTCCGCATCATCCTGCCCCAGTGCCTCAAGCGAATGCTGCCGCCTTGGATGAATGTCTACGCCCTGATAGCCATGGCCACCGTGCAGGCCTCCATCGTCGGCGTCACAGAGATGCTGACGTTGACGGCGCAGGTCCATGCGGCGGAAGGAGGCCGACCGGAGCTGTTCGCCCCCCTCTACGGCTTCGCCCTGCTATGCTTCTTCCTCTACTGCTACCCGATCGACCGGCTGACTGCGCGCCTGGAGCGGCGCTTCGAGACGGCTTGAGGCTCGCGTTTCTGATGGTGTGTTTTTGATGGTGAGTTTCTCGTCCTCCGGCCCACCAATCGTGCAGCTCCTCGACGTGCGCAAGTCCTTCGGCGAGGCGGAGGTTCTCCAGGGGATCAGCTTCGATGTGCGCCGAGGCGAGGTCGTCTGCATCATTGGCCCGTCAGGCTCGGGCAAGTCTACGCTGATCCGCTGCATCAACGCTCTCGTTCCGGTCACTTCCGGTACTATCAGAGTCGACGGAATCGAGGTGGGCGACCCGAGGCTCGATAAGCTGGCCCTGCGGCGCAAGGTCGGCATGGTGTTCCAGCAGTACAATCTGTTCCCGCACAAGACAGCACTCCAGAACGTCATGATGGCGCCGATCCACGTGCTGGGTCAGGACAAACGCGAAGTCGAGGTCCGGGCGCGGGCGCTCCTTGCCAAGGTCCGGCTCGCCGGCAAGGAGGCGGCCTATCCCGGCGAAATGTCGGGCGGGCAGCAGCAGCGGGTCGCTATCGCCCGCTCGCTCGCGATGCGACCGGACGTGATGCTGTTCGACGAGGTCACGGCGGCCCTCGATCCAGAGACGGTCAAGGAAGTGCTCGTTACGATCCGGGAACTTGCCGAGGAGGGCATGACCTGCCTCCTCGTCACACACGAGATGAACTTCGCCCGCGAGGTCGCCGACCACGTCTACTTCACCGATCGCGGCGTTATCGTCGAGCACGGGCCGCCCAAGACCTTATTCTCGTCCGCCATCGATCCGCGCACACGGCAATTCCTATCTCAAGTTCTTTAGGAGCCCAGCAAAACGTCGTCAGACAGGCTGCGGGTATCGTCGCTTTGATCGTTGCGTAGCGCGAGAGGATTTTTCCCGCGGTTACAGTTGGGGTTACAGTCATGCGGCGGCATTCCGCTTCATGTAAGTTGACGCTTGATCGCGCAATTCCACATCGCGCACGTTCAACGCCTCAAGCTTGTGAGATTGCGATTTCATCGAATTGCGTAATGCGGTTTGCACTCGGATCGATTGCGGAGACACTCGGATTTGGCCTCTTCTAAGCGGCAGGTCGTTGGTTCGAGCCCAACCGGGGTCGCCAGCCTTTGTCAGCGCCTACGACTTTGGCCGCCGCCTCAAGACCCTGCATGGCCTCACGCCCTACGAGGCCATCTGCAAAGCATGGTTCGCAGAGCCAGGCCGCTTCACATCAAACCCGCTCCACCAAATACCGGGACCAAACATCTAATGCGGGATCTCGACGGGACTCGCGAAGAAGAACGCCAGGCCGAACAGGGCGTAGACCCCGAGCAGCAGAAGGCCCTCGAACCAGGTGGTCTCGCCGTCGCGGGCGATGGCGTTGACGATGAAGGCGGTACTGGCAATCGCGAACAGGTGTAGAGGGTTCGAGAACACCAGCGTCATCGGATGACCGAGCGCCCAGGAGATGATGACCAAAAGCGGCGCCAGCACCAACGCCACCTGGATGGCCGAGCCGATGCAGATGTTCAGCACGAGCCCCATGCGGTCCTCGTGCGCAAACCAGGCCGCCGCGAACAGGTCGCCGGCCGTGCCGACCAGGGCCAGCACGATGACGCCGAGGAACATCGGCGAGAGGTGGAGGGCGCCCGCGGCCTGGGTGATCGTCCCCGACAGCATCTCGGCCTCGAAGGCGATGGCGATTGTTGCGGCGACGAGAACCCCAATGGCGAAAGGAAAGCTCCAGTCGGCCTCGCCGCTACCCTTGTCGTTCGAGAATACGTCGCGGTGGGTGACGAGGGTGAAGACGAGGTTGGCGAGGTAGAGCAGCAGCAGCACGACGGAGACGCCAAGGCTGACCTCCTCGTCGGTGATGCCGAGCGACGCCGCCTGCCCGGACATCCGCCCGCTCAGGTCGAACACGGCCGGCAACAAGAGGGCGATGACGACGAGGATCAGCAGGGTCGACAGCAGGCCAGCGCGCTCGGCGCTGAACTTCTGACGCTCGCGCGTGATCCCACCCACGATGATGGCGAGGCCGAGCCCGAACAGGCTGGTCCCCATGATCGAACCGGCGATCTGTGCCTGCACAACGGCGGCCTCGCCCTGCATGAGCACGAACAGCGCCAGGACGAGCTCGGCGATGCTGCCGAAGCTGACGGTCAGAAGGCCGCCGATTGCCGGCCCAACCCGGTCCGCAAGCTGATCGGTCGCGCGCCGCACCCACTCCGCCAGAACGGCGATGGCGAGTGCGCTGGAGGCGAACACCAGGAGCGGCGAGGCGCCGACGAAATACTTCAGCGCAGCCGAGATCGGGATGAGGACGAGAAGGACGGTGAAGACCATATGAAAATCAGTCCCGATGGAGGGGGCCGCCCGAAGGTCGTGCCTTGTCCCAGCGACGGCAGGCGCTCACCGCTGTCGCGGGCTCTCAGCCTTCGCGCAATGTCCGACGCGCGACTATGCCAAGGGTCGAGCCCTGGACGATGATGGTGAAGAGCACCACCGCGTAAGTCGCCGCCAAGATCGCGGGCTTTGCGTCGCTCTCGGGAATGGAGAGGGCCAGCGCGACCGAGATACCGCCGCGCACGCCCGCCCAGGTCAGGAACGGCACGTTGCCGAGGCAGAGGTTGCCGCCCCAGCGGAACAGGAGGACCGGCGCCGAAACCGCGATGAGGCGAGCGACCAGCACGATGGGAACGGCGCAGGCAGCGAGCGTGAGGCCGGATACCGCGAATCGGAGGACGAGCACCTCCAGGCTGATGAGAAGGAACAAGACCGAGTTCAGCACCTCGTCGATCAGCGTCCACAGGGCCGAAACGTACTTCTGGGTGTTGTCGCTCATCGCGTAGCGCGGCGCCCGCTCGCCGACGAGCAAGCCGGCCGCGACCACGGCCAGCGGTCCGCTGGCCCCGAGCTTCTGGGCGAGTGCGTAGGTTCCGGCGACGAGCGCCAAGGTGATCAGCACCTCCACCGGAAAGTCGTCGATGGCCCGCATGGCGCGGTAGGCGACGTACCCGGTGACGATGCCGAGCACCAAGCCGCCGCCGGCCTCGTGGAGCAGGAGCGTCGTGATGCCGCCGACGCTCATCGCCTCACCACCCGATCCCGCCGCGAAGGCGACGAGAACGGTGAACAGCACGATGCCGATACCATCGTTGAACAAAGCCTCGCCCTGCATCTCGACTTCCAGGGCTTCGGGCACGTTTACGTTCTTCAGGGTCGCCAGGACCGCGACTGGGTCCGTCGGGCTGATGAGCGCGCCGAACACCAGCGCCCAGGAGAATGGCACCGGGCTGCCGAGGGCCTGCGCAGCGGCCCAGAAGGCACCGCCGACCAGCGCGGTCGAGATCAGAGTGCCGAGGAGCGCCAGGGTCGCCACTGATAAGGCTCGGTCGCGCAACAGCCGAAGGTCGAGGCTCATGGCGCCGGCGAACAACAGGAAAGCGAGCATGCCGTTCATCACCACGGCGGTGAAGTCGACTTGGTCGAGCACCCGGGTGAGGTCCTCGTAGAGATGCTGCTTCGGGAAGGCGAGGTCTACGAGGACCAGCGCGAACGACGCCAGCAGCCCCATCACCAGCAGGCCGATGGTATGCGGCATCCGTAGGAAGCGGCGGTTCAGCCAGCCGAACAGCGCAGATAACGTCAGCAGCAGAGCGGCGAGATCGAAGATCGAGATAACTTTAGCCTCTGGATTAAGCGAGGCTCGGCCTTGAGGGCTCGCGGAACGAACTAGCCCTGAACGCCGGACGGGACACCACCGACGGATCCCTCAGAGGCGACTGGGCCTCGACCGGGGAGCGATGAGCCAGTGATCGGCGCCATGCCGTCGGTACCCAGGACCGTCGCGGCGGTCAGCCCCATCGATCTCGCCTCGCTTGGCGGGGCATCGACCAAATGGGCGGCGCCGAACAGCAGGACTGTGCACACGGCGATCGCCGCCAGGAACGTCGTCAGAAGCCTCATGACCATCCCAATGAATGGTCAAGCTCGAAGGTTCCCGCTTGAAGGTTCCCGGCGCGGTGCGTTGCGGAGGGACGGGCACCCGGGATGGAGCGGGCCCCGTCCCGGCGCTGGGAGTTACTTCGGCATCAGGACGCTGTCGATGACGTGCACGACGCCATTCGACTGGAACACGTCGCGCTGCTCGACGACAGCGCCGCCGCCCTTCTGGTCGATGAGCGCGAGGCGATCGCCGTCCATCTTCACGGTGAGCACTTCACCCTCGACCGTCGTCAGGTTGGCGTCGGCTCCGCTCATCTTCGCCTTGGCCATCAGCGCCTTCGCATCGAGCTTGCCCGCGACGACGTGATAGGTGAGCACCGCCGTCAACGTCTTCTTCATGTCGGGCTTCAACAGCGTGTCCACCGTACCGGCAGGGAGCTTGGCGAAGGCGGCGTTGGTCGGCGCGAACACGGTGAACGGGCCGGGGCCGCTCAGGGCGTCGACGAGGCCGGCGGCCTTCACGGCGGCGACCAGGGTCGTGAGATTGCTCGCCTTGGACGCGTTCTCGCCGATGGTCTTGCTGGCCATCATCGGGGCGCCTCCGACCATGAGTGACGTCTCGGCGAAGGCCGGTACCGCGAAGGCCAAGCCGGAGGCGAAGAGGGCGGCGGTCAGCGTCGTACGCATCATCGAATTCATGTTGAGGCTATCAAGGCTCGATCATCGAGGCTCGTGGCCGACTTACGGGACGAGGTCGGAAGGGGTCTCAAATAACTAGTCACAACAAATTTATCGTAGCCCGATCAAAAACTCGGGATCGATTTTCGTTCATGTCAAATCGAGCAGTCGCCTGCTCCGGTTTTATCAGCTCACCCGAACGATATTGCCTGCCAATCAGCCGCCATTCTCAAAAACAACTTACCAAAAATTCATGTTAGGCCCACCGATTTATCTGAACGTTTCCTGAACGGGGACGTTGTGGCCTGGAACGGTGCAGCCATGGGATGGCATGAGCCTGGCCCCCTTAGAGGGGGAGCCCTCTCACCTTCGCAGCCTTAATCAGGAGACCGCCTTGTCCTATCGCACGATCACCGCCGCTCTCGCACTCGCCTGCCTCACGGTTCCGGCCTTGGCCGAGACGATGCCCGCATCCTCCGATATGGGGATGAAAATGGCGGAAACCGCTACGGTGAAGCTGAAGTACGTGACAGTAAAGCCGGCCGACGTGATGTCGTCCAAGCTCATCGGAACCACAGTCTACAACAACAAGAAGGAGACGGTCGGCGAGGTCGAGGATCTCGTGATCGAGAATGGCAAGACCCTTACCGGCGTCGTTGTTAGCGTCGGTGGTTTCCTCGGTATGGGTGAGAGCTACGTCGTGCTCGACCCGTCGACCCTTGCGATTCACGACACGAACGGCAAGTGGGCGGTCTATGCCGACACCGACAAGGACACCCTCAAGAACGCGCCGAAGTTCACCTATTCGAAGAAGAAGAACTGATCCCCATACCGGGAGGAGAGACCACCATGAGGCATACCATTCTCGCCTCCGCGCTCCTGGCCGGTCTCGGTCTCGGCGCCTCGACGTTACCGTCCGCAGCCTTTCCGGTGACTGCCTCCGGTGTCGTTCCGTCAGTGAACGCCGACCTCCTACAGGTGCGTATGCACCGCCGCCACCGGATGCGGCAGGGCTCGGCTAGCCGCGGCAATGCCAGCATGCCTTCGCGCGGTGCGCGCGGGCAGCAATATGGCGGGACGACCGGCGGTCCGCGCCGCTGACGTCACCAAACTCGATCCTCGTCCGATCGGCACCAATGAAAAAACGATGAAGCGCCGCCGGATGGCAAGCCTGCCTCCGGCGGCGCTTTCATGTGGCCCGTTCGGGCAGGAAGTGAACGAAGACGTAGCGCGCAGTCGAGGGCCGGACGCTTCGGGATGATCCGGCGGAGAGTGCAGAGGGAGTCGGTGGCGACGTTGACGACGGCGAGCATGAGCGCAGCCGAAGGCCCAACGAGCGGGACTGCCGCAGTCACTCCGTAGCCTTCGCCGCCGGACCGGCGTCGGGACGCTCATCGCGGCGCCGGCCGGCAAGTTGGATGCGAGGCAGGCCGACGATGTCGTTGGTCGCCGAGGCAATGCCAATGCCGGCCTCGTCGAACGCCGCGAGAATGTCCCGACTCATGGCGTCCTTGGCACCGCGGATTTGGTGCGTGCCGAGGATGAAGCGGACGCTCAACTCCAGCCAGTTGTCGGTGATGCGGTAGTACACCCGAGGCACGAGATCGATGGGCTCGACCCCGAAGCGCTCCTGCAGGCTCGTCTTGGCGACCGCCGGAATGGCGTCGGCGTCGATGGCATGTGCCTTGGCAGCTTGCAGCAGGATCGCCTCGGCCCGCACCCGGTCGTCGGTGTAGGTGATCGGGATGACCATCTCCTCCCAGATGAACGGGAAGTCGCGGGTGTAATTGTAGACGGGGTCCGAGAAGATCTTCGCATTGCTGACTGTCACGATGCGACCAGTGAACTGGCGGCTTTGTACCCACATCGCGGGGGATGCGCCCTGGACGGACGGCGGCTGGCCCATCTCCATGATCGTGGTCTGGATGAAGCCGAGGCGCATCACGTCGCCGCGTACGCCGCCCATGGAGATACGGTCGCCGACCGTGAAGGTCGCGCCCCTCAGGATGACGAAATAGCCGGCCAGCGAGGTGACGACCTGCTGCAGGGCGAAGGCGAGGCCGGCGGAGACGAGGCCGAAGGCGGTGGCGAGCCGGGTCGGATCGTTGAACCAGATCGAGAGCAGGCCGAGGACCAGCAACACTGCCGTGAGCAAGCTGATGCCCTGTCTCGTCCAGAACTTGGTCTGGACGCTGGATTGGTCGGTTCGGCTCAGGATCACGCCAGCCAACCCGCGCAGACCGATCCCACCGCCCACGACAACGGCGATGAACACCAGGGAGAGCAGGAGCTTCTGCCCGTTCTCGGCATTCACGCCGACCCAATCGATTCCAACCAGTTGCACGGTGTCGCCGGCCGTGTCTCATGCGGATTGTCGGCGATGCGCGAGCGGACTCGTCCCGGTCGCCCGACGGAAGGCCCGCGAAAAGTTGGATTGGGACGAAAAGCAACAAGCAAGGGCGATTTCTGCAACGCCGAGGTGCCTAAGTGCCAGGAGGGTCTTCGCCCGTTCAAGTCTCATGCCTGCGAGGTACCGATGCGGCGGCGCCCCCATGCGTCGTGCGAACATGCGGACGAAATGGAACGGACTCAGGCAAGCCACTGCGGCCAGGTCATCTAAGCTGATGTCGTCCTCGACATGCTGGGCCATGTATTCCAGCACGCGGCGCAACCGTCGTTCGTCGAGCTGGTGCTGCCGCCCCTGGCCCGAAGAGCCGGATCCCGCAGCATAGCGCTCGGCGATCCGTGCCGTCAGCCGAAGGGCCAGGCTTTGGACCAGAACCTGCGCGGTCGAGGTCGGCTCCCGCATCTCTGCCAGAAGTGCCCAGCCGACCTGCCGGATTTGATCGTCTCGGAGACCAGCGAGATAGCGCACGGAGCCCTGTGCGACCGGCGGTCCGCCATTCTCGATCCCATGGCGCGTGAAGCAGTCCGCTGGCAGATAGAGGTGGAGGATGTCGTGCCACTGAGAGATCCGGATATCCTCCTCCTGCACTCCGCTTGGGCAGAGCCAGGCGATCCCGGGCTCGACCCGGGTGCGCTGCCAGACGCCGTGGCCGCGCCGTGTCACGACGCAGTCGGCGTGGCACGCCACGGCGATGCAAATCTCAAGGGCTTTGGGTTCAAAGGGTGGTAACTCGGCCGCCTCGTGCCGGCGCAGGTCCGCCACCAGACCAGTCCAGGCCAGTCGCCGGGACGTGGTGATGACGTTCAGCCCACCGTATTTGCGGGGACCGTCAGCTTCCAGATCCATGGGGCGGCCTCCCGGGAGCGGCGCAGGGCGACCCTATCACGGGAACGGGATAGCTTCGCCGCGAAAACAGCAATCCGGGAACGGACGGCCAATGGCTTGCGTGAGATTCTAGGCTCGTCTTCATTTCCGGCGAGGAGCCTGCAATGCCCGCACCCCAGGGTTGGATGGCCGTGGCCATCCTGACGAGCATGCAGGCCGCCGGCACCCTCCTGGGAGGATCAGCCGTGGCCGAGACGGACGGACCGGATCTTCCAGCGCAACTGGTCCGGGATTTCCACGGTGCGTTCGGAGATCACCACGCACGCGCCGTCCACGCCAAAGGTGTTATTCTCGAAGGCTGGTTCGAGCCCAGCCACGAAGCCCAGACCGTGTCGAAGGCCGAGGTGTTCACCGGCAAACGGCACGTCACTGTCCGTTTTTCCGATTTCACCGGACTTCCCGATATTCCGGACACAAGCGGCGATGCCAATCCGCGCGGTCTGGCCATCAAGTTCGATCTGCCCGGCGAGGCGACCTACGATATTGTTGCCCACAGCTTCAACGGCTTCCCGGTGGCCACGGCCGCCGAGTTCAGCACGCTCTTGCAGGCGCTTCCGTTGAGTGGCCCTGATGCCGCCAAGCCGACAGCGCTGGAGAGGTTCTTCGCCGACCATCCGCGGGCGCAGGCCTTCTTCACCACCCAGAAGCCGCCGCCGGAGAGCTTCGCCACCACGGCCTATTTCGGCGTGAATGCCTTTACCTTCACAGACGCGGCCGGGCGGACCCTGACTGTCCGCTACCGCTTCGTGCCGGCTGCCGGGGAGCGCTACCTCGATCCGGATGCGCTCAAGACCCGTTCGGCCAGCTACCTGGGCGACGAGATCGGCCCGCGGGTGGCGGCACATCCCGTCGCCTTCACATGGCAAGCGCAGATCTCGGAGACTGCAGACAAGGCGGACGATCCCTCGACGGCGTGGCCGGAGACCCGGCGGCTCATCACGCTGGGCGTCATCACCATCGACAGGGCGGTCGGAAACACGCCCGAGCGCGACCGAGCGCTTCTCTTCATGCCGGGCAATGTGCCGCCTGGGATCGGCATAGCCGACCCGATGCTTGCGGTCCGCAACGCCGCCTATCCGGTGTCCTTCGGTGAACGGCAATAGGTGGGCGATCACGGCCGCAGCGATCGTTGCGGTCGGGATCGCAGCACGTGGCGGGCTCGCGTCGCCCGCACCGGCCGAAACTCTACGGCCCCTGGTCCAGGAGGCACTCCCAGACGTTCCGGGCTACGGCCTCACGGCGGTTGAGGTCAGCTTCCCACCCGGCGCGAAGGCAGTGCCGCACCGCCATGGCAAGGCCTTCCTGTACGTGCACGTATTGGCCGGTTCCGTGCGCAGCCAGATCGAAGGCGAACCGGTACGCGCATTCAGGACCGGCGAGAGCTGGACCGAGAAGCCCGGCGATCATCACGTCATTACCGAGAATGCCAGCGCCACGGAGGCCGCAAGGCTGCTCGTCGTCTTCATTGCCCCCAAGGGAGACGCCCTGAAGACCGATGACCGGCCCCACGAGCCCTGAATGGATCGGAGCTTCCCATGAGTCAGCGCCTTGATTACCAGTCCAGGTCGCCGGCCGGTATGAAGGCACTTGGCGAGGTCTACGCCTATGTTGCCGGGTGTGGGCTTGAGAAGCCTCTGATGGACCTTGTCTATCTGCGCGCGTCGCAGATCAACGGCTGCACCTATTGCATCGACACGCATGCCAAAGACCTGCTCGGGGCGGGCACTCCCGCTCGGAAGCTGCTGCTGCTGTCGTCCTGGCGAGAAGCAAGCCCATGGTTCACGCCTCGGGAGCAGGCCGCTCTGTCTTGGACCGAGGCCGTCACCGAAGTCGCGACGAGCCATGTCCCCGACGCCGCGTTCCAGGCCGCGAGGACGCAGTTCGACGAAAAAGAAATGGCCGATCTAACAATTGGCATTGGTCTGATCAATACTTACAACCGTATCGCGATCAGCTTCCGGCGCAGCCCCACCGCTCCTCTAAAAGCATAGACTGCCCGGACTAAATCTACGGCAACTGCCACCAAGCCGAACGTTTATGGTCTCGGCTCAAGAAGTGGCTCTCCATCACAACGCGATACAAAAAACAGCTCGCCGCCTCACGGGCGTCAGTTGTCTCACAGCCGCGTACGATTGAATGGGACTCACTTTGTTTGATCCCAGGGTCGCCAGTGCTCATCGGATCTTGCGAGGGAAAATCCGATCGCGGCGGCGCCGGTGAGGCCGGTCGCGCGATTGCAGGCCCGTTGCTCGGCGACGGCGGTGCTGCACTGCGGGAACGCGTGGGCGCTCCGGCGGTTCGGCTTCTGAGAGAGTGGAGCCGACCCCCATGAAAATCGTCAACGTCGCCGACCTCATCGTCGAGACCCTCAGCCAGGCGGGGGTTCAGCGCATCTACGGCCTCGTGGGAGACAGCCTCAACGCGCTCACCGAATCCCTGCGGGTCCGCGAGACCATCGACTGGGTGCATGTCCGCCACGAGGAGGTCGCCGCCTTCGCCGCGGGTGCCGAGAGCCAGATCACCGGAGAACTCGCCGTCTGCGCCGGCTCCTGCGGCCCGGGCAACCTCCACCTCATCAACGGCCTGTTCGATTGCCATCGCTCGCGGACCCCGGTCCTGGCGATCGCCGCGCATATCCCGTCCGCCGAGATCGGCTCGGGGTATTTCCAGGAGACGCATCCGCAGGACCTGTTTCGCGAATGCAGCCATTATTGCGAGATGGTCTCCGATCCGGCGCAGCTTCCCCAGGTGCTGGAGAGCGCCATGCGGGCGGCCATCGGCCTGCGCGGCGTCGCCGTGGTGGTGATCCCCGGCGACGTGGCCCTGATGGATGCGCCGAGCCGGGGCATCGCGCCCAATTCCGGCCTGATCCCGCAGAAGCCGATGGTGCGGCCGGCCACCCGCGAACTCGACGCATTGGCCGACCTCCTCAACGGATCGGGCAAGGTGACGCTGTTCTGCGGCCGGGGCTGCGCCGGAGCCCACACCGAACTTCTGCAGCTCGCCGAGGCCCTGAAGAGCCCCATCGTCCACGCCCTCGGTGGCAAGGAATTCGTCGAGTACGACAACCCCTACGATGTCGGCATGACCGGGTTGATCGGCTTCTCGTCGGGCTACGCCGCGATGATGGGCTGCGACACCCTGCTGATGCTCGGCACCGACTTTCCGTACCGCCAGTTCTTCCCCACCGATGCCAGGATCGCCCAGGTCGACATCCGCCCCGAACAGCTCGGGCGGCGGTGCAAGCTCGACCTCGGCCTCGTCGGCGACGTGAAGGACACCATCGCGGCGCTGATGCCGAAGCTCACGGTCAAGCACGACCGCAAGCATCTCGACGCCGCGCTGAAGCACTATGCCAAGGCGCGCGAGGAGCTGGACGACCTCGCCACCGGCGCTCCGAAGAAGAGCTGGTTCGGCTTGAAATCCGAAAAACCCCCGATCCACCCGCAATACCTCACCCGGATCCTGAGCGAGGCGGCCACCGAGGATGCGATCTTCACCGCCGATGTCGGCACCCCGACGATCTGGGCGGCGCGCTACCTCAAGATGAACGGCAAGCGCCGCCTGCTCGGCTCCTGGGTCCATGGCTCGATGGCCAATGCCATGGCGCAAGGCATCGGCGCACAGGCGTCACAGCCGAACCGGCAGGTGGTGTCGCTGTCGGGCGATGGCGGGTTCACCATGCTGATGGGCGACCTGCTGACCCTGCGCCAGGAGAAGCTGCCCCTGAAGGTGGTGGTCTTCAACAACGGCACACTCGGCTTCGTCGAGATGGAGATGAAGGCCGCCGGCTACCTCGAGACCGGGGTCGCCCTCGACAACCCGGACTTCGCCGCCATGGCGCGGGCGGCCGGCCTCTTCGCCATTCGCGTCGAGGACCCGGCCGAGCTGGAGGCGGCCGTCGCAGAGGTCCTGGCCCATGACGGGCCGGCGCTCCTCGACGTGGTGGTGGCCCGCCAGGAATTGTCGATGCCACCCAAAATTGACGGCCAGCAGGTCAAGGGTTTTAGTCTTTACGTCCTGCGCGCCGTCATGAGCGGGCGGGGAGATTCGGTGCTCGATCTCGCCAAGACGAACCTGCTTCGCTAAAGCGGACTCGAGTTTCGAACGTTTCCAAGCAGCCGGCCTCTGCCGATGGCGGCTGCGACGACAAAAGAAAAACGCCATGCGCATCGGGCTGTTCGTGCCGTGCTACGTCGACGCCTTCGAGCCGGAGGTGGGGATCGCCACGCTGGAATTGCTGGAGCGCTTCGGCCTCGACGTCCACTACCCGTACGACCAGACCTGCTGCGGCCAGCCGATGACCAATACCGGCTGCCATGCCGAGGCCGCGGCCACAGAGGCCCTGTTCGTCAAGAACTTCGCCCCGTTCGACTATATCGTCGCCCCGTCCGGCTCATGCGTGCATCAGGTGCGCGAACACCTCACCGCGATCCCGCAGACGGACGAGGTGAAGGCGGTGCGCGCCAAGACCTACGAACTCGTGGAATTCCTGCACGACGTGCTCCAGGTCGCGGAGTTTCCCTGGGCCGAGTTCCCGCACAAGGTCGGCTATCACAACAATTGCAACGCCCTGCGCGGCATCCATCACGGCCGGCCGTCCGAGCTGAACGCGCCGTATTATTCGAAGCCCCTCGACCTCCTCGCCAAGGTCAAGGGCATCGAGATCGTGACCGCGTCCCGCCCCGACGAGTGCTGCGGCTTCGGCGGCACCTTCTCGGTGTTCGAGCCGGCGGTGTCGGCCAAGATGGGCTACGACAAGGTCGCCGACCACAGCCAGGCCGGCGCCGAATACGTGGTCTCGGCCGATTCCTCCTGCATGATGCACCAGAAGGGCTGCGCCGCGCGGATCGGCGTGCCGCTCAAGTTCATCCACATCGCCCGCATCCTCAATGGAGCGACCGCATGACGAACGCGGATCAGTCGGGGCTGCGCGAGCCCGCCGCCGAGAGCGATCGCGGCCAGGACGGCCGCCCCCTCCAGCACGCCGAGGCCGCCACCCAGCCGGTGGCGGTGAAGGCCCCCCGCGAGGCCCAGCCGCGCGGCGCCAAGATTCGCGGCGACCGGCCCATCGATCAGGCCGAGGCCGCCGAGCGCTTCCTCGCGGCGCCCCTGCACCAGAAGGCGCATGACGCCCGTCTGTGGGATCTGCGGAGCAAACGCGACACCGCCGCCTTCGGCATCCCCGAATGGGAGGAGCTGCGGGAGCTGGCCTCGCAGATCAAGACGCACACGCTGGCGAACCTCGATCGCTACCTTTTGGAATTCGAGGCCAACGCCAAGGCCAACGGCGTCCATGTCCATTGGGCGGCGGACGGGGCAGACCACAACCGCATCGTCCACGGCATCCTCAAGGATCACGGCGCCAAGACGCTGATCAAGTCGAAGTCGATGCTCACCGAGGAATGCGGCTTCCGGCATTACATGGCCGGCACCGGCATCGAGGTGATCGAGACCGATCTCGGCGAGCGAATCCAGCAGCTCGACAACGAGGAGCCGAGCCACGTGGTGGTGCCGGCGGTGCACAAGACCCGCCTCGACGTGGCGGAAGTCTTCGCCAAGACCATGGGCACCGACCCCGAGAACGACGACGTGCATTACCTGGCCGAGAGCCAGCGCATGCACACCCGGCCCCTGATCCTGAATGCGGATGCGGGGATGACCGGCTGCAACTTCGCCATCGCGGAGACCGGCACCGTCGTCACCTGCACCAACGAGGGCAATGCCGACCTGTCGGGCAATGTCCCCAAGCTCCAGATCCACTCCATCGGCATCGAGAAACTGATCCCGAAGATCGAGCATCTCGGCGTCTTCATCCGCCTGCTGTCGCGCTCGGCACTGGGCTCGCCGATCACCCAGTACACCTCGCATTTCCGCGCCCCGCGCGACGGCACCGAAATGCACATGGTGCTGGTGGATAACGGCCGCTCCGAACGCCTCGGGATGGAGGAGTTCTGGACCTCGCTCAAATGCATCCGCTGCGGCGCCTGCATGAATACCTGCCCGGTCTACCGGCGCTCGGGCGGGCTTTCCTACGGGGCGACCTATTCGGGCCCGATCGGGCTGATCATCGATCCGACCTTCAACAAGCGGAAGTATTCCACCCTGCCGTTCTCCTCGACCATGAACGGCTCCTGCACCAACGTCTGCCCGGTGAAGATCAACATCCACGAGCAGATCTTCGCGTGGCGCAAGGTCCTGGCCGAGGAACACCAGATCCCCTTGCTCAAGCAGGGCATGATGAAGGCGGCCGGGCAGGTGCTGAGCCGGCCGGCGACCTATCGCGCCGCCATCGGGGCCGCCGATTCCGCCCTGAAGGTGCTGCCGCGCTTTGCCGTCTACAATCCGCTCAACACCTGGGGCAAAGGCCGCGAGATGCCCGACAGCCCGCGCCAGACCTTCCACAGCTGGTACAAACAAAACCGCATGAAGAAGGACGGCGCCCGATGAGCGCCCGCGAGGACACCCTCGCCCGCATCGCCCAGAACCGTCCGAAGGGGGACCACGCCCTGCCCGTCGTGCCGAATTTCGCGCCACTGGTCGGCGACGATCTGGAGGCCGAATTCGGCGAGCGCCTGAAGCGCATGGGCGGGCGGATCGCGGTCCCGGTGCCGGGCGAGGACCCCTTCGCCGCCGTGCGCGAGCGCCTCGACGGCGCCGCCGTGATCGCCTCGGCGGTGCCCGAGATTTCCGGCAACCGCGATCTCGCCCAGGTCGCGCGGCCGCAGGACCTCGCCGATGTCGACGTCGCCATCGTCCGGGCGGTGTTCGGTGTCGCCGAGACCGGCTCCGTGCTGTTCACTCAACGGGAGTTGCAGGTGAATGCGGTGGCGTATCTCGCGCAGCACTTGGTGGTGCTGCTCGACCCCGCCGACATCCTGGTGAACATCCAGGCGGCCTATCGCCGGGCGGATTTCGCCCAGGCCGCCTATGCGGTGCTGCATACCGGCCCGTCGGCCACCGCCGATATCGAGGGCGTGCTGATCCATGGCGCGCAAGGCGTGCGCTCGCTGACGGTGATCCTCTGCCCGCGCGGAACGACCGAAAACGCGACGGCGTGAATTCCGCGGGAACCCGGGATCGGGCGCGCTCTTTGCTAGGCAAACCGCGACCCGACGCTCAGGAGATCCGATGCGCTACACCCTCGGCTGCAGCCTGTCCTACAACATCCTTTCGGACACGACCTTCATCTTCAACCTCGAAGTGGCGCGGCTGAAGAGCGTCGAGATTCTCAGCGAGACCTTGACGCTCAATCCCAACCTCAACCGCGACGTCTACGTCACGCCCGATCTCCAAAACCGTTATCTCGGCGTCAACGTGCCGATGGGGCAGTTCTCGCTGGAGTACAACGCCGAGGTCGAACTCACCGTCCACCGGGCCGATCCGGCGACCATCAACGAGACCCCGATCTCGCGGTTGCCCCTCGACATCCTGCCGTTCCTGCTGCCGAGCCGCTTCGTCTCGTCCGACCGGCTGACGCCCTTCGCCCAGGCCGAGTTCGGGGCGATGCCCAAGGGGCACCAGCGCGTCAACGCGATCTGCAACTGGATTCACGCCCATCTCACCTACCAGCCCGGCACCAGCGACGGCGAGACGACGGCGGACGAGAGCCTGCTGAAGCGCGCCGGCGTCTGCCGCGACTTCGCGCATATCGGCACCGCCTTCTGCCGCGCCCTCGGCATCCCCGCCCGCTTCGTCTCCTGCTACGCCCACGGCCTGGTGCCGAGCGACTTCCACGCGGTGTTCGAGGCCTATCTCGATGGGCGCTGGTGGCTGTTCGACGCCACGCGGCAGGCCGATCTCGACGGCCTGGTGCGCATCGGCGTCGGCCGGGATGCCGCCGAGATCGCGTTCTCGACGCCCTACGGCAACATGCAGCCGATCAACCAGCAGATCCGCATCGTCCGCTCGGACGGGCTCGGCAGCCCGCCCCAGCGCACCATCGACGCGATCTCGACGGAATTGCCGGCGCCGCATGCGGGCGCCGCGTGACGGGAGCCTGCGATCACAGGATCGGGTGACTGGTCTCGGCCGGTTGCCTGAACCGCCGTTTCCGCGGCAAGCTGCAGGCCCGATGCGGGGTTTCTCTTCTGTCGGGGGAGGGGAGTTTCGCACAACGCGCTCGATCGTGAGGAAGGCGAACGCGCCATGGCCTATCGCCACGTGGTCGGCCCCAGAACCCACGTCTTCGCCGACCTGCCGACCCTGATGGCCAAGGCGACGCCGGTCCGCTCCGGCGACCGGCTCGCCGGCATCGCGGCGGACTCGGCGGAGGAGGGGATGGCGGCGCGCTGGTGCCTCGCCGACGTGCCGCTGCGCGACATCCTGGCGAGACCCCTGATCCCGTACGAGGACGACGACGTCACGCGGCTCATCCTCGACACGCACGATGCGGCGGCCTTCGCCGCAGTCGCGCACCTCACGGTGGGGGATTTTCGCGAGTTCCTGCTCATGGCGTCGCCCGAGACGCTGACGCGGCTGGCGCCCGGCATCACGCCGGAGATCGCAGCCGCCGTCTCCAAGATCATGCGCAACCAGGACCTGATCCTGGTCGCCCGCAAGTGCCGGGTGGTGACCCGGTTCCGCAACACCATCGGCCTGCCGGGGCGCCTCGCCGTGCGGCTGCAGCCGAACCACCCGACGGACGACGCCGCCGGTATCACCGCCTCGATCATCGACGGCCTGTCCTATGGCTGCGGCGATGCGGTGATCGGGCTCAACCCCGCCTCGGACTCGGTCTCGACGCTGAGCGGCCTGCTCCACCTCTTCGACGACCTGATCCAGCGTCTCGCCATCCCGACGCAAGGGTGCATCCTCACCCACGTCACCACCACGATCGAGGCGATGAACCGGGGCCTGCCGGTGGACCTCGTGTTCCAGTCGATCGCCGGGACGCAGGGCGCCAATGCGAGCTTCGGCGTCACCCTGCCGATCCTGAAGGAGGCGCACGAAGCCGCCCTCGCGCTCAAGCGCGGGACGTTGGGCGACAACGTGATGTATTTCGAGACCGGGCAGGGCTCGGCGCTCTCGGCCGGCCAGCATCACGGCATCGACCAGCAGACCCTGGAAGCGCGGGCCTATGCGGTGGCGCGGCCGTTCCGTCCGCTCCTCGTCAACACGGTGGTGGGCTTCATCGGCCCGGAATACCTCTACGACGGCAAGGAGATCATCCGCGCCGGCCTGGAGGACCATTTCTGCGGCAAGCTGATGGGCGTGCCCCTCGGCTGCGACGTCTGCTACACCAACCATGCCGAGGCCGATCAGAACGACATGGATACCCTGCTGACCCTGCTGGGCGCGGCCGGCTGCAACTTCATCATGGGCGTTCCCGGCGCCGACGACGTGATGCTGAACTACCAATCCACCTCGTTCCACGACTCGCTCTACCTGCGCGAGGTACTCGGCCTGAAGCGCGCCCCGGAATTCGAGGCGTGGCTGGAGACGATCGGCCTCACCGATGCGGACGGCACGCTGCTGCCGCAGGGGCCGAGCGCCCGCCTCATCGCCGCCGCGCCGGGGCTCGCCGCATGAGCGGCCGGGATGGCTCCGGTGAAGACCCCTGGGCCAGCCTCGCCCGCCTCACCCCCGCCCGGATCGGCCTCGGCCGGGTCGGGTCCGGGCTGCCCACACGGGAGGTTCTGCGCTTCGGCCTCGCCCATGCCCAGGCCCGGGATGCGGTCCATACGCCGCTGGATGCCGAGGCCGTCGCCGCCGGCATCGCCGAACTCGGATTCGCGACCCTGGCGGTCGCTTCGGCGGCGCCGGACCGGGCCACCTATCTGCGCCGGCCCGATCTCGGCCGCGCCTTGAGCGAGGACGATCGCGCACGCCTCGCGGCCGCTTCAGGGGAGCCGGTGGACCTCGCCATCGTCGTCGCCGACGGCCTCTCGGCCCGGGCGGTCCATGAGGGCGCGGCGGGCTTACTCGCGGCGTTCCAACCGCATATCGCCCACGCATCGTGGCGTCTCGCCCCGGTGGTGGTGGCGACCCAGGCCCGCGTGGCCCTCGGCGACGGGATCGGTGCCGCCTTGAAGGCCCGGGCGGTGCTGATGGTCATCGGCGAGCGGCCGGGCCTGTCCTCCCCGGACAGCCTCGGCCTCTACCTCACCCTGAACCCGCGGGTCGGCCGCTCGGATGCCGAGCGCAACTGCATCTCGAACGTCCGGCCCGCCGGGCTCTCGCACGATCTCGCCGCCTACAAGCTCGACTGGCTGCTGCACCAGGCCTTCGCCCGCGGTATCACCGGGGTGAACCTCAAGGACGGCAGTGGCCCCGCGCTCGCCACCGCCCCGGCCTCGGCCGCGCTCGCCGAAACCCCTTCCCAAAAACCCTGATACTCAAATCGAAATCGCCGCCCTATCGTCTCTCCGGACCACGAGGTCCGTGCGCGAAAAGGGCATCCGATGGGGGGACGATCTCGCGGCGAACAGAGATTCGGTCGCGCCTGAAGACTCGGCGAGGCCGGGCAGAAGCGTGGCTGTGGCGGTGTCGCAACACCGCGAAACCATCCAGACTTTGCCTTGGGAGGCGCCTTCATCCGCCGCGATCCCGCCATAAACCGGGGCCACCTCAGCAACCGCGGTAAACGATAGTCCCCCCAACGATTTACCGCCTGGTTTCGAGCAGTTCCGGGAACGGGTTCGATGGCTCCGCACAGGGCCGCCGACGCGCTTTTCCCGAGGACCGCAGAGGCCCGCAATGGCGTAGCAGACCCAGGGGGGCGAGAGACACGCATGGACGCGCGCATCATCGACAAGTCGAAGCTCCCGAGCCGTCACGTGACGGAGGGACCGGAGCGCGCACCGCACCGCTCGTACCTCTATGCCATGGGCCTCACCAAGGAACAGATTCACCAGCCGCTCGTCGGCGTGGCCTCGTGCTGGAACGAGGCGGCGCCGTGCAACATCTCGCTAATGCGCCAGGCGCAGGCGGTGAAGAAGGGCGTCTCGGCCGCCCACGGCACGCCGCGCGAGTTCTGCACCATCACGGTCACCGACGGCATCGCCATGGGCCATGCCGGCATGCGCGCCTCGCTGCCGTCGCGCGAGGTCATCGCCGATTCCGTCGAGCTGACCATGCGCGGCCATGGCTACGACGCCCTCGTGGGCCTCGCCGGCTGCGACAAGTCCCTGCCCGGCATGATGATGGCGATGGTGCGCCTCAACGTGCCGTCGATCTTCATCTATGGCGGCTCGATCCTGCCGGGCTCGTTCCGCGGCCGGCCGGTCACCGTGCAGGACCTGTTCGAGGCCGTGGGCAAGGTCGCAGTCGGCGACATGAGCCTTGACGACCTCGACGAGCTGGAGCAGGTCGCCTGCCCCTCGGCCGGTGCCTGCGGCGCGCAGTTCACCGCCAACACCATGGCCACCGTCTCGGAGGCCATGGGCCTGGCGCTGCCGTATTCGGCCGGCGCCCCGGCCCCCTACGAGATCCGCGATAGATTCTGCATGACGGCAGGCGAGAAGGTGATGGAGCTCATCGCCAAGAACATCCGCCCGCGCGACATCGTCACCCGCAAGAGCCTGGAGAACGCGGCGGCCGCCGTCGCGGCGTCGGGCGGCTCCACCAATGCGGCCCTGCATCTGCCGGCGATCGCCCATGAATGCGGCATCAAGTTCGACCTGTTCGACGTCGCCGAGATCTTCAAGCGCACCCCCTACATCGCCGACCTGAAGCCGGGTGGGCGCTATGTCGCCAAGGACATGTTCGAGGTCGGCGGCATCCCGCTCCTGATGAAGACCCTGCTCGATCACGGCTTCATGCACGGCGACTGCATGACGGTCACCGGCCGCACCATGGCCGAGAACATGGAGCGGGTGCACTGGAACCCCGATCAGGATGTGGTGCGGGCCGCCAACACGCCGCTCACGCCCACCGGAGGCGTCGTCGGCCTGCGCGGAAACCTCGCCCCCGAGGGCGCCATCGTGAAGGTGGCCGGCATGTCCCTGGACAAGCAGGTCTTCACCGGCCCGGCCCGGGTGTTCGACGGCGAGGAGGCCTGCTTCGAGGCCGTCCAGAAGCGCACCTACAAGGAGGGCGAGGTTCTCGTCATCCGCTACGAGGGCCCGAAGGGCGGCCCCGGCATGCGCGAGATGCTCTCGACCACCGCCGCGCTCTACGGTCAGGGCATGGGCGACAAGGTCGCGCTGATCACCGACGGGCGCTTCTCCGGCGCCACCCGCGGCTTCTGCGTCGGCCATGTCGGTCCCGAGGCAGCCATCGGCGGACCGATCGGCTTGGTCCAGGACGGCGACGTCATCACCCTCGATGCGATCAACGGCACCCTCGACGTGGCGGTGACGGACGCGGAATTCGCCAAGCGCCGGGCCGCCTGGGCGCCGCGGACCAATTCCGCCACCTCCGGCTACCTGTGGAAGTACATGCAGACCGTCGGTCCGGCGGTGAACGGTGCCGTGACCCATCCGGGCGGTGCCGAGGAGACGCACATCTATGCGGACATCTAGGACAGCCCTCGGCCGCTTCGTGCGGCCGGTCCGGGCCGATCCGGATCGGCCCGCGCGCGGACGGTTGCGGCTCGCCATGGCGGCCGGGCTCCTGCTCCTCTGCGGCATCCCCGTGGAGGCGCTGGACGCCACCGCTCGGACGCCGGTGCCTGCCGCCGGCTACCGCTCGGCCCGCGAGGCCCTGCGCACCGGCGTGCGCGACTACAATGCCGGTGACAAGGAAGGGGCCGCCCGCGCCCTCGAATACGCGGCCGGACAGGGCCATGCGCTGGCCCTGTGGAAGCTCGGCCGCATGTATGCCGAGGGCGACGGCGTGCCCCACGACGACCTCAAGGCGTTCGAGTTCTTCTCGCGCATCGCCGACGACACCACCGATGACGGGCCGGACGCCCAGAATTCGAGCGTGCTGGCCAGCGCCTTCACGGCGCTCGGCACCTACTTCCTCGACGGGATCAAGGGCACCTACGTGCGCCCGAACCCGGAGCGGGCCTACGACATGTTCAACTACGCGGCGTCGTATTTCGGCGATCCGAACGCGCAGTACAACCTCGCCCGGCTCTACCTCGACGGCACCGGCGTCGATGCCGACCCGCGCCAGGCCGCGCGCTGGTTCAACCTCGCCGCCGAGAAGGGGCATGCGCCGGCCCAGGCCCTGCTCGGCGAGTTGCTGATCAACGGCCAGGGCATCCCGGTCCAGAGGTCACGCGGCCTGATGTGGCTCTCCCTCGCCCGCGACGCCGCGCAAGGCCGCAAGGACGATTGGATCGTGGCCCTCTACGACAAGGCGTGGAGTGCGGCCAACGAGAACGACCGCACCGACGCACAAGCGCAGGTCGCCCAGACCCAGGCCCAGGTGACGGGCTCCGCGCGACGCCGGCGTTGAAGAACGGCATAGATCGCTCTTCAACGCCCGCTCCCGCAGTTTACGGGCTGGTGCGCGCCGCGATGGCGGTGGCGAAGGACGGGCGCGCGAGGATCGCGGCCACGTATTTCGCCAGCTTCGGCCAGCGGGCGGCATCCACCGCCTCATCCGCGAGATGCAGGTTGTGGAAGCCGGTGGCGACCGAGATGTCGGCGATGCTGAAGCTGTCGCCGACGAGGTAGGGGCCGTCGATCTGGCTCTCCAGGTAATCGTAGATCTTGGGCAGGCCCTCGTTGAGCGCCTTGGCGATCGCCGCATCGTCGCCGGGCTGGCCGAGCAGCTTGGGCTTCACCACCCGGTTGGCGAACGGCGCGATGATGACCGGAAACATCTCCGTGTCGCCGTACTTGTCGAACCAGATCGCGCGGGCGCGGGCCTTCGGCTCGGCCGGGATCAGGGCCGGATTCGGAAACTTCGCCTCGATGTAGAACAGGATCGCGGTGGAATCGGCGAGCAGGAAGCCGTCGTCGTCCATCGCCGGGATCTTGCCGAGCGGGCTCGCGGCCTGGAAGGCCGCATCGGGATCGTGGAAGAACAGCGGGATGTGCTCGGCGCTCTGGCCCTTCTCGGCGAGGGCGACGAGAACCTTGCGGACGTAGGGCGAGTAGCCGGTACCGTAGAGTTTCACGAAGGGTAAGCTCCTTTTTGGCGTGGGTCGTCCATGGCCAACCCATTCGCGCGCGCTTAGTTCGCCGATGGGCATATCCGACGGTCAGATGAGCTCCACCGTCACCGGCACGTGGTCGGAGGGTTTTTCCAGGCCACGGAGGTGTTTCTGCACCGACGCCGAGACCAGCCAGTCGGCGGCTTGCGGCGACAGCAGGACATGGTCGATGCGGATTCCCTGGTTCCGCGGCCAGCATCCCGCCTGATAATCCCAGAACGTGTAGAGGCCGGGCTTCGGGTCGCAGGTGCGCAGGGCCTCGGTGAACCCCTCGGCCAGCAGGGCGCGGAACGCCGCGCGGGTCTGCGGCAGGAACAGCGCGTCGCTCACCCAGGCGGCCGGGTCGGCGGCATCCTCGGGCTCGGGAATCACGTTGTAGTCGCCGGCGAGCACCACGGCCTCCTCGCGCTCCAGCAGGGTGCGGGCATGGCGCCTCAGCCGCTCCAGGAAGCCGAGTTTGTAGGGATATTTCGGGCTGTCCACCGGATTGCCGTTGGGCAGGTAGATCGAGGCCACCCGCACCGGTTTGACGTCGTCGCCCGAGACCAGGGCCTCGATGTAGCGCGCCTGCTCGTCGGTCTCGTCCCCCGGCAATCCGCGGCGGACCTCGCTCAGGGTCAGGGGCGCCCGCACCAGCAAGGCGACGCCGTTATAGGCCTTCTGGCCGAGGGTCTCGACCGCGTAGCCCGCCGCCTCGATCTCGGCACGCGGAAAGCCCTCGTCCTGGCACTTCAGCTCCTGCAGGCAGACCACGTCGGGCTTGGCTTCGTCGAGAAACGCCACGAGGTGGCCGACGCGCTGCTTGATCGAATTGACGTTCCAGGTGGCGATCCGCATGGGGCTTGGGTCCTGACGCTTCTGCGGCCCCGTCATCGTGCCTTCGCGGGGGGCTGGCAAGCCAGCGCAGCTTTGGGCAAGCCAGCGGAGCTTTGAAGAAGCCTGCGCAGCTTTGCAGAAGCCTGCGCGGTCTGGCCGGAAAGGAAGTCGATGTCGGAGACATGGTTCGCGCCGATCCGTGCCTATTGCGAGCGGGGCGATGCGGGGTTCTGGGCGGAGCCGCTCAATGCGCTCTCCAATGGCGCCTTCCTCGTGGCCGCCGTCGCCGCCGGATGGCAGGCGCTTCGGAGCCCGAGGCGGGACGCCGCCGCGCTGGCCCTCGCGATCCTCGTCGGGATCGTCGGGCTCGGCTCCTTCCTGTTCCACACCCTCGCGGTGCGCTGGTCGCTGCTCGCGGACGTGATCCCCATCGCGGTGTTCATCCACGCCTACTTCTTCCTGGCGTTGCGGCGCTATTTCGGGCTCGGCACCGTGGCCGCCACCGGGATCACCCTGGCCTTCGCCGCCTTGAATATCGGCCTGGAACCCGCCCTCGACGCGGCGACGGGACGGTCGCTCGCCGCGCTGACGAACGGCTCCATCGGCTATGTCCCGGCGCTCCTGGCACTGGCGGGATTCGGCGCGGGCCTGCTCCTGCCGCAGGGGTGCGCCCTCGGTCCCGCGCGCCGGCAGGCCGGCCGCGCGCTTCTCGGGATCGCGGCGGTTTTCGCGGTCTCGCTGGCGGCCCGCACCGGCGATGCGCGGCTGTGCGCGGGTTGGCCGTTGGGCACGCATTTCGTCTGGCACATCCTCAATGCCGGGGTGCTCTATGGACTCGTGACGGTCGCCCTGCGGTATCGCGCGCGGACAGCCTGAAGCGCGGCGGTTCCGCCCCTTCGGTTTTCTTGCACGCCCTCGGAATTCGTTGCAGAAGAGCCCGCCGCTCCGACGGGAGCGATGGCCTCGCGCCCGGTGCGCCCTTCGTCTCTGCGAGGGCCCGGGCCGCACGTGAAGATGACGGATCGAGCCATGAAACAGAGCCTTCGCCTCGGCGTCGCTGGCCTCGGCACCGTGGGTGCCGCCGTCGTCCGGATGGTCGCCCGCCGGGCCGATGCCCTGTCCGCCACCAGCGGCGCCGCGATTCACATCGTCGCGGTCTCCTCCCGCGACAAGACCCGCGACCGCGGCATCGATCTCTCCGGGGTCACCTGGTTCGACGATCCGGTGGCGCTCGCCCGCTCGGGCGAGGTCGATTGCGTCGTCGAGCTGATCGGCGGCTCGGATGGTCCGGCCAAGGCCACCGTCGAGGCGGCCATCGCGGCGGGCAAGCATGTGGTCACGGCCAACAAGGCGCTGCTCGCCAAGCACGGCGCGGCCCTGGCCAAGGCTGCCGAGGACAAGGGCGTGATCCTCGCCTACGAGGCGTCGGTGGCGGGCGGAATCCCGGTGATCAAGGCCCTGCGCGAAGGGCTCACAGGCAACGCGGTTTCGCGCGTCTACGGCATCATGAACGGCACCTGCAATTACATCCTGACCCGGATGGAGCGCGAAGGACTGACCTTCGAGGCCTGTCTCGCGGATGCGCAGGCGCTCGGCTACGCCGAGGCCGACCCGACCTTCGACGTCGAGGGCTACGACACCGCCCACAAGCTCGCGATCCTCACCAGCCTGGCCTTCGGCGTCGAGATCGATGCGGACGGCGTCTCGGTGGAAGGCATCTCGGCGATCCAGCCCCTCGATCTGAAAATGGCCGAGGAGCTCGGCTACCGCATCAAGCTGCTCGGCGTCGCACAGGTCGCCGAGGGCGGGATCGAGCAGCGCGTCCACCCGACCATGGTGCCGAAATCCTCGGCCATCGCCCAGGTCATGGGCGTGACCAACGCCGTCACCATCGATGCCGATGCGGTGGGCGAACTCACCCTGATCGGCCCCGGCGCCGGCGGCGAGGCCACCGCCTCGGCGGTGGTCGCGGATATCTGCGATGTGGCGGCCGGAACCCGGCGCCCGACCTTCGGCCGGCCGAGCGGGGATCTGACGCCGTCGCAGCGCATCGCCATGCAGCGGCACGAGGGCGGCTATTACATCCGCCTCACCGTGCACGATCGGCCCGGCGTCGCGGCCGGCGTCGCCACCCGCATGGCCGAGCGCGACATCTCCATCGAGAGCATCCTCCAGCGCCGCTCGGAGAGCGCCGCCTCGAAGGACCCGCATGGCCGCTCGGGCCAGCCGGTGCCGTTGGTGCTGATCACCTACGCGGCCACCGAGGGCAACATCCGGGCGGCGCTCGATGCCATCGCGGGCGACGGATTGCTCGCCGAAGCGCCGCAGCTGATCCGGATCGAGCGGGAATAGGACGCGCAAGCCGCCTGGAACGGTCTGGTTCTGCACGGTCCTGCACACTTTTCCGCATAAAGCGGTCCCGGCGCGGCGCCTCTCGCTGGCTTTTGATGAACTTTAGTACATAGAGATCAGCCAAAGGCAGAGAAGGCGTACGGGACCGATGACGGGTGGGAACAGATCGGAAGGCGTGCCGGTGGCCCGCACCCTGAGCCTCGAACTCGCCCGCGTGACGGAGCGTGCCGCCATCGCCGCCGCCCGCCTGCGCGGACAGGGCAAGGAGAAGGAGGCCGACCAGGCCGCCGTCGACGCCATGCGCGCCGAACTTAATCTCCTGCCCATCGACGGCACCGTGGTGATCGGAGAGGGCGAGCGCGACGAGGCGCCGATGCTGTTCATCGGCGAACGGCTCGGAACCGGTCACGGTCCTCGGGTCGACATCGCCGTCGATCCGCTTGAGGGCACGACCCTCTGCGCCAAGGACATGCCGGGCGCCATCGCGGTGATGGCACTCGCCGAGTACGGCTCGCTGCTGGCCGCCCCCGATGTCTACATGCAGAAGATCGCCATCGGCCCGGGCTACCCGGAAGGGCTCGTCGACCTCGATGCGAGCCCGGCCGACAACATCGCCGCCCTCGCGCGCCACAAGGGCGTCGACCCGGCCCAGATCACCGCGATCATCCTCGATCGCCCGCGCCACATGGCCCTCGTCGCGGCCGTGCGCGAGACCGGGGCGGGCATCCGCCTGATCTCCGACGGCGACATCGCCGCCATCATCCACACCACGAGCCCGGACACCACCGGGGCCGACATCTACCTCGGCATCGGCGCCGCCCCCGAAGGCGTGATCGCCGCCGGCGTGCTGCGCTGCATCGGCGGCCACATGCAGGGCCGGCTGATCCTCGACAGCCACGACAAGCGCGAGCGCGCCGCCCGCATGGGCATCAGCGATCCGAACCGGAAATACGAGCTGCACGACATGGCCCGCGGCGATGTCATCGTGGCGGCCACCGGCGTCACCGACGGGGCGCTGCTCAAGGGCGTGCGGTTCAAGCCGGGCTTCATCGAGACCGAGACGGTGGTCTACCGCTCGGCCACCGGCACCGTGCGCCGCATCCACGGCGAGCATCGCCGGATGCAGCGGTTCGAGGGCTGAGGACCGGCCGCCCGGTGTCGGACCTCCGCATCCGTCCCGTCGCCCGCAACGAACGGGCGCCGTGGGACATCCTGTGGTCGGGCTACCTGGATTTCTACTCGGCGGTGATCGGTCCGGAAATCCGCGACATCACCTGGGCGCGCCTGCACGATCCGCTGGTTCCGCTTCATGCCCTGGTGGCGGAGGAGGGCGGACGCCTCGTCGGCCTCGCGCACTACACCTTCCACGCTTCGGCCTGGACGCTCGGACCCTATTGCTACCTGCAGGATCTTTTCACGGCCCCCGAAGCCCGCGGCCGCGGCATCGGGCGCGCGCTGGTGGAGGCGGTGGCGAGCGAGGCCCGCCGCGCGGGCGCGGACCGGGTCTATTGGCTGACGAAGGAGGACAACGCCGCCGCCCGCGCGCTCTACGACACGCTGGCGGATCGGCCCGGCTTCATCCAGTACCGCCGGATCTTCTGACCGGTTCGGCGGCTCAGTTGAACAGCGAGCCGACGCCGCCCTGCACCCGCCCAAGGCCCTGCTTGGCCACGGCGTTGCCCGGCTCGATCTGGGCGGCGCGCTGGTAGCTCTCGACCGCTTCCTTCTTGCGGTTCGACTTCTCGTAGGCCAGCCCGCGATAGGCCCAGGACGTGGCGTCCTTGTTGTTGACGTTGAGCGCCGCGTTGTAGTCCTCGATCGCCTTGTCGTACTGGTTGGTGGCGATCAGGCTCTGGCCGCGCGCCGCATAGGGCGCCGCCACGAAGGGATTGCGATCGATGGCCGCGTCGAAATCGCCGATGGCCTGGGTGTTCTGGCCCTGCTTCTGACGGACGAGGCCGCGGGCATGGTAGGCTTCGGCCGATTCCGGAGCGATGCGGATCGCCTGGTTCAGGTCGGAGGTGGCTCCGTCGAGGTCGCCCTGCGCGCGCAGCACGTTGGCGCGGCCGATATAGGCCGGGCCATAATTCCGATCGGCGGCGATCGCCTTCGAGAAATCCTGGAGCGCGGCGTCGTTGCGGCCGACCTGACGGTTGGCGAGCGCCCGGTTGTTGTAGGCCGAGGCCGAGTTCGGATCGATCTGCACCGCCTTGGTGAAGTCGCCGATGGCGTCGTTGAACTGGCCCGAGCGGGCATAGGCCGCGCCGCGGGTGTTGTAGGCCGCGGCATCGTTGGGATTGCGCTGGATCACTTCGCTGAGCGAGGCGATGTTGACGTTGGTCGCCCCCGTCGCGTCGGATTCGAGCACGGCGAACTGACGATTTGCCGTTCCGCCGCCGCCATAGGTCTCGCAACCCCCGAGCGCGGCGGCCACGAGCGCCGTGGCTCCGATCAGCCCCGCCTTCGAGGCCCGCAGCTTCACAACCGTCATGGATCCGCTCTCCCCCGGACCGCGCCGCATGTGCGCCCCCGCCATCGACATCCGCATCTCTCGCGGCCTAAAACCCCGAACATCGTGGGGCCTCGGGTGCCGGCACATTCCCGCGCAGCGGTGAATGCGCGCTTAAGAACGGGCGACGATCCCGCTCAAGCGTCCCGATGTGGCGAAGGTATGGCTGGCCCGGCGATCCCGCCGCGATGGCCCGCCGGACGGCACAAAGGCCCGTTCGGTGTGACGCGCAGGACGCGGTTTTGGGCTTACCCGGCCGGAGATCGACGCGGGACGCCACGCGCGCGGCATGCGATCGTTTCGACCAGTTTCGTCCCGATCCCTACCTCATCCTGAGGCGCCGCAGCGCAGCGGAGGCCTCGAAGGAGGGCTCCAGGAATCGCAGGGTGCACTGGAGGCCTCCTTCGAGGCCGCTGCGCGGCGCCTCAGGATGAGGCCGTGGGTGGGATGACTCAGTGCGAATCCAGCGAAAATCGACTCAGGCGACGGGCAGCAGGCGCGTGACGTGGCCCATCTTGCGGCCGGGGCGGGCCTCGCCCTTGCCGTAGAGATGGAGGTACGCCCCCGCCTGGGCCAGGATCGCAGCCCAGTCTCCGGACTCGTCGCCGATGAGGTTGTGCATCTCCACCGCCATCCCACCGACGCGGGCCGGGTCGCCGAGCGGCCAGCCGCAGACGGCGCGGACATGCTGGGCGAATTGCGAGGTCGTCGCCCCCTCGATGGTCCAATGGCCCGAATTGTGGACCCGCGGCGCGATCTCGTTGACGACGACGCGGGCGGGGCCATCGGCCTGTTCCACCAGGAACATCTCCACGGCGAGCACACCGACATAATCCAGCGCCTCGGCGATGCGGCGGGCGATGCCGATGGCGGCGGCCTCGGTCTGCGCCGCGATCCCGGGCGCCGGGACACGGGTCACCGCAAGGATATGGTCGCGATGCTCGTTGGCGCAGGGATCGTAGGCCGCGAACGCGCCATCGGCGCCGCGGGCGGCCACCACCGAGACCTCGTGCGCGAACGGCACGAACCCCTCGAGAATGCAGGGCGCACCCGCGAACTCAGCCAGGATCGCAGCGGGATCGAGGGGGCCATCGGCGCGGATCATGCGCTGGCCCTTGCCGTCATAGCCGAAGCGGCGGGTCTTCAGCACCGCGGGGCGGCCGATCGCGGCGAGCGCTTCGGTCAGATCGGCGACACTGTCGACGGCACGGAACGGCGCCGTCTCGATCCCGAGACCGTTGATGAAGGTCTTCTCGGTGAGCCGGTCCTGGGTGGTCGCCAAAGCGGCGGCGTTGGGATGGAGCGGCGCCTTGGCGGCGAGGGCCTCGGCGGCGGCCGCGGGAATGTTCTCGAACTCGTAGGTGACCACGTCGACGCTCGCCGCGAACCGCGCCAGCGCCGCGACGTCGTCATAGGCCGCCACGGTGCGCTGCGCCGACACGTCGAAGGCGGTGCTGTCGTCGTCGGGCGCGAAGATGTGGACCTTGAGGCCGTAATTGGCCGCCGCCAGCGCGATCATGCGGCCGAGCTGGCCGCCTCCGACGATGCCGAGGGTCGCGCCGGGCCGGATGTCTTTGGAGGATGTCAAGGAAGGTCGCTTTGCGGGTGTTCGGCGACGCTCGCGGTCTGCGCGGCGCGCCAGGATTCGAGACGGGCGGCCAGGGCCGCATCGGTGAGGGCGAGGACGGCGGCGGCGAGCAGGGCCGCATTGATGGCGCCGGCCTTGCCGATGGCGAGGGTCCCGACCGGGATGCCGGCCGGCATCTGGACGATGGAGAGCAGGCTGTCCTGCCCCGACAGCGCCTTCGATTCCACCGGAACGCCGAAGACCGGCAGCGGCGTCATCGCCGCGGTCATGCCGGGAAGGTGCGCCGCGCCGCCGGCCCCGGCGATCACCACTCGGAATCCCTCGGCCTTGGCGCCCTTGGCGAACGCCACCAGCCGATCGGGAGTGCGATGGGCCGAAACGATTCGGTCCACATGGGGCACGCCGAGCGCATCGAGGGTCTCGGCGGCATGGCGCATGGTCGCCCAGTCGGACTGGCTTCCCATGATGATCGCGACCGGGGGGGCTCCCGTCATCGTCGTCACATCCCTTCGCGGTCATCGAACAACAGGGGACGGGCCCCACGCATCCCGGTCCCGCCGCATACAAAAGCGCCGGCGCTCTCGCAAGGCACGCCAGTCATCGGCGTTCAGGCGATGATGTCGGGCGTGATCTGGTCCTCGATATACGAGATCTGGTCGCGCAGGACGAGCTTGCGCTTCTTCAGGCGCTGGATCTGCAGCTGGTCGCCGGCCACGCTCAATTCGAGCGCGTCGATGGCGCCGTCGAGATCGCGGTGTTCCTGCCTGAGCCGCGCCAACTCCTCGGCGGAATGCGCCGAGGCATCGTTATCGTACTGGACCGCCATCGCACCTGAAGCCCCGGGACGCCTTGCGGAAGACCATGCGGCACCCGCCGCCCGACGACAAGAACCCGGAGCGCGATCCTGCACAAACATCCGTCAAGCATGACCGTCGAATGGTTTCGACAGCCGACTGAACATGTGCCAGTCTAGCCCCGTCGAAACGAGACAGGAGACACGACTCATGTCACTGCAGACGCATTTGACCCAGCTCGCCCGCAAGCACGAAGCCCTCGAGCGGGAAATCCACGACGCGAAGCTCCGACCTTCGGCGAACGATCTGCGCATCGCAGAGCTCAAGAGACGAAAGCTCCACCTCAAGGACGAGATGAACCGCCTCCGAAAAGATTCGGACTCGCTTCACTGAGCCACCGCTCGTCCGATCCCCCATAGGTGACTTTTGCGTTCGCCGCCGCCGCTGGTCTCCAGCGCGGCGGTTTTTGTTTTTGCGGGGCTCTTTGTTTTGCGGCGAGGTTTTGCAGCGAGACGGCCTCGCGCACCGGCGCGGTTCGGCTACGATGTGGCGAAGCCGGCGTGAACGACCGGCCGCCAGGGCCGAGGACCCCACCATGCCAGCCGACCCGACTTCGCGCAGCCGCTCTGCGCAGGCCCATGCCGCCTCGCTCGGCGACCCCGAGGCGTTCTGGCTCGAGGCCGCCAACGCCATCGCGTGGGAGACGGCGCCGGTGCGCGCCTTCGATCCGCAGGCCGGGACCTACGGACGCTGGTTTCCGGACGCGACGCTCAACGCCTGCCACAATGCGGTGGACCGCCACGTGGCGGACGGGCGCGGCGAGCAGGCCGCGATCCACTACGATTCCCCCGTCACCGGCACGAAACGCACGATCACCTACCGCCAGCTGCGCGACGCGGTGGCGACGCTCGCCGCCGTCCTGGCCGATCTCGGCGTCGGGCGCGGCGACCGGGTGGTGATCTACATGCCGATGGTGCCCGAGGCGGTGTTCGGGATGCTCGCCTGCGCGCGGCTCGGCGCCGTGCATTCGGTGGTGTTCGGCGGGTTCGCCGCCAATGAACTCGCGATCCGCATCACGGATGCCGCCCCGAAGGTGGTGCTCGCCGCCTCCTGCGGCATCGAGCCGAGCCGGATCGTCGCCTACAAGCCGCTCCTCGACGCCGCCATCGCGGCTTCCACCCACAAACCGGAGGCCTGCCTGATCCTTCAGCGCCCGGAATCCGAGGCCATTCTGGTGGAGGGGCGCGACCGGGACTGGGCGCAGGCGGTGGCCGAGGCGGAGGCCGCGGGCCGGACAGCCGCCTGCGTCCCGGTGGCCGCCACCGATCCGCTCTACATTCTCTACACCTCCGGCACGACCGGAAAGCCCAAGGGCGTGGTGCGCGATACCGGCGGCTATTGCGTCGCGCTGGCCTGGTCGATGCCCAACCTCTACGACGTCGCCCCCGGCGAGACCTATTTCTGCGCCTCCGACATCGGCTGGGTGGTGGGCCATTCCTACATCGTCTACGCGCCGCTCCTGCATGGCTGCACCACGGTGTTGTACGAGGGCAAGCCGGTGGGCACGCCCGATGCCGGCGCCCTGTGGCGGGTGGTGTCCGAATACGGCGCGGTCTGCCTGTTCACCGCTCCCACCGCCCTCCGGGCCATCAAGAAGGACGACCCGCGCGCGGCGCTGGTGAAGGATTACGACCTGTCGCGCTTCCGCAGCCTGTTCCTGGCCGGCGAGCGGGCCGACCCGGACTCGGTGGCCTGGGCCGAGCGGGCGCTGGAGCGGCCGGTCATCGACCATTGGTGGCAGACCGAGACCGGCTGGGCGATCGCCGGCAACCCCCTCGGCCTCGGGCTGCTTCCGGTGAAGCACGGCAGCGCCTGCATCCCGATGCCGGGCTACGACCTCGCGGTGCTGGACGAGGCCGGCAAGCCGGTTCCGCCCGAGACCATGGGCACCATCGCGCTGAGGCTTCCCCTGCCGCCCGGCTGTCTGCCGACCCTGTGGGGCTCGGACGACCGCTTCCGGACGAGCTACCTCACCACCTATCCGGGCTGGTACGACACCTCGGATGCCGGCGTGGTCGATGCGGATGGCTACGTCACCGTGCTCGGGCGCACCGACGACATCATCAACGTCGCCGGCCACCGTCTCTCCACCGGCGGAATGGAGGCGGTGCTGGCGAGCCATCAGGACGTCGCCGAATGCGCCGTCATCGGCATCCGCGACGCGCTGAAGGGCGAGCAGCCCTGCGGCTTCGTCGTTCTCAAATCCGGGGTGGAGCGCGAGACCGACACTATCGAGCGCGAGCTGGTCGCCCTGGTGCGCGAGCGGATCGGCCCGGTGGCCGCCTTCCGGCTCGCGCTCACGGTGCAGCGGCTGCCCAAGACCCGCTCGGGCAAGATCCTGCGCGGCACGATGAAGCGCATCGCCGACGGCGAGCCCTGGACCACGCCGCCGACCATCGACGACGCGGCCGTCCTCGACGAGATCGGCGCGAGCCTGAAGGGCAGGGGGATCGGCGCCTGACGGGTTGCGCCGGATAGGGCGGATGCCCCATCCAACGGCCTGTCCACACCCGGCCTTCAAGATGCCGTGAAGCCGGTGTGAACTCACGCTCGTGTCGTAGTGCGAACCAGCCGCGCCGGCTGCCACCGGGGTCTGACGTGTCCGCTGCCACTTCCTTCCATGCCGCCTGCCGCCGCTACGGCTGGGTCGTCGGACTGCCAGGCCTGGCGCTCATCCTCGGCCTGTCGGTGCCGCTGGTGACCCGGACCATCGAGGCGCGCCTCGATGCGGCTGCCGGCGCCATCGCCCGCGCCACCACCGAGCCGGGTGCCGAGCCCTGGCTGCGCCCGGAGGCGCGGGGACGCGATCTCGCGATCCTGGGCGAGGCGCCCGATCCGGGCCTGCGGGCGGCGGCCTACGAGCGTCTGGCCGCAATGCCGGGTCTGCGCCGCCTCGACGGTCCGGTGGGCCTCGTCGAGGACGCGAGACCCTTCGTGTGGACGGCGACGCGGACGACGCCGGATCGCATCGACCTCACCGGCAACCGCCCGGCCTCCCTCGGCCCCGGGGCCTTCGCCGAGCGGCTCGGCCCCGCCTTGCCGCCGGAGACCCAATTGCGCGACCGCGCCAAGGCGGCGCACGGCGCGCCGCCGGATTTCGCGGATGCGGCGGCCTATGCGGTCTCCACCCTCAAAAACCTGCAGCCGGGCGCGCACGTGACCCTGGAAGACACTCGACTGTCGCTCTCGGGCGAGGCCGTCTCGGTGGCGGACGAGGCGAGCCTGCGCGCGGCGCTCGCCGCGCCGCCCGCAGGCTACACCCTGGGCACC
Organism: Methylobacterium sp. BTF04; assembly: GCF_010692745.1. GTDB lineage: Bacteria > Pseudomonadota > Alphaproteobacteria > Rhizobiales > Beijerinckiaceae > Methylobacterium. The sequence goes on from NZ_JAAHTB010000010.1 coordinate 41,504, forward strand.
GTCGAGATTCTGCCCGCCCTGGTGAAGGATTTCCGCTTCGGCATCGCCCGCGCCGCCGGCGGCGCCTTGAAACTCTCGGGGTTCGTCGTTTCGCAGAAGGCGCAGGCCGAGCTTCGCCAGCAGGCGACGGACGCGGCCGAGGGTGCCGGGATCACCGACGAGACCCAGACCGCGCGCGGCCTCGCCGCCGGCATCGATCCGCCGAGCCTGGCGCGGTTCGCCCTCCAGCTCGCAGGCCTGCTGCAGGACGGCACAGTCAGCTTCGCCGACGGCGCGATCGCCGTCTCTGGCATCGCCCTCGACGGGCAGGCGCTCGGCGAGGTCGCCGGGCTGATGCGGGACGGCCGTCCCGCCGGCATCGCGGCGGGTCCGGTGACCCTGGAGACCCGGCCGCTCTCCCCCTACCGCGTCAGCATCCGGCGCGAGGCCGACGCCGTCACAATCGGCGGGCACCTTCCGGATCAGGCGACGCGCGAGCGCCTGCTCGCCGCCCTGCGCCCGCGCTTCTTTCGCGAGCGGATCGTCGACAAGAGCCGGATGGCGGATGGCGCGCCGGCCGGACTCGCCCCCGCTTTGGAGACCGCCATCGCCCCGCTCTCGCTCCTGGCGCGGGGTGAGATCAAGGTGGCCGACCGCGACCTGACCCTGACCGGCGACAGCCTCTATGCCGAGAGCGCGCAGCGGATCGAGGGCGACCTGCCACGGGCGTTGCCGGCGGGCTGGCAGGGGGACGTGGCGGTGGCCGCGCCGAGCGCTGCCCGGCCGCTCGATCCGGAAATCTGCAAGGCGCAATTCGCCGAGCGCGTCCAAGCGACGCCCCTGCATTTCAGCCCCGGCAGCGGCACCCTGAAGGCCGCGTTCTATCCGCTCCTCGATGGCCTCGCCGCGTTGGCAAAAACCTGCCCCGCCCTGCGGATCGAGGTCACCGGCCACGGCGATCCGGCCGGGTCGGCGCCGGTGGCCAAGCCCACCCTCGACACCGCTGTGGACAGCACCGCCTCGCTCGATGCCGCCAAGGCGAGCCCGGCGCCCGCAAAGGAGGTCAAGGCACCCGACGTCAAAGCCTCCGCTGCCAAGCCCACACCGGCCAAATCCACCGAAACCAAACCCGCCGAGACCAAGCCGGCGCCCGCCAAGAAGGCCGCCAAGGCCGAGCCGAAGCCGGCGCCCGTCGTACCGGCGGAACCCGAGCCCGATCTTCCGCGCCAGCGGGCATTGGTCATCGTCGAATACCTGCTCCAGGCCGGCATCGGCGCCGATCGCATCGCAGCGGCCCCGCCGGGAAGCCTGCGTCCCGCGGCCGGAGGCGTGGGCTTCGCGCTACGTTGAAGGCGCAAGCCGACCGCTCCGGGCCTCGCCGGCGGCGGGCATCGCGTCGGATCGAAATCCGTCGCTGCACCGGCTGTACTCCGGGCGACAAATCAGGCGGCGACACTCATGCTCAGCGTGTAGCGCTTGCGACTTTCCTGTTCTAGCATCGGCGCCGCGCTCTGCAGGGAAACGCCACCATGCATCTCGTCCAGATCATTTATGCCTCCCGCCCTTTCGGGTTCGACCAAGAAACACTGAACGGTATCCTGTCGCAGTCTCGACGGTGCAATCTACGCGACGACATAACCGGGGCGCTGATCTGCCGATCCGATCTGTACTTGCAGTTATTGGAAGGTCCCGAAGATGCAATCACGGCGACTTACGCGCGCATCATCCGCGACGATCGGCATCTCGAGGTGAACCGACTGTCCTACGAGACCGTGACCGAGCGTCTGTTTCCCGGCTGGGCCATGCGCGATGATCCGGCGCGGTCCTGGATGTGGACGCAGGCCGAAGTCGCCAAGGGCGCGATTGCCGAGGCGACGCCGCAGGAGGTTCTCGCCATCTTCAAGCGCATCGCGGCGGAGCCCGTCTGACCAATCGGACGCGCGTTAGACCCGCACGGATATCCGCGTTGAGCTCTCTCTCCTGAAAAGAGGGGGGCCCATCGCGCTTGAACCGGCCGACGCAACGACGGCACGCCCCCGCAAAAGCCGCAAAGCCGGTTCCCTCTTCACCAGCACGGCGCGCGCGACGACGCGTCGAGCCGATACCCTCGGAGACCCCGCGTGATCCTGCTGTTGACCCTGTTCTGGCCGGCTCTGGCCGCCGGCTTCCTGCTCGGGGCGGTCTTCGGCTGGCTGTCCGGCCTGCCGCGGACCCCGGCGTCCCGACTCGGGGCCGGCGGCCTCGGTCTGGCGGCTTTGGTCGCGAGCGGCCTGGCCTTCGCCGGGATCGTACCGGGGCGGCCCGGCCTCTGGATCGAGGCCGGGGCTTTGGTGCTCGGCGCCTATCTCGTCGGCGCGCTCGCCGGCGCGACGATCCAGGCCGCGCGGATCCGCCGACCGGCGATCGGATGAGCCGTCAGCGCGCGCCGCGCTGAAGGTCTCCATTGATGAGGAGCGCACTCTTGCCGTCGAGGCGGTTGCGGTAGACCTGCAGGTTCTCCATCACCCGCTGGACGTAGTTGCGCGTCTCGGTGAACGGGATCCGCTCGACCCAGTCGATGGGATCGACGCCGGGCTTGCGCGGGTCGCCGTAGGCGTCGATCCACTTCTTCACGTTGCCGCCACCCGCATTGTACGACGCGAAGGCGAGGATGTAGGAGCCGCGCCAATCGTCCATCAGCTCGCCGAGATGGGCCTGGCCGAGGCGCGCATTGTAGGCCGGGTCGCTGGTGAGCCGCTCCTGGTCGTAGGCGGCGCTGACCCGGCGCGCCGTACGCTGGGCGGTGGCCGGCATCATCTGCATCAGGCCGCGCGCGCCGACGCTCGATTGGGCGAGCGGATCGAACTGGCTCTCCTGGCGGGCGATGGCGAAGACCATCGCCTTCTCCACCAGTGGCACCGCCGCGGAGGCTTCGTAGGCCGGGATGCCGATGGTCGGGTAGGCATGGGCGTCGAGCGGCAGGCCGCGCTGCACCGCGATCTTGCCGATGGCGACCAGCGCACGCGCATTGCGCACATCCATGGCGATGCCAGCGAGGGCGTCGATCTCGGCCGGGTCGGTGAGCCGGGTCGCCGCGTCGATGTAAAGCGGCAGCGCCAGCTCCTTGAGGGAGGCCGCCTCAAGCATGCGCAGGGCGCGGACATAGAGCCGGTCGTCGAAGGCGGCATGCGCCGCCGGATCGAGCTCGGTGAGGGTGCGCAGGGACAGGCTGGAGCGTCCGAGCTTGGCGCGGGCGAGCTGGCCGTAATAGGCGATCGGCTGGAGCGAGGCGCGCTCGTAGAAGGTCTTGGCCTCCTCGGCCTGCCCCGACGCCTCGGCGGCGCGGCCCTGCCAATAAGCGACGCGGGCCAGCGAGATCGGCGTCTCGGCGATGGCGGCGGCCAGCGCGAAATGGCGCGCCGCGACCCCCGGATCGGCCAGGAACCGCAGGGCGATCCAACCGGCGTGGAATTCGGCCTCGATCCGCTTTTCCACCGTGCGGGCGCTGTGGCTCGCCGCCACCGCGTAGGCCGCCCTGGGATCACCCGCATCGACGAGCTTGCGCGCTACGATCCGGCGCTCGACCCACCATTCGTCCCCGTCGACCAGCACGTCGGGATTGCTCGGCGCGGAGGCGAGCAGGGCCGCCGCCTCGACGAACTTGTCGTGCCGGCGCAGGTATTGCGCCCGCGACAGGATGTAGGACGGATCGCTGCGCAGGGAGGGCGGCACCGCATTGAGCGCGGCGGGCGCCGACGCGCTCTTGTCCTCCACGGCGCGCCGCGCCCGCACCAGGGTGGCATAGCCGCCGCCGGCGTACCCGGCGGCGCGGCCGGCGGTCTCGTAATCCTCCTTGAGGAGGGCGCGCTCCATGCGGAAGCGGTGATCGACCCGGCCGAGAACGCTCGGGAAGGCGTCCATCACCTTGGTCTCGAGGTTGCGGCCGAAGGTCTCCGAGCGCCACAGGTCGCGCACCAGCGCGCTCGAATCGGCATCGAGTCCGTCGGCCCGGAAGGCGAGGGCCAGGGCGAACTTACCCGGTGCGCTCGCGGGCTTGGCGGCGGCGAAATAGGCGCGCACGGTCGCCGGGCTCTTGCGCTCGGTGAGCAGCGCCTCCTCGGCCCGGCGGCGCAGGAGCGGCCCCGCCGGCCAGTCGGGATTGGCGCGGGTGAAGGCGGTGGTGCGCTCGAAGCCGATGCCGGCCCCGGCACGAATCGCCACCCATTCGAGCAGCGCCCGCGCGGCGGCATCCTTGAAGCCGTCGCGCAGGCGGTCCCCATCGGAGACCTTGCCCTTGCGATAGGCGTCGATGGCCTGCCGCAAGGCGGGCAGGTCGATATCGGGGGCGATCCGCGCGGCGCGGACCGGATCGGGCACCTCGGGCAGCGGCGCCGCCGGGGACAGAGCCGCATCGGGCAGCGGAAATGCGATCGCCGCCTCGGGATCGGCGGAGGCGTAGGCCTTCACGGTCGCCGGAAGAGCCTGACTTGAAGCCGGTAGCGCCTGACTCGCAACGGGCAGCGCCTGGCTCGGTGCGGCCTCCGTCGTCTTGACCTCGGTCTTCAACGCGTCGGCGGCGACCGGGTCGTCGATCCGGGCATCGGGAAGCGCGCTCGACGGAGCGTTGGCATCGCTGGACGGCGTCGGCGCAACCGTGTCCGACCCCGCCCCCGCTGCGACGCAGGAGGTTCCGAGGATCGTCCCGGCCAGGGCCAGGGCCAGGACCGCACGATGCGAACGCGTCGAGAACACCATGGTTCTTCCAGTCCAATCGAGAGCGGACATCCTTTTAGGTCAACCTGCTTCAAGCTCACCCGAAGGGCATTAAGAAGGCATTAACCGCATGCACACAGCGTTTGCGCCGGTGCGGTCGAGCGCCTATGTCTGCCCGTCCGCGCCAAGCGGTGCCGCTGCCGGACCACCGGCGCATGAGACAATCGACGGCTGGGAACGCCAGGATGACCGATACAACCGCCCGGCGCCTGAAGGGCGCGATGACCGCCCTGGTGACCCCGTTCCGGGACGGCGCCTTCGACGAGGCGGCCTTCCGCGCTTTCGTGAACTGGCAGATCGCGCAGGGCATCCACGGCCTCGTGCCCACCGGTACCACCGGCGAGAGCCCGACCCTGAGCCATGACGAGCACGACCGCGTGGTCGAGATCTGCATCGCGGAAGCAGCCGGCCGCGTGCCGGTGATCGCCGGCGCCGGCTCGAACTCCACCGCCGAGGCGGTGGCGCGGGCCCGGCACGCCGAAAAGGCCGGCGCAGACGCCGTCCTGGTGGTCACGCCCTACTACAACAAGCCGACGCAGGCCGGGCTCTATGCCCATTTCAAGGCCGTGAACGATGCCATCGGCATTCCGATCATCCTGTACAACATTCCCGGGCGTTCCATCGTCGATCTCAATGTCGAGACGATGGCGCGCCTGTACGAACTCAAGAACATCGCCGGCGTGAAGGACGCCACGGCCAAGCTCGACCGGGTCAGCCTTCAGCGCCAAGCCATGGGCGAAGACTTCATCCAGCTTTCGGGCGAAGATGCGACCGCGCTCGGCTTCAATGCCCAGGGCGGCTGCGGCTGCATCTCGGTGGTGTCGAACGTGGCCCCGCGCCTGTGCGCGACGCTGCAGGAGGCGACGCTGGCCGGGGACTACGCCAAGGCGCTGCAGGTCCAGGACATGCTGATGCCGCTGCACACCAGCATGTTCATCGAGCCGAATCCGGCACCGGTGAAGTACGCTCTGTCCCGGCTCGGCCTGATGAGCGACGAGGTGCGGCTGCCGATGCTCACGGTGAGCGACGCCACCAAGGCCACCGTTGACGCGGCCCTGCGCCATGCCGGCCTGATCGAAGGCTGATCCCGGCTGGCGGATCGACCCGCGACGAACCATATCCCTCGGCCCGACCGCGTCCTGCGGCCGGCGTGAATCGACGAAGTGATGGCCCCCAAACCCGATACCGATCGCCGCGTCGTCGCCGATAACCGCGCCGCCCGCTACCATTACGAGATCACGGACACGTTCGAGGCCGGGCTGGCGCTCACCGGCACCGAGGTCAAATCCCTGCGCAAGGGAAAGGCGACCATCGGCGAGGCCTATGCCGGGCCGTCGGGCGGCGACCTGATGCTGTTCAACGCCTACATCCCGGAATACGTCGAGGCGAACCGCTTCAACCACGAGACCAAGCGGCCGCGCCGCCTGCTGCTGCATCGCAAGCAGATCAACAAGCTCATCGGCGCGACCCAGCGCGACGGCTTCACCGTGGTGCCGCTGAAGATCTACTTCAACGAGCGCGGACGGGCGAAGATCGAGCTCGGGCTCGGCCGCGGCAAGAAGCTTCACGACAAGCGCGAGACCTCCAAGCAGCGCGACTGGGAGCGCGACCGCGCCCGGATCATGCGCGACCGGGGATAGGCTTTTCGGGATCGGGCTGGCAGATTCAGCGGTCGCCGGCCCGAACCGCCAGCCAGAGGGGCGCCCCATGACGAACCCGGATTTCTCGTCCCTGCCCGCCGATCTGCCGGCACCACAGGATGACGGCGCCGCCCGCCATCTCGACGGCATGGTGCTGCCGGACGTGTCGCTGGAAGCCACCGACGGAACCCGCGTCTCGCTGAGCCGTCTCCGGGGCCGTACCGTCGTCTATGCCTATCCCCGCACCGGCGAGCCCGGTCAGCCCACTCTGGTGCCGGATTGGGATGCGATTCCAGGTGCGCGCGGCTGCACTCCGCAGGCCTGCGATTTTCGCGATCACCATGCCGCCCTGCAGGCGCGCGGGGTCGCCCAGGTCCATGGGCTCTCGACGCAGACCAGCGCCTATCAGCGCGAGGTCGCCGCGCGGCTCCACCTGCCGTTTACGTTGATCGCGGATCCGCACCGGGCTTTTACACAGGCCGCGCGGCTTCCGACCTTCACGGCCGGCGGCCACACCTTGCTCAAGCGGCTCACCCTGATCATCGACGACGGACGGGTGAGACAGGTGTTCTATCCGGTCTTCCCACCCGATCGCGGCGCCGAGCAGGTCATCGCCTGGCTCGACGCCAACGCCTGAGCCGACCTGCGGCTCACGCCTCGGGGGCGTCTTCGCCCTGGCGGATGCCGTAGCGGCTCTCGAGGGCGGGGCTCGGACGGACCGAACGCTCCGGCGTCTCGCCGCGAAAGCGCGTGCCGGTATCGCCCTGGCTGCGCGTGTCCGAAGCCGGGCGCGGGGCGCGCTCGCCCGGATCGCGGCCGACCCGATTGATCAGGTGGGCGAGATCGATGAACTCGTCCGCCTGGCGGCGCAGATCGTCGGCGATCATCGCCGGCTGGGTCTGGATCGTGGACACGACGGTGACGCGTACGCCCTTGCGCTGCATCGCCTCGACGAGGGAGCGGAAATCGCCGTCACCGGAGAACAGCACCATGTGGTCGATGCGGGGCGCGAGTTCGAGGGCATCGATGGCGAGCTCGATGTCCATGTTGCCCTTGATCTTGCGACGTCCGGCGGAGTCGGTGAACTCCTTGGCGGGCTTGGTGACCACGCGGTAGCCGTTATAGTCGAGCCAATCGATCAACGGGCGGATCGAAGAATACTCCTGATCTTCCACCATGGCCGTATAGTAGAACGCCCGTATCAAGGTGTCACGGGTCTGGAATTCCTTGAGCAACCGGCGATAATCGATATCGAAACCGAGCGCCTTGGTTGCGGCATAAAGATTCGCGCCATCGATAAAGAGGGCGCTGCGCGGCTGTGCGCTCATTGTCTGATCCATTTCCGCTAAAAAAGCCGTTGAAACAAAAATTTCAACGTAATTAGCAATATTCGCAGCGACAAAACGCGATGCGATCGACCCCGTGAAAAACTTGCCGAATTAGGCCCGGAAGCCCTTAACAAATTCCTGAAATTCTTCGCCTGCAAAGCATATAGGCTATTTTGACCGCAGATCAAATAGAACGCGGCGACAAACCGGGTAGAAATCCGGTCGTAAAAGCAACAACCGCAGGTTTTATTGGGCTATCCCGGTGGCGAAAACCGGATCGCGGAAGACGATCCGACCGCGCGTGGCCCGGCGTCAGGCCTGCGGAACGACGCGGCTGCCCGGCTTCACCGCCGGCAGGGCCGCGAGTTCCGGCGGCAGGGCATCGGCCGGATAGGCGGGAATATCGAGGGTGACGAGGGTGACGAGCGGTAGGCCGATCTCGCCCCGCCCACCGGAGCGATCGATCAGGCAGGCGGCGCCGATCACCTCACCGGGCTCGGTGCTCAGGGAGGCGAGGCATTCGCGGGCCGAAAGCCCGGTGGTGACGATGTCCTCGACGATCACGGCGCGCTTGCCCGCCGGAATGCTGAAGCCACGACGCAGGGTGAACGGCCCGCCGGGGTCGCGCTCGACGAAGATCGCACGGGCGCCGAGATGGCGCGCCGTCTCGTAGCCCGGCACGATGCCGCCGATGGCCGGGGACACCACGATGTCCACCGCTCCGAAGCGCACCGTGATGGCCGCAGCCAGGGCCCGGCACAGCCGCTCGGTCCGCACCGGATCAGAGAAGATCGCCATCTTCTGCAGGAACACGCCCGAATGCAGGCCCGAACTGAGGATGAAGTGCCCTTCGAGGAGCGCTTCCGCCTCGCGGAATTCGGCGAGCACGGCGTCTGGCGTCATGGCGTTTCGGCTCCGGCGGAGGGGGTTCGCAAGCGCCCGTGTGTGACAGCCGGGATGGTGCGGCGCAAGCCGGGGACATCGCAGGTCGGGTACGACCGCGTATCGTCCGGGACGACGCGTTGCGCGCGTCCGAACGACTGCTCTGTCGACAAGATCGCACGGCGTCCTCCGAGATGCGCCTCCGTCAGGGTCTCCCCCTGACTCTCTCGGACGCGCCCCCATCATCCCCGCTCACAGCGCGGGCGCCGGTTGCGCGATCTCCGTCACCGCCTGTGCGAGGGCGGCGGCCAGACGTCCGCCGCAGCGATCCCGTCGTTCGAGAAGCACGACCCGCCGGGTCAAGGGCGGGTCACCGAACCGGACGCGGGTCAGGGTGAGGTTCGCGCAGGCTTTGTCCGAGATCGGAATGACGGCGACGCCCAGCCCCATCGCGACCATCCGCAGGATGACCTCCTGGCTATCGAGCACCATCTCCTCGCGGATATCCAGGTGCTGACGGCGGAGTTCCCGCTCGATCACCCGCCCGGCCCAGGCCTGGCTGTCGAAGCGAATGAACGGCAGATCGCGCAGCAGCGCGCGCGTCTCCCGGCCCTCGTGTCCGGGCGGGGCGATGAGCCAGAAGCCGTCCGAATAGAGCGGCGTCCAGACGAGGCCCGCGGGATGGGGTTGGACCGGTTCGGTGGTCACGGCGGCATCCAGCGTTCCGTCGACCACCTGTCGGGCAAGATCCGCCGACATTCCGGCCGAGACATGGACGCGAACGCGGGGATGGGCCTGGTGGAGAGCGGCCAGGGCCTCCGGCAGAACGCCCGACAGAGCGGTCTGGATCGCCCCGAGCCGGAGACGGCCAGCCAGCGAGTGTTCATCGCCGAGAGCCGGAGCGATCCGATCGTAGAGCGCCAGAACCTCGGCCGATTGCTCCAGCACGATCCGCCCCGCCTCGGTGAGCCGTGGCAATCGACGGGACCGGTCGAAGAGTTCGGCACCGAACTCCTCTTCCAAAGCCTTCACTTGCAGGCTCACCGCCGATTGCGTCAGCCCGACCGCCTCGCCGGCACGGGCGAACGAGCCATGCCGGGCAATGGCGTGCAACGTTCGAAGGGCGCGCAGCGACATGCAGTCTCACGGCTCAATGTATGAGTTAAACTCGTCGGACGCATGACAATTAACAATTTTTGCTTGAGAGACCAGCCTGCTACCTGTCGTTCGATGACGACAGCCCCACGAACCCCGCCGAGCGCCATCGCCGGATCGCCGATCCTCGCCGTGGCCCACCGCGCCGCAGCGCTCCGTGCCGCCGGCCGGGACATCATCGACCTGACCCTCGGGGAGCCCGATTTCGCGCCGCCGACCCATGCCGTCGACGCGGCCGTCGCGGTGGCCCGTCGGCCTCTCGGCGATACGCCGTCCAACGGGAGGCCCGCCTTACGCGAGGCCGCGCGGCGCGCCGTGGCGCGCAACGCGATCTACCGCGAGCGCAGGGATGCGGGGGTCGCCATTCTCGCGGGCAGTCCCGCGCTGACGGTGCCGGTCCCGGCCGGCGCCTTCTCCCTGTTTCCGCGCCTGACCGGCCCGGCCGACGATGGTGCCACCGCCGACAGGCTGCTGGAGGCCGGTGTCGTCACCGTCCCCGGCCGCGCGTTCGGGGCGCCGGGCCATCTGCGGCTGTCCTTCGCCACCGACCTGTCCACCCTCCAAGAGGGTTGCCGTCGCATCGTCGCCGCCCTGGAGACGCGCTCATGACCGGCGCGGTGGTGCTGGCCCTGCTGCCGGTCGTCATCCTGATCGCGCTCGGGATGGTGCTCAGGCACCGCGGCTTCCTGGCCGAGAGCTTCTGGCCGCAGGCCGAAAGACTCGGCTACTTCGTCCTGCTGCCCTGTCTGTTCTTCCATGGCCTCGCGACCGCGCATCTGGACTCGCTGCCGGTCGGCGCCCTCGCCTTGACGTTGATCGCCGCAACGGTCGCCGTCGCGGCACTCGCCATTGGCCTTCGGCCGCTCATGAACATCGACGGGCCGGCCTTCACCTCGGTGTTCCAGGGCAGTGTGCGTTTCAACAACTATGTCGGCGTGACCTTGGCCGCCGGGCTCTTCGGCGCGAAGGGCGTCGCCTTGGCGGCGGTCTGCAACGCCGCGATCGTGCCGACCGTCAACATCCTGTGCGTGATGGTGTTCGCCCGCTACGGCTCGGGGACGTTGAGCGGTCGCGGTATCCTCAAGCAACTGGCGACCAACCCGCTGGTGGTCGCCTCCTTCGGTGGCATCGCCTTCCAGATGCTCGGCCTCGATCTTGCACCGGGGCTCAAGCCGGCCATGCAGGCCTTGGGCGCGGCTTCGCTGCCGTTGGGCCTTCTCTGTATCGGCGCGGCGCTGGAGTTCCGTTCCGCCCGGCAGTGGATCGGACCCGTCGCCGCGTCGTCGGCCATGAAGTTTCTGGCGATGCCGATCGCGACGGTGGCGTTCGCCCTGTCGACGGGTCTGAGCGGACCGGCCCTGACGGTGGCGCTGCTGTTTCAGGTCCTGCCCACCGCCTCGTCGGCCTACATCATGGCGCGGCAACTCGGGGGTGATGCGCCCCTGATGGCCGGCATCACCGCGCTGCAGACCGTGCTGGCCCTCGCCGCCATTCCCCTGGTGCTGGTCGGGCTCAGCCTGGTGGTGCCGCTCTGACCTCTGATCCAATGTCCGGATGGCGGAACCCGGCCCCGCCTATCCGTTGACCCGGTCGACCTTGCTCACCGTGCGCTTGCCGCGCAGCTCCGCCACGATGGCGTTGAGGTGCTTGAGGTCCCACACCGAGAGGTCGATGACCACGGCGGTGAAATCCTGGGTCTTGCGCTTCATCGAGACGTTGTCGATGTTGCCGTCGTGGTCGGCGATGACCTGGGCGATCTGGGCGAGCACGCCGGGCTCGTTGATCGATTGCAGGGCGAGCCGTGCGGGAAAGCGTTCGCTGACGCCGCCCTCCACGTCCCAGCGCACGTCGAGCCAGCGGGCGGGCTCGTTGTCGAAGGCGGCCAGGGCCGCCGACTGGATCGGGTAGATCGTCACCCCGACCCCCGGCGTGAGGATGCCGACGATGCGGTCGCCCGGCACCGCGCCGCCATTGGGCGCGAAGCTCACCGGCAGGTCGTTGTCGAGCCCGCGGATCGGGATCGCATCGGCGCGCCCCATATCGGCCGCACCCTCGGGAAAGGTCAGACGCATGGTCTGGTCCTTCGACAGGCTGAGCCGGCCGGCGCCGCCATCCAGAGGCTGCTGCAGCGGGGTCGGTGCGGTGCGCCGCTCGTCCTTGTGGTCGGGATAAACCGCCCGCACCACATCGCCGGAGAACATCTCGCCCCTTCCCACCGCGGCGAACACATCCTCGGTGGAGAGCCGCGCCAGCCGGGGCAGGGCGCCGCGCAGCTTGTCGTCGGAAAAGCTCTTGGCAGCGCGCTCGAATGCCCGGTCGAGGATCTGGCGGCCGAGCCCGGCATATTGCCGCCGCACCGCGACGCGGGTCGCCCGGCGGATCGCCGAGCGCGCCTTGCCGGTGACCACGAGGGATTCCCAGGCCGCCGGGGGCGAGGCTCCGTCGGAGCGCGCGATCTCGACCTCGTCGCCGTTGACGAGTTCGTGCAGCAAAGGCGCCATGCGGCCGTTGATCTTCACCCCCACCGCCGAGTTGCCGACATCGGTATGGACCGCATAGGCGAAGTCGATGGGCGTCGCGCCGCGCGGCAGGGCGATGAGGCGGCCCTTGGGCGTGAAGCAGAACACCTGGTCCTGGAACAGTTCGAGCTTGGTGTGCTCCAAAAACTCTTCCGGGCTGTCGCCCTCGGCCAGGAGTTCGATGGTTCGGCGCAGCCATTGATAGGCGCCGCTCTCGGTGGCGAGGCGCGGATGGACGCCGCCGATCTCGTCCTTGCCGCCGGTCTCCTTGTAATGCGCGTGCGCGGCGATGCCGTATTCGGCGATCTCGTCCATGGCGGCGGTGCGGATCTGCAGCTCGACGCGCTGGCTCTTGGGGCCGATCACCGTGGTGTGGATTGAGCGGTAATCGTTCTGCTTCGGGGTCGAGATGTAGTCCTTGTAGCGCCCTGGAACCATCGGCCAGCTGGTATGGACGACGCCGAGCGCGCCGTAGCAATCGGCCAGGGATTCCACCACCACGCGAAAGCCGAAGATGTCCGACAATTGCTCGAAGGCGACGGATTTGCGCTCCATCTTCGCCGAGATCGAGTAGGGCCGCTTCTGGCGCCCGGTGACCACGGCATTGATGCCCTGCGCCGCGAGCTTGGCGGTGAGATCGTGCTCGATGCTCTCCACCAGCCGCTCGGATTTCGCCGAGAGGTCGGTGAGGCGCTGGGCGATGGTGGCGTAGATGTCGGGCTTGAGGTTGCGCAGCGCGAGGTCTTCGAGCTCCTCGCGCAGCTCCTGCATGCCCATGCGGCCGGCGAGCGGCGCGTAGATGTCGAGGGTCTCCTCGGCGATCCGCACGCGCTTGTCCTCGCGCATGTGGTGGAGGGTGCGCATGTTGTGCAGGCGGTCGGCGAGCTTGACCAGGAGCACGCGCACGTCGGCCGCCACCGCCAGCAGCAGCTTGCGGAAATTCTCGCCCTGCGCCGCCCGCTTCGAGACGAGGTCGAGGCGCTTCAGCTTGGTCAGGCCATCCACCAGCGCGCCGATCTCGGGGCTGAAGATCGCGCGGATCTCGTCGAGGGTGGCGGCGGTGTCCTCCACCGTGTCGTGCAGCACGGCCGCCACGATGGTGGCGTCGTCGAGCCGAAGGTCGGTGAGGATCGCGGCCACCTCCAGCGGGTGGGCGAAGAACGGATCGCCCGAGGCCCGCTTCTGGTTGCCGTGGGCGCGCATCGCGTAGACGTAGGCGCGATTGAGCAGGTTCTCGTCCGCAGCGGGGTTGTAGCGCTTGACCCTCTCGACAAGCTCGTATTGGCGCATCATCCGCCGAGAGACCCTTTCCAATCGACCGCGCCCGTTCGAACCTGTCCGGCGCGTACCCAGCGATTAGTCCCGCATCGTCACCGCACAAGCCAGCCCCAAGGCGACGCAGGAGACACTTTTCGGCACGCCACAGGCAATAAAAAACCCGGCACGCAGGCCGGGTTCTCGTCACGTCATTGGAAAAGGTGGGCCGAACTACTCGGCCTCCTCCTCGGTCTCGGTGGGCGGTGCGAGGTTCTCGAGACCGCGCAGCAGGTCTTCCTCGCTCATGCGGTCGAACTGCACGGCGCCGTCGTCGCTGGAGGATTGCGGCGCCACGGCGGCGGCGGCCGGCGAGCTCGACAGCAGCGGCACGGTCTCGGCCTCCGGCTCGTCGACCTCGACGTATTTCTGCATCGAGTGGATCAGCTGTTCCTTGAGGTCGTCCGCGGTGATCGTCGCGTCGCCGATCTCGCGCAGGGCGCAGACCGGGTTCTTGTCGCGGTCGCGATCGATCGTCAGCGGCGCGCCGGCGGCGAGCAGGCGGGCGCGATGGCTCGCCAGCAGCACGAGCTCGAAGCGGTTCTCGACCTTGTCGATGCAGTCTTCAACGGTGACGCGAGCCATGAGGGACGGCTCCTTCCTCGGACAGGGTAAAGGGGATTGAGGCCGCGTCTTACACGCCTTGACGCCCAGCAACAAGGCGTGACGCATCGCCGGCCACGGGCGCGTCCCCAGGGCCGGGGGGCGACGCCACGTTCGGGATGCATCGCCTAATCCTCGGATCTCCTCCCGCCAATCGCCTCGGCGACAGGGGAGCGGCGGGTGCGTATCGGTCGTGCGCACGAGGTCTCGCACGAGGCCGGAACGAGGGACGATGCCCATGACCACTCTTCTCAGCCGACGCAGCCTGCTCGGATGCGGCTGCCTCCTCGGCGCCGGCTGCTTTGCGGCCACCGCCCTGCCCACCGTCGCCCTGGCCGCCAGCCCGTCCACCAAGAAGACCGAGTTGACCGCCGATCAGGCGCTCGAGCGGCTCAAGGAAGGCAACCGCCTGTACCAGACCGACAGCCCGGTGCGGTCGGTGCAGGGCCGCGAGCGCCGCATCGAGATCGCCCTCGGCCAGACGCCGTTCGTGGTGCTGGTGAGCTGCTCCGATTCGCGCGTCTCGCCCGAGATCCTGTTCGGGCGCGGCCTCGGCGAGCTGTTCATCGTGCGCAATGCCGGCAATTGCGTCGACACGGCGGCTCTCGGCTCCATCGAGTACGGCGTCTCGCAGCTCGGCGTGCCGCTGGTGCTGGTGATGGGCCACAGCCGCTGCGGCGCGGTGGAGGCGGCCATCGACGTGGTCAAGAACAACACCGTCTATCCCGGCTCCATCGGCCGGATGATCGAGCCGATCGTCCCCGCCGTGCTGTCCCAGCGCGACAAGCCCGGCGATTTCGTCGAGAATTGCGTGCGCGCCAACGTCAACCGGGTGGTGGAGCGCCTGCGCGCCGCCTCCGAGCCGTCCCTGCTCGATCCGCTCAAGGCCGGCAAGCTGCGCATCATCGGCGCCGCCTACAGCCTCGACACCGGCACGGTGGACTTCTTCAACGAGGGCTGACCACACCGCCGCCGGGTGCAGTGCCATGTTGACACATCGGGCGGGCGGTGCGACTGCGCCGCCCTCTCGAGCACTGAGGAAGTCACCATGGCGCGCGCTTGCATCTTCCCCGGCCAGGGCAGCCAGGCCGTCGGCATGGGGCGCGCGCTCGCCGAGAGCTTCCCGCAGGCCCGCGCGGTGTTCGATGAGGTCGACGACGCGCTCGGCCAGAATCTCTCGCAGCTGATGTTCGAGGGTCCGGTGGAGGCGCTGACCCTCACCGCCAACGCCCAGCCGGCCCTGATGGCCGCGAGTCTCGCCACCCTGCGGGTCCTGCAGGCCGAGCGCGGGCTCGATCTGGCGCGCGACGTCGCCTGCGTCGCCGGCCATTCGCTCGGCGAGTACACCGCGCTCGCCGCCGCCGGCACCTTCTCCATCGCCGACACCGCCCGCCTGCTGCGGATTCGCGGCGAGGCCATGCAGGCGGCGGTGGCGCCGGGGCAGGGCGCCATGGCGGCGCTGATCGGGCCCGACGCCGAGACCGCGCGGGCCATCGCCGCGGAGGCGGCGCAGGGCGAGGTCTGCGAGGTCGCCAACGACAACGGCGCCGGTCAGGTGGTGCTGTCGGGCACCAAGGCAGCGGTGGAGCGCGCGGTGGCGATCGCCCAGGGCCGCGGCGTCAAGCGCGCGGTGATGCTCAACGTCTCGGCCCCGTTCCACTGCTCGCTGATGGCGCCGGCCGCCGAGGCCATGCGCGCGGCGTTGGCCGGCGTGGCGATGCAGGCCCCCGTGGTGCCGCTCTACGCCAACGTGCTGGCCGGCCCCATCACCGACCCGGCGACGATCCGCGACGCCCTGGTGGCGCAGGTGACCGGCACCGTGCGCTGGCGCGAATCGGTCGCCGCCATGGCGGAGGCCGGCATCGACCAGTTCCACGAGATCGGCACCGGCAAGGTCCTGAGCGGCCTCGTCAAGCGGATCGCGCCCGGCGCGACGGCCAGTGCCGTCGGCTCCCCCGAGGACGTCGCCGCGTTCCCCACCTTCGGCTAACACCACAGGACGTCCCATGTTCGATCTCACCGGCCGCAAGGCCCTCGTCACCGGCGCCACCGGCGGCCTCGGCGGCGCCATCGCCCGGACCCTGCACGCCCAGGGCGCCACCGTGACGGTGTCGGGCACCCGGCGCCCGGCCCTAGAGGCGCTGGCGGCAGAACTTGGCGACGCGCGCGTGCACATCGTCGAATGCGATCTCTCCGACAAGGCGGCGGTGGAGGCTCTGGTGCCGGCGGCCGAGAGCGCCATGGGCGGCCTCGACGTGCTGGTGAACAATGCCGGCATCACCCGCGACAACCTCGTGCTGCGGATGAAGGACGACGAGTGGGATGCGGTGATCGCCGTCAACCTCACGGCGGCGTTCCGGCTGTCGCGCGCGGCGGTGAAGGGCATGATGAAGCGCCGCCACGGCCGCATCATCAACATCGGCTCGGTGGTGGGCACCACCGGCAATCCGGGCCAGGTGAACTACGCCGCCGCCAAGGCCGGGCTGGTGGGCATGACCAAGGCGATGGCCGCCGAGGTCGCCACCCGCAACCTCACGGTCAACTGCATCGCACCCGGCTTCATCACCTCGCCGATGACCGATGCCCTCAACGACAAGCAGCGCGAGGGCATTCTCGGCCGGGTGCCGATGAACCGCCTCGGCACCGGCGCCGAGATCGCGGCGGCGGCGCTCTACCTCGCCTCCGACGAGGCCGGCTACGTCACCGGCCAGACCCTGCACGTCAATGGCGGCATGGCGATGGTGTGAGGGCGCGCCGCTGCGCCGTTTGCTGCAGCGCACGCAGGGAAAACCCGCCGAACGGCTCGAAAAAGCCACACCGCTGAATGGCTTGTGAACCGGGCCTCGCCAGCGTCGGAACCCTGTGTTAACACCCCGGCTGCCGCTCGAGGGGGGTTGACGATTCAGCGTGTTGCGGAGAGTTCCAAAACCACGAGTGACTTGTTGAACGCAGAACAAGTGACTCGCCCCTGACGCGCGTATTCGAACACACCGGCCGCTTCATCTCAGGACATGTCCAAGAGACGGGAAAGCGGCCACGGCGCCTTCACCATCACGATCGAAGAGCTAAGGACCAAGAACGATGAGCGATATCGCTGAGCGCGTGAAGAAGATCGTTGTCGAGCATCTCGGCGTTGAGCCGGAGAAGGTGGTCGAGGGCGCGAACTTCATCGATGATCTCGGCGCCGACAGCCTCGACACCGTCGAGCTCGTGATGGCGTTCGAGGAGGAATTCAACGTCGAGATTCCCGACGACGCGGCCGAGACGATCCAGACGGTCGGCGACGCGGTGAAGTTCCTCGAGAAGAACTCCGCCTAACCAAGCGACACGGCGCTGGGAGCGGGGTCGAGATCGACCCCGCGCGCCATTCGTTTCATGACAGGATCGGTTCGGGATAGCGCGATGCGTCGGGTTGTGGTGACGGGCTTAGGCATGGTGACTCCGCTGGCCAGCGGGGTCGAGGCCACCTGGAGCCGGTTGATCGCAGGCGACTCGGCGGCGAAGGTGGTGACGGCGTTTCCCGTCGACGATCTCGCCTGCCGCGTCGCCTGTTCCGTGCCGCTCGGCGACGGCTCCGACGGCACCTTCGATCCGGATGTCTGGATGGAGGCCAAGGAGCAGCGCAAGGTCGATCCGTTCATCGTCTACGCCATGGCGGCCGCCGGCCAGGCCCTGGACGACGCCGACTGGCACCCGACCTCCTACGAAGACCAATGCGCCACCGGCGTCATGGTCGGCTCCGGCATCGGCGGCATCGGCGGCATCTACGACGCCTCGGTGACCCTGCACGACAAGGGCCCGCGCCGGATCTCGCCGTTCTTCATTCCCGGCCGGATCATCAATCTCGCCTCCGGGCAGATCTCCATCGCCCACGGCCTCAAGGGCCCGAACCACGCGGTGGTCACCGCCTGCTCCACCGGCGCCCACGCCATCGGCGACGCGGCCCGGCTGATCCAGTTCGGCGATGCCGACGTGATGGTGGCGGGGGGAGCCGAATCACCGGTCAATCGGCTGGCGCTCGCGGGCTTCGCCGCCTGCCGCGCCCTCTCCACCGGCTTCAACGACGACCCGACCAAGGCCTCCCGCCCCTACGACAAGGGCCGCGACGGCTTCGTCATGGGCGAAGGCGCCGGCGTGGTGGTGCTCGAAGAATACGAGCACGCCAAGGCGCGCGGCGCCAAGATCTACGCCGAAGTGGTGGGCTACGGCCTCACCGGCGACGCCTACCACATCACCTCGCCGGCCCCCGACGGCGACGGCGCCTTCCGCTGCATGACCAACGCGGTCAAGCGCGCCGGCCTCCAGCCCTCGGACATCGACTACATCAACGCCCACGGCACCTCGACGCCCATGGGCGACGAGCTCGAGCTGAAGGCCGTGGAGCGCCTGCTCGGCGACCACGCGCCCAAGGCCTCGATGTCCTCCACCAAATCCGCCATCGGCCACCTGCTCGGCGCGGCCGGCGCCGTGGAAGCCATCTTCTCGGTGCTGACCATCCGGGACGGCGTGCTCCCGCCGACCCTCAACCTCGACAACCCCTCCGTCGAGACCGCCATCGACCTCATCCCGCACGAGGCCAAGCGCAAGCGCGTGGATGTCGTGCTGTCGAACTCGTTTGGGTTTGGTGGGACGAATGCGAGCTTGGTGATGCGGCGGGTGGATTGATATTTTTCTCAATTTGAAGTTTTAACTTTTATAAAATTAGCGACTTTTTCCGACTTAAGAGTCCTGTCAAATATCACACTTACTGCAACTTCATTTTGTAAATATGTCGCTACCGTATATTTCATAATTGGCTTTGGTATGCCTTCAAACCACTCGGAAAAATGTCCGTCCTGATCTTTCCGCCTTCCTCTTTCAAATAAATACCTAAACCTTACGGGAGAAATTCCAATAAACGGAGAAAAGTGTACTCGCTTTTCGTGACGCTCATTTAAATCGACAGATATTGAATCTGGATGAAGCTGTTCGGCATAGCTTTTTGGATAAGGCTCGATATAAAGTACTCGCTTTATTCCTGCCGATACGATGTGTTTCGCACACATGTGGCAGGGAAAAGTCGTACAATATAGCGTGGATCCTTTTATGCTTTTTCCTAATCTAGCAGCGTCCGTAATTGCAGACATCTCAGCGTGTATTATTCTGCCAAACTCTAACAGATCCATTATTTGAGCTTCTTTTAAAGGGCTTCCCTTTATCGAGGTTTCTGCAACAACAAATTTGATGATTTCATCGATCCCCCTATCATCGGATGTTTTTATCAATTCTACCTTATCGAGGCGACGCACGACATCTGCAAAAATTGCTCGTTTTATTCTTTCGTTTTCATCTCCTTCCAATTCATAGTCTCGGGCATCCAAATCATCATTATGCCAATAGGTGCCTCCTCCAGCTTTGGGAACCTCATTGCATCCGAGAGTAAGAACTTCTCCATCAGTTGAGAAAATAGCGGCGCCGACTTGACGAGATAAGTCTAACGATCTAAGCGATGCGGTTTTTGCAATATACATCCCGTATTCGTCTTTGGATGGACTAACTTTATTTGATCCGAAAAGTGCACCGAGAAATCTACTTAGTATTTTTTCTGATCCTTCTCTATCGTCAATATCTAGAAATAAGTCACCAAGTGAAAATGTATCGCTCAATCGCTGTCCATGCTTCTGGCCCTGCTCATCTTGATCACGCTCAATCAATGCAACGGCATTCTTTTCATGGTTAATACCCGGCTTACTTACTGATTGGTCCTCAGAAAATCTTTGAGCCAGGTATTTTGTGCGCTTGTCTTTACTTGAATATAAAGAAACTAAAACGAAAAGCTGCCCATAAACCTGTCTAAGAAGCGCTATTTCTTCTGGTCTTTTAAATTGGTCAAATATGTAAGCTTGATTTGGTAAATATTCTTTTCCAACCTTTTTCTATAAGCTGATATTGCTGAAATTCCCAGGACAGCAAGAGCATTATCCAGGCCAGTTTTTTCACGTATATTATTAGCATACTTGATGTAGCTGTCGTATCTACCCTCGGTAGAGCTGTCGTCGAGAGATAAATCTACCACATCGAGATTCTTCATTAATGTAGTTACTTTAAAATACTCAGTATTATATTTAAATGTACGAAGTCCGCTTTCCAGCATTTTAACAAATTTCGAGTTTTTTGTTCCCACTGCTGAGCAAAGTCCGAAAATGATCTCTGGAGCCTCAAGCGTCTTTAACATCCTGTTAACAATTCCTTAATGAGGCAAATTTCGTTAGCTCAATGCTGCGACTGTGATAGGATAAGGTCAACGAATCAAGCAATAAATTTAGGGAGTCTTGAATGGATGAACTAGGGTCGAATTGGCTTGCAGTCGAACTAGAGTATTCAGAAATAGCATTGGCATCTTGGAGCCCCGGATTACAAGCTTCATTCCAGTCTTTGTTTGATATCGAAAATGATGAAATAATATCAAATATAAAAAGCGACCAAGAAGATGATCAATCTCAAATAAATCTATAACACTTATCAAAGCTACATCTAGGTCTTGGGTCGATTAGCGACGCAAGACCTTTTTTATGCATATAGGACGGGGTGATATTTTTTACGTTGTCGCGCCCCCTTGATCATCACGTATGACGAGGTGAATTTTGCGCGCGCTCAGGTTGGGCATGAACCCCCTTTTCGCCACAAAACCGACTATGCTCCTGTGCCAAACCGTCCGGCGCGCCTACACTCAAGTCGCGTGACCAAGTCCCCTTGACCTACAAAAATCCGGCGGCGGCCGGGGAGGGGGCTTGAGGCCCGAACAGGATGTCCATGTTCTTCCGCAAACGCCCGACCCCATCGCCGTCGCCCGTCGTCTCCGACGAGCCGGCTCTGCCCAACCGGCTGTCGCCGCGGAGCCCGAGCGAGGCGATCAAGCCCACCGCCGCCACGCCGCCGCCCGAGCGGCCGGCGCGCGAGCGCGGCGGGATGCTGGCGCGGGTGAGCGGGCTGCTCACCGCCTCCGTGGTCCTGGCGCTCGCCATCATGGTCGGCATGACCCTGTTCGAGCGCCAGACCAAGGAGGAGGGGCCGCTGCCCGCCGACAAGGTCGTGGTCATTTCGCCCCGCAGCGGCACCTCCGAGATCGCCGAGGCCCTGGCCCGCGAGGGCGTGATCACCCACACCGCCCTGTTCGAATGGGCCGCGCGCTTCTCCGGCAAGGCGCTCAAGGCCGGCGAGTACACGTTCAAGGCCCATGCCAGCATCAATGGGGCCATCGACACCCTGGCCTCGGGCCGTCAGGTCCAGCACGCCGTGACCTTCCCGGAGGGGCTGACCTCGGAACAGATCGTGGTGCGGCTCAACGAGAACGACGTCCTCACCGGCGAGATCAACGAGATCCCGCCCGAGGGGTCGCTCCTGCCCGACACCTACAAGTTCGAGCGTGGTGCCACCCGCCAGCAGATCGTCAACCTGATGCGCACCAAGCAGCGCGAGGTCCTCAACCAGATCTGGCTCCGGCGCTCGGCCGACATCCCGGTGAAGACGCCCGCCGAGATGGTGACCCTGGCCTCCATCGTCGAGAAGGAGACCGGCCGGGCCGACGAGCGCCCCCGCGTCGCCGGGGTGTTCGTCAACCGTCTCAACAAGCGCATGAAGCTGCAATCGGACCCGACCATCGTGTACGGGCTGGTGGGCGGACGCGGCACCCTCGGGCGCGGCATCCAGCGCGCCGAGATTGAGCGCGCCACCCCCTACAACACCTACGTGATCGAGGGCCTGCCCCCCGGCCCCATCGCCAATCCGGGCCGCGCCGCCCTGGAGGCCGTCGCCAACCCGTCGCGGACCAAGGACCTGTTCTTCGTGGCCGACGGCACCGGCGGCCACGCCTTCGCCGACAGCCTGGAGGGCCATTCGCGCAACGTCGCGCGCTGGCGCCAGGTCGAGCGCGCCCGTCAGGCGCCGACGCCGGACGCCTCCGTCGACAAGGCCGATCCGCCGGCCGACCCCACCGGCGCCCCCGGCCGCGCCTCGGCCTACGCGCCGGAGAGCTCCAACTTCGCCGCCACCCCGGCCGGCGGCCCGCGCCCGAAGGCCTTCGACGCCTCGGAGGGGACCCGCCTCGACCCGCTGCGCAACAAGACCTTCGATCTCAACTCGGCCAAGAACGTCCCCGCCCTGAAGCAGCCGTAACCGCCCGCGCATGATCCTTTCCAGCATGACGGGCTTTGCCCGCGCCGCCGGCACCACCGGCCCGGTCCAATGGGCCTGGGAGGTCCGCAGTGTGAACGGGCGCGGGCTCGACGTGCGCCTGCGCGTGCCCAACGGCTACGACGCGGTGGGGGAGGTCGCCCGCGCCGCCTTGCAGAAGACGCTCACCCGCGGCCAGTGCCAGTTGTCGCTCAACCTGACGCGGCCGGAGGCGCCGCCGCGGATGCGCATCAACGAGGCTCTGCTCGCCTCCCTCGCCGCCGCGGTGGCCCGGGTGCCCTGTCCCGCCGGCATGGCCCCGGCGAGCCTCGACGGACTGCTCTCGCTCCGCGGCGTCATCGAATCCGACGAGGAGCCCACGGCCGATGCCGAGGCGCTGGCGCACGATCTCGCCGCCGGCGTGGTCAGCCTCGTCACCGACCTCGTGGAGGCCCGGCGCACCGAGGGGCGCCAGTTGCTCGCGCTCGTCCAGGGCCAGCTCGCCGAGATGGCCCGCCTGACCCAGGCCGCCGAGGAATGCCCGGCCCGCAAGCCCGAGGCGGTGCGCGCTCGCCTGTCGGCCACCATCGCCACCCTGGTCGCCGCCGGGTCCCTCGACCCCGACCGCCTGCACCAGGAGGCGGTCCTGCTCGCCGCCAAAGCCGACGTCCGGGAAGAACTCGACCGGCTCCAGGCCCATCTCGCCAATGCCGCCGAACTGCTCGCCGCCGGCGGCCCCATCGGCCGCAAGCTCGATTTCCTCGCCCAGGAGCTCGGCCGCGAGGCCAATACCCTGTGCGCCAAGGCCAACGACATCACCCTGTCGCGGATCGGACTCGACTTGAAGGCCGTGGTGGAGCAATTCCGCGAGCAGGTTCAGAACGTCGAATAGGTTTCTCCCATGCAGGCGCAGGCCGCTTCTATTCCGCGCCGCGGGTTCATCCTCATCCTGTCCTCCCCCTCGGGGGCCGGCAAGACCACGCTGACGCGGGCGGTGGCGGCCGATCCGAAATGGGGGCTCGACCTCTCGATCTCGGTGACGACGCGCCAGCGCCGCCCCTCGGAGATCGATGGCAAGCACTACAATTTCATCGATCGCGAGACCTTCGACGGCTACCGCGCCAGCGAGAACCTGCTCGAATGGGCCGAGGTCCACGGCAATTTCTACGGGACACCCCGCAAACCGGTGGAGAAGGTGCTCGGTGCCGGCCGGGACATGATCTTCGACATTGATTACCAGGGCACCCGGCAGGTCCGCGCCAAGCTCACCGAGGACGTGGTGACGGTGTTCATCCTGCCGCCGAGTCTGGCCGAACTGCGCCACCGCCTGGAGCGCCGCGCCGAGGATTCCCCCGACACCATCGAGAAGCGCCTCGCCAACGCCCGAATCGAGATCCAGCGCTGGAGCGAATACGACTACGTCATCGTCAACGACGATTTGCAGGACGCCTTCCGCTCGCTCGAAGGCATCCTCACCGCCGAACGCCTGAAGCGCACCCGCCGCACCGGCCTCACCGATTTCGTCGACGGCCTGCTCGCCGAGCCGGATCTGATCTGACGCGCCCGAGCCGCTGTGCAACTCAGGGCTTTTCGTTGCAGTCTCGCGTCAGTGTCGACCGCCAACTCAGGCCGTGATTCCGTGCTGGGTCAGCAGGCGCTCGGCGCTGTCGTTCCAGACCTCCATGGTGACGATCACGCCATCGCGGACGGTGAAGCGGTCGACATAGCGGTTGCCCTCGAACGGCGTACCGTCCGGCCATTCCCCGTAGAGGGTACCGAGGCTGTAGACGGTGGTGATACCGTCCCCCGGCACCACGTCGAGACGCTCCATCCGCTTCTTCACCCAGGCGTAGCGCCCGGCATTGAAGGCGGTGACTTCCCGGGGATGGCGGAATTCGCGGGCGCCCGTGAAGGTGATGGTGATCCCCGGCGCCATGTAGCCCGCGGCCCGTTCCGGGTCCGGCACCATCGAGGCTTCGAGGTAGTCGGTCACGATCCGCGCGTCGCGCGCGGCGATGTCGTCCGGCATCGTCATCTGGTCGGTCCTCGGTTCAGTCGGCCCGGAGACAAAATCGGACGGCATCGCCGCACAGGCAATAAGCGCCTGCGCAACAAAGCGGATTTTCTCGGCTCAAATGCTCAGGCGCTGCGGGCGGAGCCAAAGGAGCCTTGAAACGCCTGGTCCTGCGCCTGGGACGCGACGCCGCGCGCAGCCGACGGCCTGATCGAAGAGCAGCAGCCGATTTCAGACCCTTGCCATCGAATGGGCAAGACTGATGATATCTCAAGACCTTGGCGGAACAATCGTCGCGCGGCGCGCCTCCAACATCTGCCAAAGTAGCAGGGCCGGAAGTCCCAATACGACGTCGGGCACGCGCTTGACGAGGGACAGAGCCAGCGCCGTCCCGGCATCGATACCGAACAAGGCTCCGAGGAGGACGAAACCACCCTCCTGGACGCCGAGCCCGCTCGGAACCGGAAATGCCGCAGACTTGATCGCTTGGCTCAAGGTCTCGATCACGATGATTTCGGTGAGCGAGATACCCTCGACCCCGATGCAGGCGAGCGCGATCCAGATTTCGACAATTCCGAGCCCCCACGCAGCCAGGTGCAGAAAAAACGACCCTGTCAGCGCCCCGCGTCGGTTTGGCGCCCAGATCGCATCGAGGGCGTCGTAGACTCCACCCCGACCGGTCTTTTCACGGCCCAAAGTCGTCGCGTTGGCGAGGCGGCGGGCGCGGGCGGCGAGACAGCGCCAGACATCGCGGGCGGCGGCGCTACGCTGAAAGACGAAGAAAGCCAGGATCAACGCAGCCGTGACGATGAGGGCGCGCAGGGTCCAGGCGGCGAGGGACGCCGCGGCTTCGCCCCCTACCTGCATCAGCAGGGCGACGCCGAGGCCGACGAACAGCACTTGGCTCACGACCTGCAACAGCATGTCGACCAGGATCGAGGCGGCAGCCAACGGCACGGCGACTCCCCAGAAGGTCAGGAGTCGTCCCCCGACCACCTCTCCGCCGACGGAGGCCACGGGCAGCAGCACGTTGATGCCCTCGCGCACGAGACGCAGGACGATGAACGCCGTGCTCGCCACCGGGGCGAGTCCGTGGAGGATCCGCGCCCAGGCGATCCCACACAATAGAATGACGATCACACGCACGGCGACGATGCCGAGGAGGCCTAGCGGGCCGATTCGCTGGAAGGCGTTGGCTACCGCTCCAAGATCGTTGGTCGCCACCAGCCAAACCCCGAGGCCGAGGCCGATCACCGTCCCAAGGAGTGGAAGCCGGCGCACAATGGCCCGGGCGACACGCCCGCGCCGATCCGCAGGCGCGATGGCAGGGCCGCTCACGGGACGCTCCAAAGCGAAGCGGATGGCAGACAGACAGGCAAGACCACGCGATGCGGCCCCAACGGCTTGTTCCCGCTCCCCGACGGCGCGGACGCCCGTTTCAGGACGTCTCGTTCATGCCCGACCCTGGATCGCCTTTCGGGCCGAAATCCGGGAATAGCAGCGCCGCCGCAGCCTCGGGAGCTAAGGCCGGATCGAGGAGATGAATACGGTGCGCGGCCAGACTCGCGGACGTCGCCACCGCAAGCGCCCGCTTCGGGCACGGTCCGAGACAGCCGACCTCGATCACGCGCGTCTTGCGCCCTCCGCTTCCGCGCTTCAGCGCGCGCTTGAGCATGCCGCGTAATGTGCCCTTCTTCAGGCCCTGGCGTTTGGCGCATTTGGTGCAGACAAGCACCACGTCCGAGAAGCCGGCCCTGGCCATCCGGATTCTCGCGGGTGCGAGCGCTGCTTCGTCCTTGCTGGGCATCGGTCCTGTCGGGTTCGAGGATATCCGTCCTGCCCGAGCCAACCGAGGTCACGGCGCGGGTCGGACCTATCGCCTTAAAAAGGGCTGAAAAAAACGGGACTCGATATGCTAACGGCATGGCGTCGAAAGGGCTCCACGGGCGTGACCGAATGCAACATCGGATCGGACATGCGGCCGGCTCTTGCCCGGGCGCGCCGAGCCGTGGGAACTTGACGAGATGAATGCCGACGAGGTCAAGCAGACCGACCGCCTCCGCGGGGTGATCGACGTTGCCCTGCGCTCGGTTCCAGAATTGCGGCGCAATGCCGAGACGGTCGAGCCGGTCCGCGATCGCCGTGCGCCCGCCCTACTGAGGAAAGCGCAGGAGCGCCTCGACTGGCGCCGCCTTCCGGGCCTGCGCCCGAAGCAGGCCAAGCCGCTCACCGTGATCGCAAGCGTTACGAAGCAGTTTTTGCTGTTCGTCGTGGTGCCCACCGCCATCATCGGCATCTACCTCGTCGCCATCGCCTCGGACCAGTACATCGCTACGGCGCAGTTCGCGGTGCGCGGCAACGTCGAGCCCATGGAGGATGCGTCGGGCAGTCAATTCTCGGATCTGATCCAGAAGCATAACAGCCAGGATAGCTTCATCGTCAAGGACTACATCGAAAGCCAGTCCATTGTCATGAAGGTCGAAAAGTCGCTCCAGATCTCGAAAATGTTCTCGCGCCAGGAGGCCGATTTCTGGGAGCGATTCGACACGAGTCTGCCGATTGAGGATTTGACCAAGTACTGGCGCCATCATGTCGGCGCGCGGATCGACGTGATCTCCGGTATCATCACCCTCAGTGTGCGTGCCTTCCGGCCGGAGGACGCACTGACCATCGCCAAGGAAGTGATCTCCCTCACCGAGACGCTGATCAACGATATCTCCCGGCGCGCACAGGCCGATCTCGTCTCCCATGCAGAGGCCGATGCGCTGAGGGCGCAGGAGCGGTTGCGGAACGCCCATCTCGCCCTCCAGAAGTTCCGGAACCGCTGGGGCATCATCGATCCGGTGAAGACGGCCGAAGCGACGCTCACCACCGTCGCGACCCTGCGCAAGGACAAGATCAAGGTCGAATCGGACCTTCAGGTCCTGCGCGCCTCCGCCCTCGACGAGAAATCCCGCGGTATTCAGACCCTGGTCGCCACGGTCGCCGTGCTCGACCAGCAGATCAAACGCCTGCTCGATCAGCTCACCACCGACGGTATGTCCGGATCCGACCCCTCCACGAACCTGACCCGCGCGCTGCTCGAGTACGAGGGTCTTCAGGTCGAGCGGACGATTGCGAGCAAGTTGAACGAATCCGCCAACCTTCTGGTCGACCGAGCCCGGATCGCGGCGGGTAAGCAGCAGATCTACCTCGCACCCTTCGTAGAGCCGGCCCTGCCGGTCGCTTCGCTCTACCCGCAGCGCGGCCGTACCTTATTCGTGGTGTTCTTCTGCTTTCTCGTGGGATGGAGTTCGATCGCGCTGGTCATCGCCGGCGTGAAAGACCAGCGCCTGTGATACCGGCGGGGCGGTCGATCCCCGCCCCATCATCCCCCGATCGGTGACAACCCCAACCCCATGTCCGAATTCGCAGATCTCATCGCCCGTGCCGTCAACCCGACGATGACCCGCGACGAGCGGGAGACCGTCTACGGCGTGGTCAAGCAGGCGGTGCAGCGCCTCCAGGCCCGCGATGGCATGGCGCCGGACGATCCGCGCGTCGCCCTGCAGGGGCACCTCGTCGAGGAGACGATCCGAGACATCGAATCGGACATCGCCCGCGCCGTATCGATGCAGAAGCTCGAACGCGCGCATGCGGCGCAGGTGGCGGAAGAAGCGGCGCGGACGGGCTGATACGCTCCGGTTACCGACCGTCCTCCTACTCGCGCATGATCCTACCCATAGGCGGCCACGGCGCGGGCGCTGCCGGGCTCAGCGACGGCGAGACCGGCATCGACATACTCGTTGAGCTTGTTGCGCAGGGTCCGGATCGAGATGCCGAGGATTTTGGCGGCATGGGTCCGGTTGCCCAGGCAATGGTCGAGGGTGTCGAGGATCAGGTCGCACTCCACCTGCGCCACGGTCTGGCCGACGAGGCCGCGTGTGGCGGCTTCCGCGACCCGTGCCGCCCGCTCGGCCGGCCCGGCGGATGCCTGCGCGATGGTCTCGCCTTCCGGGGTCAGGATCGCGTCGGGTCCGATCTCGGGACCCGCGGCGAGCAGGACGGCGCGGTGGAGGGTGTTTTCGAGTTCGCGCACGTTGCCGCGCCACGGGTTCGCGCAGACGAGCCGCTGCGCCTCGCGGCTGAGGGCGCGCACCGGCACACCGTTGACCTCGGCGTACTTCTTGGCGAAGTGGCTGGCGAGTTCGAGGATGTCGGCCGGGCGCTCGCGCAGCGGCGGCAGCTTCAGATGGACGACGTTGAGCCGATAATACAGGTCTTCGCGAAAGGTGCCCTTGCGAACCTCCTCGATGAGGTTGCGGTTCGAGGTCGCCAAGACCCGGATGTCGACCTTCACCGGGGCGGAGCCGCCGACCCGGTCGATGACCCGCTCCTGGAGGGCGCGGAGCAGCTTGGACTGCAACCGCACGTCCATCTCGGAAATCTCGTCGAGCAGGAGAGTCCCGCCATTGGCCTCCTCGAACCGGCCGATGCGCCGGGCGACGGCCCCCGTGAAGGCCCCCTTCTCGTGCCCGAAGAGCTCCGATTCGAGCAGAGCCTCGGGGATCGCGGCGCAATTGACCGAGACGAACGGCTTGCTGGCGCGGTTCGACTTGCCATGGACGTGCCGGGCCAGCACCTCCTTGCCGGTTCCGCTCTCGCCGGTGATCAATACCGATGCTTCCGAGCGCGCGACCTGTTCGGCGAGCTTGACCACCCGCTCCATCGAAGCGTCGCGCCAGACGAAGGCACGGCCATCCTCGGAGACCGCCTGCAGCACCGCCGCGATCAGCTCGGGGTCCGGAGGCAGGGGAATGTATTCGCGCGCGCCCGCCTGGATCGCAGCCACGGCCGCCTTGGCATCGGTGGCGACTCCGCAGGCGATGACAGGGGTGCGAATGCGCTCGTCGGCCAAGGCCGTGACGAGCTCGCGAATCGGCATGGCGACGTCGATCATGATCAGATCGGCGCCCTTGGCACGCAACACCGCGAGACCCTGCGCCAAGCTTTCGGCGTTGGTGACGGCCGCACCCCGATTCATGGCGATCTTCGAGGCGGTGACCAGTTCGCCGTTGAGCCGTCCGATGATGAGAAGCCGCATGGCCTAGGTGAACTCCGTGTCGTGGCCTCGCGCGAGGCGCGGTGGGCCGAAAAAGGATCAGTGATCGCTCTTGATGATCTCGGTCATCGTCACGCCGAGGCGGTCCTCGACGAGAACGACCTCGCCGCGCGCGACGAGGCGGTTGTTCACGAAGATGTCGATGGCCTCGCCGACCTTGCGGTCGAGTTCGAGCACGGCGCCGGGCTGGAGCCGAAGCAGGTCGCCGATCGGCATCCGCGACGAGCCGAGGACCGCCGTGACCATGACCGGGACGTCGAAGACCTGTTCGAGATCGGAGGCACTCTTGGGGGTGGTCGGCGCCTCGCGGATGGATTCCGTCCCGAGCCCATCGAAGGACGCGTCCATTCCGTTGAGCTGGGGCAGGCTGAAATCGTCGGACATCATCGGGCTTTCACGAGCGAAGAATCAGGCGGGCACACAATCAGATCGCAATGCCGAGAGCGGCGAGCACGGCGGCCTCGATCCGAGCCCGGTCGCGCACCACACCGCCATCGGCCCATTCCATTCGGGCGTCACCCGGCGCGAGATCAGGCTCGCCGAGCACCACGAGGCGGCCCTCGAAGCCGCGCTCGCGGGCGAGCCGCTTCACCAGGGTCTCGGCCTCGTCGACGAGGCTCTCGTGAACCCGCACCACGAGGTGGGGCACGCCGCGCAGGTGCTGGAGGGCAGCCCGCGCCGCATCGCCGATGGCGGCCAGCGGCTGCGCGTCCAGGGCCTCACCGGCGATCCGGCGGGCGAGTGCCACAGCGA
This sequence comes from Methylobacterium sp. BTF04, assembly GCF_010692745.1. Classification (GTDB taxonomy): domain Bacteria; phylum Pseudomonadota; class Alphaproteobacteria; order Rhizobiales; family Beijerinckiaceae; genus Methylobacterium. Next base: position 71,695 of record NZ_JAAHTB010000010.1, read on the forward strand.
AATCCATCGCCTCGGCCTCGCGCTCCGCATCGCGGGCATCCGACTGGCCGATCAGGCCAGCGGCGGCGAGACCGAGCCGGGTCAACGCATCGGCGAGGCGCGCCTGGGCCTGGGTCTCGGCCTGGGCACGGCCCTCCTGCACGCCGCTCGCATGAGCCCGCGCCACGGCCTCGGCGAGGTCCGCCGCCTCCTTGAGCGAGGACGCGCTGCCCTCGCGCGGGCGAAAATCCGTGTCGAAGAGGAAGCGACGCGCGTTCAATAGACCAACTCCTCCTCGCCGCTCGACTTGGCGATCATGATCTCGCCCTTCTCGGCCAGTTCCTTGGCGAGCTCGGTCATCTTGGCCTGGGCCTCATCGACGTCCTTCAGACGGATCGGTCCGAGCGAGCCCATCTCGTCGGTGATGTTCTTGGCCGCCCGGGTCGACATGTTGCCGAGGAAGAAGGTGCGCACCCGCTCGTCGGCGCCCTTGAGGGCACGGCACAGGGTGTCGTTGTCGACCTTGCGCAGCAGGGTCTGGACACTGCCGGCATCGAGCTTGAGCAGATCCTCGAAGGTGAACATGAGCTGGCGGATCTTCTTGGCCGAGCCGCGGTTGGCCTGGTCGAGGGCGGACAGGAACCGGCCCTCGGTCTGGCGGTCGAAAGCATTGAAGACGTCGGCCATCAGTTCATGCGCATCGCGCCGGGTGGTCTGGGCGATGGTCGACACGAACTCGACCCGCAGGGTCTCCTCGATGTGGCGCAGGGCCTCCTTCTGCACCGTCTCCATACGCAGCATCCGATTGAGGACGTCGATGGCGAACTCTTCCGGCAGAATGGTCAGGACCTTGGCGGCGTAGTCCGAACGGACCTTGGACAGCACCACCGCCACGGTCTGGGGGTATTCGTTGCGCAGGAACGAGGCGAGGATCTCGGGGTCGATCTGGGTCAGGCTGGCCCAGACCCGCTTCCCCGAGGCGCCCTTGATCTCCGCCATGATCGAGGAGACCTGCTCGCTCGGAAAGATCTTGAGCAGCAGCGATTCCGTCCGCTCGAAGTTCGACGTGATGCCGCCGCCCGACGACAGCCGCGACACGAAATCGACGATGAGCTTCTCCACCGTCTCGGCTTCGAGGGAGCCGAGCTGCACCATGGCGTGCGAGACGAGCTTGACCTCGTCCTCGTCGAGCATCTGCCAGATCGGCGCGCCCTCGGTCTCGCCGAGGAGCAGGAGCAGGGCGGCCGCGCGTTGCGCGCCGGACATGGCGATGAAGCCCGCGCCACCGGCCTTGGAGAGTTCGTCGGCGATGTTCAACCCGGAGGCCATGACCTCAACTCCTCGAAACGGGTAGGGACTCGGACATGCGGAGAGGCGGCAGGGTCATCAATTGTCGTGAATCCAGTTCCGGAGGACCTCGACGGTCTCGCCGGGGCTCGCCCGCACCATGTTGACCACCCGCTGTACGGTCTCGGCCTGGACCTTGCCGTTGAGCTGGGCGAAATCGACGAGACGCGCCGTGGCGTTGTCCCGCGGGACCATCATCGACTCACCCCCGGCCTCCGCCGCGGCGAGGCCGGGCGCGGACACGCGGGCGATCGCGATGGGATCGACGGCAAGGACGCGCTTCACGAGCGGACGGACCACGGCGAGCAGGACGATCAGCGTCAACATCGCGAGCACCGAAAGCTCGACGATGCGCATCACATCCTCCTTGGTCGGCGCCAACAGGGACTGCACCAGGGACGGTTCGGTGAATTCCACGGGCACCGGCGTCTCGGCAAAGCGTAGGTTGACCACCTCCACCTGATCGCCGCGGCCCTTGTCGAAGCCGATGGCGGTGCGCACCAACGTGGCGATGCGCTCGACTTCCGCCGCCGGACGCGGCTGGTAGACCGGCTTTCCGTCCGGACCCGGCACGTAGGCGCCGTCGACGAGGACGGCCACCGAGAGCCGCTTGACCCGGCCGCCCTCGACCACCTCCGTCTTGGTCACGCGGGAGATCTCGTAGTTGGTGGTCTCCTCGTTCTTTGCGGTGGTGTCCTTCTGTGCCGGAGTGGCGCCCGGCTGATTGGCACCGGGCAGTTCGGTACCGACGCTGACGGCGCCCTCGGAACCGCCGGTGAGCGAGTTCTCGCTGCGGGTCTGGGTGGAGCGCACCACGCGGCTCTCGGGATCGAAGCTCTCCGAGCGACTCTCGATCCGGTTGAGGTCGAGTTCGGCGCTGACCTGGACGCGGGCGCGGCCGGCGCCGACGATGCCGGCGACGATCTCCTCGATCTGCGAGCGCAGGCGGCGCTCGATGCCCACCTGTTTCTCCTCCATCCCGGCCCCGGTCTCGGCCTCGGAGCCGCGGGCCCCGTCGGCGAGAAGCCGGCCGCGCTCGTCGACGATGGAAACGCGCTCGGGCTTCAGGCCCTCCACCGCAGAGGCGGTGAGGTGGCGAATGGCGCGGACCTGCGATGCGTCGAGATCGCCCATCAGCTTGAGGACGATGGCCGCGCTCGGGGTCTCGCGGTCGCGTTCGAACAGGCGCCGCTCGGGGATCACGAGGTGGACGCGGGCAGCCTGAACCCGACCGATCGCGCGGATCGAGCGGGACAATTCGCCCTCGAGCGCCCGCAGGTGGTTCACGTTCTGGACGAAGTTCGTGGACGAGAAGGCGTCGCCCTTGTCGAAGATCTCATATCCGACGCCGGTGGCGCTCGGCAGGCCCTTGCCGGCCAGATCCATGCGCAGGCGGGGCAGGTCCGCGCGCGAGGCCAGGATGGTCTGTCCGGCATCGCCGCGGGTTTCGTACTTGATGCCACGCGCATCGAGATCGCGGATCACGGCGGAGGAATCGGTCATCGACAGGTCGGCGAACAGCACGCCGAGGTCGGGCTTCGACACCCGCAGGATCACGAAGGCGAAAAAGCCGATCAGCGTCATGGTCACGGCGGCCATGGCCGCCAGCCGCGCGGGTCCCAACTTGCCGACGAGTTCGAGAACCGACTTCACGACGCGACGTACCCACCCGAACCGACGCGGCGGAACACCCGCGCTCGCCCGGCAAAATTTGCCCAGGTCGTGGTTAGCGGCTGGTTAACGATTGCCTCGGAATCGCGCCGGCAGCGGATCATCGCACCGAAAACGCGAAAGCCGCGTCCCAACGCGAGGACGCGGCTTCCGAAGCGTTCGACGGCGATCCAGACCGGATGCCGACCCGACATGACAAGGCGTCAGTGGCGGTAATGTTGGATGCGCGTCGTGCGCAATCCGGCGAGCCCATGCTGGTCGATGGAGAACTGCCAGCTGAGAAACTCCTCGGTGGTGAGGGTATAGCGCTGGCAGGCTTCTTCGAGGCTGAGCAATCCACCCCTCACGGCAGCGACCACCTCGGCCTTGCGACGGATGACCCATCGACGGGTCGTGATCGGCGGAAGGTCGGCAATGGTTAATGGACTTCCGTCTGGCCCGATCACGTACTTCACTCTCGGGCGGCTTGGTTCGGTCATGATACGCTCTACAACTCGACTGACCTGTCGAAGTTGGAAGCTACTTGCTGCCACTTAAAATATGTTGAAGCGGAACGGTTGCATCTGATTCGTCTCGTGGATCATGTGGACAACCCCGTTCCAATGTCCTGCACGCTGGAGACCGGAACCCGCGAAGTGCCGATCAGCAGCGTCGGTTCGGTGCCGCTGAGATCGATTCCGTCGACCTTGCCGGTGACCTGCGTGTCGACCGACACCTTGGTGCCGGTGGCATCCACCGCGTCGACCTTGATCGAGTAGTTGCCGCTGGCCGACGAGAAGCCGGAGGAGGAACGGCCGTCCCAGGTGAAGCTCTGCGCGCCGGCGGTGAGCGCCTTCGTCTGAGTCGCCACGACGTTGCCCTTGGCGTCGCTGATCGTGATCGTCGCCTGCTTGGTGGCGCGGGCCGGCGTCAGCGTCCAGTTCGCCGCGCCGTCCTTCAGCGCCGCGGTCTTGCCATCGGCGGAAACGGTCTGCCCGATGAAACTCGTGGCGGTGGCCGCACTCGAGGCCTTGGCGTTGGTTAGGATCGAATCGAGGCGATCGTTCGATTTCAGCTGCTGCTCGACGCCGGCATATTGCACGAGCTGCTGCGTGAAGGCGTTGGTGTCCATCGGGTCGAGCGGGTTCTGATTCTTGAGCTGCGTGGTGAGGAGCGTCAGGAACTGGGTGAAGTTGCCCGCGAGTTCCTTCGAGGTGCCCGTCGCCGTGGTGGACGCGGCGCTACTCGTCGCGCTGCTGATGCCGGATGCCATCGTGAAACTCCTTCAGATTCGAATGTCGATGCCGCCAAGGCCGCGCAGGGTGAGCAGCGGCGCGGTATCGGGCGAGAGGCGGGGGTCGGCGGGGTCGGAGAAACCCGATCCACCGCCGCGATTCTGGGATTCCGAACGGCGCCCTTCGGAGCCCTGTCCGTTCGATTGGGTGTCGCTGCGCAGCGACAGGTTGATGCTGCCGTCGGCGGCGGCGTCGAGGCCGGCCTGCGACAGCGCCTGCTGCAGGCTGCCGGCATCGCGTTGGAGCAGGGCGAGAGTCTCCGGCCGGTCGACCACGAGATGGGCCTTCACCGTGCCCTGCTCCTTGTCGATGTCGAGATTGACGTCGATGCGCCCGAGCTCCTTCGGGTCGAGCCGAATTTCGAAATGGTTGGAGCCGGCGAGCGAGCGCAGGCCGATCGTCATCGGCACGGCCCCGAGCGGTACGGCGGGAGCGGATGAGGCTTGGGCCGAAGCCGCCTGGGTGGTCGTCGGCGCCTCGGCCTTCGCCGCACCTCCGGTCGCCGAGGCGAAGGGTGCGGTGACAAACGCCGCACCGGCCGAGCCATCGAGGGCGGCCGCAGCGGCAGCGACGCCTTCAGCGTCGCTGGCCTCGGCGGGTTCCTTCGCGGTTTGTCCCGCTCCCTCAAGCCCGGTGGACCGCTGCAGCGACATCGAAGCCGTCGCGGCTGCGATGGCATTCGCCTGGGCCGGCGATGTCGGGCCTGCCTGCCCCTGCCCCTGAATTGCGCCATTGCCCAAGACGGGCGGCGGCGGGGGCGGGGGTGGGACGAGGCCGGGCTGGATCGACAGCATGAGAGGAAGTGGGGCGAGACCGCCCGATGTATCCTGAGAAGCCTTGGTCTCCTCCGCGCTCACGACGGTGTCGGTGCCCGTCGAAGCAGACGACTGGGACGCGGCGGATTGGGCCGCAGCGGGCCCATCGGCCTTCGATGGGTCGACGCTGGCCGCCGCATCGCCTGCCGGCTTCGCGGTCGCGTCGCCGCCCGGCGCCGCTGCCGCCGGTTTCGTCGATACGGTCGCACCGGCGGAGCGGCCAGTCCCGGGGGAGGGCGAATCCGTTGCGGGCGCCTCATCCGCAGAACCTGCCGGCCGCGCTCTGGCAGCGACAGGGGCGGCGGTATCGTCGCGCGGCCGGACCGCTGGGGATGCCGTCGACCGAAGCGCGCTCACCTGGAAGCCACCCCGCTCCGGGACGCCCGGCGCTGCGGCGTTGCGGATTGCGGAGGGCAGCGCGTGCGTCGTCCGAGCCGCCGGATCGGCCCGGGGGGCCGGCACGGTAAAGACATCCGACGTCGATTTCGACGAACGGAGGCCGGATGCCGACGCCGGAGCGGCACGGCGTACCATCAGATCCGTTTCGGTCGAGGCAGCGGCCATGGACATCGATCTCCCAACAGGCCCTCCGAGCAAGCGCCGCGCCAAGCCGGAAATATCGATAAGCAATTGATATAGAACAGATTTTAGATGATCCGTCGAATGGCGATCGATCCGGGCCGGTCGAAGCTGCCCAGGGCCCGGCAGCTTTTGCCGAGAGCACATGGCGCTGGAATGCGTCAGGCTGCGTTGCGCCACCCTCGGCAGTAGGGAGCGAGCGATCTGCGCCACCATCCCGACGACTGGGGACCCGACCTGAGCCATCGCTGGAACTTGGGGACGAGGACGGCTATAGACTCGCGCGCGGGGCCAGACGGGTCCGGCCGACGAAAACCCGTGGCGTGATGAACTCCCTCGATCTTCCCAAGGCTCCGCACGAGACGCGCGTCGTCGTCGCCATGTCCGGCGGCGTCGATTCCTCCGTGGTCGCGGGCCTCCTCAAGCGGCAGGGCTACGACGTCGTCGGGATCACGCTGCAGCTTTACGATCACGGGGCCGCCACGCATCGCAAGGGCGCCTGCTGCGCCGGCCAGGACATCCACGATGCCCGCCGCGTGGCCGAGGCGCTCGGCATTCCGCATTACGTCCTCGACTACGAGGATCGGTTTCGCGAATCGGTGATCGACCGCTTCGCCGAGAGCTATCTCGCCGGCGAGACACCGATCCCGTGCGTCGAGTGCAACCGCTCCATCAAGTTCCGCGACCTTCTCGCCACGGCGCGTGACCTCGACGCCGATGTGCTCGCCACCGGCCATTACGTGGCGAGCCGCCCCCTGGCGGCGGGCGGCCGCGGACTCTTTCGCGCGCTCGATCCGGCGCGCGACCAGAGCTATTTCCTGTACGCGACCACCGCCGAACAGCTCGACTTCCTGCGCTTTCCGCTCGGCGAGTTGCCGAAGGACGAGACCCGGCGCCTGGCCCATGAACTCGGACTCTCCGTGGCGCAGAAGCCCGACAGCCAGGACATCTGTTTCGTACCGCAGGGTCGCTACGCCGACGTGATCGCACGCCTGCGTCCCGATGCGGCGCGGGCCGGCGACATCGTCGACCGCGATGGCCGCGTCCTCGGCCGGCACGATGGGATCATCCATTACACGGTGGGCCAGCGGAAGGGCCTGCGCCTCGCGGTGGGCGAGCCGCTCTACGTGATCCGTCTCGAGCCGGACGCCGCCCGGGTGGTGGTCGGCCCGCGCACGGCTCTGGCCACGAGCCGGGTCCGCCTCACCGACCTGAACTGGCTCGGCACGACGCCACTCGCCGAAATCATCGACCTGCCGGTGGCCGTGCGCGTGCGCTCGACCCGCGAGCCGCGGCCCGCCCATCTCACCTACGACACGGCGTCCGGTCAGGCCGAAATCGTCTTGGCGACGCCCGAGGATGGCGTCTCGCCGGGGCAGGCCTGCGTGATCTATGCCGACGAGGCTCCGCGCGCACGCGTCCTCGGCGGCGGCACCATCCGGCGCATTGACGCGTTGCAGTCCGACGCGCAGGCGGCCTGATCCCGGCCGCCCGGCAGAACCCTTCACCCACAGGACGAGATCGACATGCTGAGCGAGCCGCGGGAGGCCGGTCCGAGCACCGCCCTGATGCGCAAGGCCTATGCCCGCTGGGCGCCGGTCTACGACGTCGTCTACGACAAGCTCACCGAACCGGCCGCCCGCGACGCGGTGGAAGCCGCCGTCGCGTGCGGTCCGCGGATCCTCGAGGCTGGCGTCGGCACCGGCTTGTCGCTGGGCTATTACCCGCGCACCAGCTTCGTCTGCGGGGTCGACCTGTCGGAGGATATGCTCAAGCGCGCGCGCCAGAAGGTGCTGCGCCGCGGCCTGACCCATGTCCGCGGCCTTCAGGTGATGGACGTCTGCCGCCTCGGCTATGCGGATGCGAGCTTCGACGCGGTCGTCGCGCAGTTCCTCATCACCCTCGTCCCCGACCCGGAGGCCGCACTCTCCGAGTTCCTGCGCGTGGTCCGTCCCGGTGGTGAGATCGTGCTCGCCAATCATTTCGGGCAGACCGAAGGCGCGGTGGCGAAGGTCGAGGAAATCGTCGCGCCGCTCTGCACCAAGATCGGCTGGTCGTCGGCGTTCAAATCGACGCGGATCGAAGCCTGGGCACGGGCGCACGGGGTCGAGTTCATCGGCGTCGCCCCGACCTTCCCGGGCGGATTCTTCAAGATCCTGCGGATGCGCAAGCGCGGGTGACCGGTCCCGCTTCGGCATCCAGCGACGGACCGCCCCGTCGCAGCCACCTCCGAAAAGCCTTGCGGTGGCTTCCGTTGGCCCTGCTGATCGTCGCGTCGGTGACGGTGCTGGTGTCAGGTGCCGCTCACCTGTTCAACCTCGACCGGCTCCTCGCGTCGCGCGCGTGGCTGAACGCATTGGTGGCGGAGGACCGCTTTCGGGCGATCGTGGTGGCGTATCTGGTCTATGTCGGCGCCGTGGTCGTCTCGGTACCGGCGTCCCTGTTCCTGACCATGCTGTGCGGGTTCCTGTTCGGCATCGTCCCGGGCGCCCTCGTCGCCGTGGCGGCGGCGAGTACGGGGGCGGCCATCGTCTTCTCCATCGGACGCGGGGCCGCCTCGGATCTGCTCCTGCGCCGGGCCGGGCCGCGTCTGGCCGGCCTCGCGGCGGGTTTCCGCCAGGACGCTTTCGGCTATGTCGCCTTCCTGCGTCTGCTGCCGCTGTTTCCGTTCTGGCTGACGAACCTTGCACCCGCGGCCTTCGGGGTACCGCTCCGCACGTTCGTCCTGGCAACGATCCTCGGCCTGACCCCCGGTGCCTTCGTCTATGCGGCTACGGGCGCGGCCATCGAGGACGTGGTCGCGGTCCATGAGACCGCCAAAGCCGCATGCCTGGCGGCGGGCGGCTTCGACTGCGACAACGCCCTGACCCTGCGGGCCCTGGTGACGCCCAGGATGGTGGCCGGGCTCGGAGGCCTCGCGGCCTTCGCGCTGCTCACCGTCGCCCTGCGCCGGAGGCTGTCCAAGCGCCGCGGCGCCGATGCACGCCGCGATCTCGAAGAAAGGCGCGATCTCGCCGGGCGCAGCGGTGTCTCGCCGTCGCAACCGTAGTCTCCGCGCCGAGTCGGCTCCGGTTTCGTGTGCGATATCAATCGTCGTCGTCATCATCGGACCGTCTTGATGTGATCCTAGACGGCATTCAGAGATGGTGCATACGGTGATCCCTAATCCTTGCCTTCCGCAGTCGATCTTCGGCCGTCGCGGACACGGCGCAGACTGACCCCAGCGGCGAAGAACGCGCGTCGATGACCTGCCGAGAGGCGAGATGAGTTTGACCCCACCCATGGAAGCAGAGGCGACGGATGTCGGTCCGCCGATGGCCGACGACCGCGAGGTCCGGCGCGGCCTCGCGCGCCATCTCGGCCTGTCCGGGCGTCTGTTCCTGCTCACGGTGGCGTTCGTCGCCTTGACCGAGGTGCTGATCTACGTCCCCACCGTCGCCAACTATCGTCGGATGTGGCTGTCGGACCGGATCGCGGCTGCACAGGTCGCGGCCCTCGTCCTCGATGCGGCCCCCGACCAGCATGTGTCCGAGCGCCTCGAACAGCGTCTGCTCTCGGGTGTCGGCGCCCGCGCCATCGCGGTTCGCGGCAACGGCACCCGCCGTCTGCTGGCGATCGAGACCGTGCCGGAAACGGTGGCCGACAGCATCGATCTGCGCTCGGAAGATTGGATTCGGTCCATCGGCGGCTCGGCGCGGACGCTGTTCGCCAAGGCGGATGCGCCGATCCGCGTCATCGGTCACGGGCGCGACGGTTTCGACCTCGTCGAGATTCTGCTCGATGAGGAGCCCCTGCGCGAGGCGATGATCGCCTTCTCGGTGCGCCTGCTGCTCACGTCGCTGGCGATCGCGGCCGGTGTCGCCGGTCTCGTCTTCCTCGTCCTCCAGTGCGCGATCGTCCGACCGGTGGGGCGGCTGGTGCACAACATTACGGCCTTCGCCGATAACCCCGAGGCGATCGACCGGGTGATCGTGCCGTCACGCCGCACCGACGAGATCGGCCAAGCCGAAATCGCTCTGGCGCGCATGGAGACGGCGCTCGCGCGCGAGCTGAGAGAGAAGCGGCATCTGGCCGGGCTCGGCTTGTCGGTGAGCAAGATCAATCATGAGCTGCGCAATCTCCTCACCACGGCACAGCTTCTCGGCGACAGGCTCGATGGGGTGACCGATCCCGTGGTTCAGCGCGTGGCGCCCCGCCTCGTCGCCACCCTCGATCGCGCGATCCGGTTCTGCGAGGAGACCCTGGCCTATGGCCGCGCCACGGAGCGCCACCCTCTGCGCAGACTGGTGCCGCTCGCCCCCATCGTCGCCGAGCAGGCGGACCTGTCGGGCCGGGACCGGAACTCGCCGATCGCGATCGTCGAGCGCTGCGCGCCAGACCTGAAGATCTGCGTCGATCCCGATCAGTTCTCACGGGCCCTCGCCAACATCGTCCGCAACGCGGTCCAGGCGCTCGCCACACACACGGATTCGCCCACCGTCACCATCGAAGCCACCCGCACGGGCGGTCCTGGCGCAGGGCGCGTGACCATCCTGGTCGGCGACAACGGACCCGGACTGCCGCCCCGGGCCAGGACGCACCTGTTCAGTCCGTTCAAGGGCTCGACACGGCCGGGCGGTACCGGCCTGGGGCTGGCCATCGCATCCGAACTGATCGAACTGAACAGCGGCACCGTCACCCTCGACGACACGCCGACGGGGACCCGGTTTCGCATCGTGATCCCGGATCAGACCGCCTGACGCAGCCGGCGCCGCCGGCGCCGCCGGCGCCGGCGCGCCCTACTCGGCTGCGGCCAGTGTCAATCCGGGGACCGTGATGCCGATATCGCGCAGGAGTTCGGCATCCGCATCGGTCTCGTTGTTGGCGGTGGTCAGCAAGCGCTCGCCGTAGAAGATCGAATTGGCCCCCGCCAGGAAGCAGAGGATCTGGGCCTCGCGAGTCAGATCCTTGCGGCCGGCGCTCAGGCGCACACGGGCGCGTGGCATCACGATACGGGCGGTGGCGCACATGCGGACAAGGTCGAGCGGGTCCACCGGCGGCCGCTCCTGAAGCGGCGTGCCCTCGACCGCGACCAGTGCGTTGATCGGCACGCTTTCGGGGTGCGGCGCATGGTTGGCGAGCACCTGCAGCATCGCCGCCCGGTCCTTCACGCCCTCGCCCATGCCGACGATGCCGCCGCAGCACAAGCCGATGCCGGCATCGCGGACGTTCTGCAGGGTATCGAGCCGGTCCGCGTAGGTCCGGGTCGAGATGATGTCCCCGTAGAAATCGGGCCCGGTATCGAGGTTGTGGTTGTAGGAGGTGAGCCCGGCCTCGGCGAGCCGGCCCGCCTGCGACGGGGTCAGCATGCCGAGCGTGACGCAAGCCTCCATTCCGAGGCCCCGCACGCCGCGCACCATGGCGAGCACCGCGTCGAAATCCGGACCGTCCTTGGGTTGGCGCCAGGCAGCGCCCATGCAGAAGCGGTGGGCGCCCGCTGCCTTGGCGGCAGCGGCTTCGGCCAGCACCGCATCCACCGGCATCAGCCGCTCGCGGGGCACGCCCGCCTCCTTGTGATGCGCCGATTGCGGACAATAGGCGCAATCCTCGGGGCAGCCACCGGTCTTGATCGACAGGAGGCTCGCGCGCTGGATATCAGCCGGGTCGTTATGCGCCCGATGCACCTGGGCTGCCCGGAACACGAGATCGAGCAGCGGCAGATCGTGGATCGCCTGAATCTCCGGGACGGTCCAATCGTGACGGGTCGCCGACATTCCCACGGAAGGGGTCGCGGCGGAGGGGAAGGGGGCCAGGGTCTCGCTCATGCCCCCATGAGGCGAATCTCGGGCAGAAAATCAAGCCGGGGGCGCCTTCGCCACTGGCAATCGCGCGGCAGCGCTTGGCCTTGCGCGACGATTCAGTCAGCGGCGCCGGCGCCCGTATCCATGCTCAGTTGGTCGCCTCGCCGGCCGCGACCTTCGCGGTCCAGTCATCGAACGCCACGACCTCCTGGCGCTGTTCGCCGAGCCCAGCGATACCGAGGGTGATCACGTCGCCGTTCTTGAGGAAGCGCTGCGGCTTGCGGCCCATGCCGACGCCGGGCGGGGTGCCGGTGGTGATGACGTCGCCCGGCTCCAGCATCATGAAATGCGACAGGTAGGCGACGATCTGGGCCACGTCGAAGATCATGGTCGCCGTCGAGCCGGTCTGCATCCGCTCACCGTTGACGTCGAGCCACATCGGCAGATCGTTCACATCCCCGATCTCGTCGAGGGTGACGAGCCACGGGCCGAGGGGCCCGAAGGTCGGACAGCCCTTGCCCTTTGTCCAGGTCCCGCCACGCTCGAGCTGATACTCGCGCTCCGAGAGATCGTTGCACAGGCACAGGCCCGCCACGTAGGACAACGCCTCGTTGGCATGGGCGTAGGACGCGCGCGCGCCGATCACGATGGCGAGCTCCACCTCCCAGTCGGTCTTGGCCGACCCCTTGGGCAGGATCACCCGGTCGTTGGGCCCGACGATGCACGAGGGCGCCTTGTTGAACACGATCGGCTCGGCCGGGATCGCAGCGCCGATCTCGGCGGCATGGTCGGCATAGTTCAACCCGATGGCGATGAAGTTGCGGGTGGCACCGACACAGGGACCGAGCCGGGTCTCCGCGGGAAGCAGCGGCAGCGAGACCGGATCGATGGTCCGGAGCCGCTCCAGCGCATCCCGCGCCAGGGCAGGGCCGGCAATGTCGCGCACCAGTCCCGACAGGTCGCGCAAGCCGCCCTGCGCATCGATGAGACCCGGCTTTTCGTCGCCGGTCGCTCCGTGCCGCACAAGTTTCATCGCTCGACCTTCCACCACGCCGCCATTGCCGTGCAGATCGGGCGATCCGCCCAGCGTGACAAGGCCCGAGCGCCATCGACCACGTTATCCCGGTGGGACCGATGAGCGAAGAGTCGCATAAAAGTGACAGATCGCTACGGAACGCGGACGGACACGCATTTTCCTGCCAGATGCGAAAGTTCGATCACAGACAGTTTAGCTATGAACCATTCTTTCGACTCCGCCGTGAATGCATCGGCACGAAGGACAGATTTCACCATAACCAATATACCTATGATTAATCGAAATTTAATGCTTGAAAGGCCATGGATTGCAGAGTGCCGCGGCGCCCTGCATTGTGATTGCCAAGGTGGCGGTCCGGTCAAGGCAAGCTGGACCCAATCGACCATCGTGAGCGGGGGAAACGAGTGATGAGCTGGACGATCGGGAACATCGCCCGTGCGGGCGTCGGCGTCGCAATCCTGGCGGGAAGCGCGAGTGGTGCGACCGCAGGGGCGTTCGGCATCCGCGAGCAGAGCACCCAGGCGCAGGGCGAGGCGTTCGCCGGTGCGGCTTCGGGATCGGGCGGCGTCTCGTCGATGTTCTGGAACCCGGCCGTGGTGACGATGCGTCCGGGCTGGGTCACCGAGCAGAATCTCAGCTTCATCAACCTGTCGAGCACCATCCGGACCCAACCCGGCACCAACCCGGCCTTCGCCGGCCTCGGCGACAGCGGCGATATCGGCCAAGGTGCGGTCGTGCCTGCGGGCGCCACCTCCTATCAGCTCACCGACCGGATCTGGATCGGTCTCACCACCGGCGCCCCGTTCGGCCTGGTGACGAAGCCGCGCAACACCTGGTCGGGCGAGCTCTACGGACGCTCGAACCGCATCTTCTCCCTCGCCTTCAACCCGGTGATCGGCTTCAAGGTCAACGAGTGGCTCTCGATCGCCGCCGGGCCGAACATCGAGTATTTCCGCCTGACCCTGCGTCAGGCCGTGCCGCTGCCGATCAACCCGGCCGGGCTGCCGAGCAGCTTCCTGAAGGGTGAATCCTGGGGAGTCGGCTTCACCGCGGGTGCGCTGATCACCCCGACGGCGGGCACCACCCTCGGCATCGGCTACCGCTCATCCGTGCACCACGACCTCGAAGGCTCCATCGGGGTGCCGATCCTCGCGCTGGCGCCGCTCGGCGGGCAGGTCTCCGCCAAGCTGAATACACCCGAGAAGGTCAGCGTCGGCCTGACCCAGGCGATCAGCCCGGTCGCCCGCGTGAGCCTCGGCTTCGAGTGGGATAACTGGACCCGTCTCGGCACGGTCGGCATCGTCTCGAAGACCCGCGGCGTGCCGGTGAGCTTCCTGCCTTTGGATTACAAGGACGGATTCACCTATTCCATCGGCGGCGAGTACGACTGGTCGCCGGCCCTGACGGTCCGCGCCGGCGTCGCCTACGAGGAATCCCCGATCGACACCACGAACCGCTCGGTGCGCCTGCCGGACAACGACCGGGTCAACGTCTCGGTCGGCGCGAGCTATCGCTGGAACGAGAAGCTGACGCTGAACCTCGCCTATTCGCACCTGTTCGTCGGCAAGGCCCGGATCCTGGCCGGCGCCGGTCAGGACTACAACGTCCAGAACGTCGCCTTCGCGGGCATCGCCGACGGCAGCGCCGACATCGTCTCGGTGGGTTTCCGCTACGTCTTCGGTGCGGTGGAACCCACCGCAGCCGCGCCGCTGGTGCGCAAGTACTGAGCCGATCCGCTGATGCGCCAGACACCGTCTGGAAGGCGTGTTGTCGTTACCGAGCCAACCGAGCGCGACGCCCCCGCAGGGCGTCGCGTTGTCGGTCAGGCTTTCATCCGCACGTAGGTGCCGGGTGCGGGGCCGAGCGACGGCAGGCCCGCTTCGCCGGGAACCCGAGGCGGCACCCGGGCCGGCGCCTGATGCTCCAGCCATGAGAACCAGTACGGCCACCACGAGCCCTTGGTCTCGGTGGCCGCGGCGATCCAATCCTCCAGCGTTCCGGTCACCGGGCCGCCGGTCCAAAATCCGTATTTGGGTTTGGCGGGCGGATTGACGACGCCCGCGATGTGGCCGGACCCCGCGAGCACGTAATCCACTGGACCGCCGAACTTGGTCGAGCCCTCGAACACCGACAGGGCCGGGGCGATGTGGTCCTCGCGGGTGGCGAGGTTGAAGATCGGAACCTTCACCTTCTTGAGGTCGAGCCGGATGTTGCCGAGGGTCATCCGGCCACGGGCGAGGTTGTTCTCGAGATAGCAGTTTCGCAGGTAGAACGAGTGGTTGGCCGCCGGCATCCGGGTGGCGTCGGCATTCCAGTACAGCAGGTCGAAGGGCATCGGCGTCTTGCCCTTCACGTAGTTGTTGACGACGTAGGACCAGATCAGGTCGTTGGGCCGCAGCATGTTGAAGGCGGTCGCCATGCCCGAACCGTCGAGGTAGCCGCGCTTCTTCATCCGCGCCTCGATGAGCTTGATCTGCTCCTCGTCGGCGAACACCTTGAGGTCGCCCGCATGGGTGAAATCCACCTGCGTGGTGAGGAAGGTGGCGCTCTTGATGCGCTTGTTGCCGGTGGCGGCCTGCATCGCCAGCGTCACCGCCAGCAGGGTCCCGCCGACGCAATATCCGGCGGCCGCGACCTCGCTCTCACCGGTGGCCGCACCGATGGCGTCGATGGCCGCCTCAATGCCCTCGCGCATGTAGCTCTCGAAATCCTTGTCGGCGTGGCGCTCGTCCGGGTTGACCCAGGAGATGCAGAACACCGTCAGGCCCTGGGACACCATCCAGGCGATCAGGCTCTTGGCCGGGTTGAGATCGAGGATGTAGAACTTGTTGATCCACGGCGGCACGATCAGGAACGGGCGCTTGAGCACCGTCTCGGTGGTCGGCGCGTACTGGATCAGCTCCATCAGATCGTTGCGGAACACCACCTCGCCGGGCGTGACCGCCACGTTGACGCCGACCTCGAATCCGGCCGCCGGATCGGTCTGGCGCACGCGGAGCTGACCCTTGCCGGCCTCGATGTCCTCGGCGAGCATCTTCATGCCGCGCACGAGATTGGCGCCGTTCTCCTCCAGCGTATGCCGGATCAGTTCGGGGTTGGTCATCACGAAGTTCGAAGGCGAGACCGCGCCGACGATCTGGCGCAGGTAGAACTGCGCCTTGTGCCGGGTGTGTTCATCGAGGCCCTCGGCGTTGTCGACGAGTCCTTCGGCCCAGCGTGAGGTGATGAGGTAGCTCTGCTTGATGAAGTCGAAGATCGGGTTGGTCGACCACTCCGCGTGGGCGAAGCGTGTGTCCTTGGGCTCGGGGACCGCCACCGGGGCCGCGATCTCGCCCTGCAGCCGATGCCAGGTGGTGCCCCAGAGGGTGATGAACGCCTCACTGAGCTTGGCCTGTGCCTCCATCGATTTCTTCGGGTCCGCGAGCCAGCGCTCGGCGACGGTGCCGAGCGTCCGGACCACGTCGTTGACCTCCTCGGGCGGCTCGGATTGCTGGTCCGAAGCCTCCGCATCGGCGGCGGGTTTCATGTAGACGGCGGCAGCACGCCCGAATTGCTCCACGAGCAGGCTGGCATTGCGCGACAGGGCTTCGATGTCGGGTGGCGTCGTCCGTTCGGTCGTCACGCGTGCATGTCTCCCTGATCGAGGCTCGATTTCCGGAAGCGTCGGGAAAACCCGACGACGGAGGGAGCCTCGTTTCCGACAAATTAACGCGGCATCCGGAGATTACGCCAGTCCGCATAGCAGTTTAATCGGCCGACTCACCCATGATCCGGCGCTACAAGCTCGCCCGAATGTCTATTCTCGCAACCGGTGTTGCAGTGGCGGCCGCCGGCTGTTCCGGCGACCTCAGCCCGATGCGCGCCGTCTACGGCTCGGGCGATGCCAAACCGGTCAAGGCGCCCGACTTCGTCGAGAACTCACGCAAGGATGGCGGCGACTTCATGCCTGTGGGCGTCTCGGCCCCGGCCCGTCAGATCCGCGCGAAATCGTCGGAGGGCACCAAGACGCTGGAGGCCGAGCTCGAAGGCGCCCGCGGCCGAAACGAGGCCAAGGGCCGCGCTGCGGCGAGCGCCGGCAAGGCGACCACGCCAGCCAAACCGCCGGTGCTTCCACGGCAAGAATAACGGTCGGCGTCTCGCCCGCGAGGTGGTAGAGCGGACGACCACGTCAGATTGATGACAGCTTCGCGCGAAGACGCCCGCGCGCGCCGATGGACATTGTGAAGGCCATGACCGACTTCCACCGCATCAAGCGCCTGCCCCCTTACGTCTTCGAACAGGTGAACCGGATCAAGGCCCAGGCCCGCGCGAACGGTGCCGACATCATCGACCTCGGCATGGGCAACCCGGACCTCGACGCGCCGCGCCACGTCATCGCCAAGCTGGTCGAGACCGCAGGCCGCCCCCGCACCGACCGCTATTCCTCGTCGAAGGGCATCGCGGGTCTCCGCCGCGCCCAGGCGAACTATTACAAGCGCCGTTTCGGCGTCAGCCTGAATCCCGACACGCAGGTCGTGGCGACGCTGGGGTCGAAGGAGGGCTTCGCCAACATGGCGCAGGCGATCACCGCGCCCGGCGACGTGGTGCTGGTGCCCAACCCGAGCTACCCGATCCACGCCTTCGGCTTCCTGATGGCCGGCGGCGTCATCCGCTCGGTGCCGGCGGAGCCGACCCCGGCCTTCTTCCCGGCGGTGGAAAAGGCGATGCAGCACTCGATCCCCAAGCCCGTGGCGATCGTGGTCTGCTACCCCTCGAACCCGACGGCCTATGTGGCGAGCCTCGATTTCTATCGGGACCTCGTCGCCTTTGCCAAGCGCCACGACATCATCATCCTGTCGGATCTCGCCTATGCCGAGGTCTATTTCGACGGCGAGGCGCCGCCCTCGGTGCTGCAGGTGCCCGGCGCGATCGACTGCACGGTGGAGTTCACCTCGCTGTCGAAGACCTTCTCCATGGCCGGCTGGCGCATGGGCTTCGCGGTCGGCAACGAGCGCCTGCTCGCCGCCCTCACGCGGGTGAAGTCCTACCTCGATTACGGTGCCTTCACGCCGATCCAGGTCGCCGCCACCGCTGCCCTCAACGGGCCGGAGGATTGCATCATCGAGATGCGCTCGATCTACAAGAAGCGCCGCGACGCGCTGATCGAATCCTTCGACAAGACCGGCTGGAAGATCCCCAGCCCCTCGGCCTCGATGTTCGCCTGGGTGCCGATCCCGGAGAAGTACCAGTCGCTCGGCAGTCTCGAATTCTCCAAGCTCCTGCTCGAGAAGTCGGACGTGGCGGTGGCGCCCGGTATCGGCTTTGGCGAGCACGGCGACAATTTCGTGCGCATCGCGCTCGTCGAGAACGAGCAGCGCATCCGGCAGGCGGCCCGCAACATCCGACGTTTCTTCGAGACCTCGGACCGCACCCTGCACAACGTGGTGCCGCCCACGGACGGGTCCGCCGGCGAGACGCCGTTCGCCAAAGTGGGCTGACGCGACGGCGCTTCCTCGGGCCACCGCGCATGTGGCTGCGGGGAGACACGCGGCGGCAAAGCGGCGGGCTCGGGCTCGATCCGCTTGTCACGCACGTGGTGTGTCAGCAGGGTCCGACCCTGTCCCGAGTTTTGTCCGCAGAGGATCGCATGCGCCGATTGACCCTCACCGTCGCGCTGGCGCTGGCCGCATCCGCCGGCGCCTGCGCCCCCAAGCCGATCGTCTCCCGCGACCCGGTGCCGGCACCGGCTCCCGGCGTCGGTTATGTATGTGACTCGCGTCCCTTCATCGTGGACACGTTCTACAGCACCTGCGAACCGACCCTGCGCGAGCGCGAGGCCGTCCTCCACGCCAAGGGCTGAACCGCCAGCGCTCGGCAGAGATCGCGAAACGCAGGGGCCGGGCTCACGCTCGGCCTTTTTTGTTTGTTCGACAGGATGCGGCGCAGCCGGGACCGCACGGCGCCGACATTTCCCACCAGCTGCAGCAAGAATCCCGCTCGCGCGGCACGGCGGCCACGGACAACGACGACGGAATACGTCATGATGCGGCTCGGGCGCGTCTCACCTGGATCCAGGCTGCCCGCAGGAGTTGTTTCGTGCTGCTGACACTGCGAATCGTCCTCGCCGCCGGCCTGCTCGGTCTCGGGCTCACCGGCTCTGCGACCGCGCAGATGCATTATCTCGGCGCCGATGGCCCGGTGGTGCTGCCCACCGATCTCGGCACCGGACGGCCGATTCCCGACGTTGCGCGCGCCATCCCGGTCCCGAGCGTCATGAATGGCGGCGGTTTCGGCCTCACCGGCACCGACTATTTCAGCGACGGGATCAACGAGGGCCCGCTCAACGCGCGCCACCGTCCACGCGAGTTCGTTCTGGCTCCGGCCCGGATCGGACCGCCGGACTTCCGTCGCTGACGGCTCACGTCCTGAACCGCCGGTCGAGAAACCCGGCGGTGATGAGACCGACCGCATAGGCGACGAGATTCCAAGGCGAATACACGCGCCCGATCAGGAGCTTGCCGGCCAGGGTCAGGCGGAAGGCGTCGAGCCAGGGCGCATGAACGAGGCGGAACAACTCCACCGCCATGGCGATGAGCGCCGATATTGCGAGGATGCGCCACCGCGACGCCGGCCCCACAGCGGCGACGAGACCGTAGACCATCGCGCCCCACAGCACCGAGCCGCCATATTTCACGACTCCGCCGGGGAGCCCCAGGGGCACCAGCCGCAGGGCCAGACCCACTGCGATGACGACGCCCGTGGCGGCGAGGATGGCGATCCGCGCGCGCGTTCGGTTCCTGGGTCGAGACCGCATGTCGCTCGATTGCATCGTGGGTTTCGCCGAAGGGGAGGGCCGAGCCGCCGTTTACACCACGGGGACGGCCCGGTATCACCCGTTTCCACACGCCTTGCACACGAGCCCGAAACACCAGATGCGCGCCGAGATCGAACAACTCTCGGATGCCGCCAAGCAGTCGATCGGACTGCTGAGGAGGCATCTTTGACTGGGATACCGTCGAGAAACGTCTCGCGGAGCTGAATGCGGCTTCGGAGAATCCCGACCTGTGGAACGATGCCGAGGCCGCGCAGGCCGTCATGCGGGAGCGGACGCAGCTCGATGATGCCGTCAATGCGATCAAGACGCTGTCGCAGGAACTGGACGACGCCGCGACGCTGATCGAACTCGGCGAGATGGAAGGCGATCAGGCCACCATCCTCGAGGGCGAGAATGGTGTGCGAGCCGCCGAGGCGGAAGCCGCGCGCCGGCAGATCGAGACGCTGCTCTCCGGCGAGGCCGATGGCTTCGACACCTATGTGGAGGTTCATTCGGGCGCCGGCGGCACCGAGAGCCAGGATTGGGCCAACATGCTCCAGCGCATGTATGGCCGCTGGGCCGAGCGCCGGAAGTACAAGGTCGAGATCGTCGAGTGGTCGGACGGCGACGAGGCCGGGATCAAGGGCGCCACGCTCATGGTCAAGGGCCACAACGCCTATGGCTGGCTCAAGACCGAATCCGGCGTGCACCGGCTCGTCCGCATCTCACCCTACGATTCGAGCGCGCGGCGGCACACCAGCTTCGCCTCGGTGCGGGTCTACCCGGTGATCGACGACCGTATCGTCATCGAGATCAAGGAATCCGACTGCCGCATCGACACCTACCGGTCGTCCGGCGCCGGCGGCCAGCACGTCAACACCACGGATTCGGCCGTGCGCATCACCCACAACCCCACCGGGATCGTTGTGGCGTGCCAGCAGGAGCGCTCGCAGCACAAGAACCGCGCCACCGCCTGGAACATGCTGCGCGCCCGCATGTACGAGGCGGAGCTGAAGAAGCGGGAAGAGAAGGCCAACGCCGAGAACGCCGCCAAGACCGATATCGGCTGGGGCCACCAGATCCGCAGCTACGTGCTCCAGCCCTATCAGCTGGTGAAGGACCTGCGCACCGGCGCGCAATCGACCGACCCGGACGAGGTCCTCGACGGCGCCCTCGACCCGTTCATGGAAGCCTCGCTGGCGCAGCGGGTCTATGGCGGCACCGATGTCGTCGAGGATATCGACTGAGCGTGTGAATCAGCGGGCGGCGATCAGGTCCGGCTCGATCGCCTCCGCGGCACGCAGGAACCGCTGGGGATCGACGGGTTCGCCGTCGATCCGGGTCTCGTAATGCAGGTGGTTGCCGGTCGAACGGCCGGTGGAGCCGACGCGCCCTATGATGCTGCCAGCTTCGACTCTCTGGCCCGGCACCACATCGTAGGCCGAGAGGTGGGCGTAGCGGGTGGCGAGGCCATTGCCGTGGTCGACCTCCACCATGTTGCCGTAGCCGCCGTTGTAATCCGCGATGGTGACCCGGCCCGCCGCCGTCGCCCGGGCGGGCTCGCCGCTATCGGCCCGCATGTCGATGCCCGTATGCATGGCGTAGCCACGGGTGAAGGGATCGAGCCGCGCGCCGAAGGTGCTCGACAGGTTGAGTTCGCCGGCGAGCGGCCGGCGGATCGGCAGCGTCGCGGCGACCCGGCGCAAACGCGCCTCCTCACCCACCGAACGTTGCGCCTGGGCGAGCGCGAGGCCAAACGGATCGGACGCATCGAGCGGCACCAGCGGTCCGCCGAGACCGGCCGCGCCGGCACGGTCGGCGGTCCGTCTCTCGAACCGGGACGGATCGAGACCGAGCCGCGCCACCAGGCCGCGCAAGCGCTGCGCCCCGCGGCCGGCCCGTAGCGCGATGCCGTCGACGGCGCGGGTCTGGGCCTCGGCGAGCCCATCGAGGCGCTGTTCGAGCGCGGCCACCTTGATACCGAGAACTCTGGCGGATTGGCGCCCCGTCGCGTCGGAGGCGGACTCGTCGCGGGTGCGAAGCTCCAAAGGATCGGGGGTCGGAAACGGCTTGGCACCGGACGCGGCCGGGCGTCTGCGGCCGAGTTCCTCGAGCGCGAAGTCGGACACCGGCACGTCGGCGGGCTGCACCTCGGGAAGTGGATGGGTCGCGGTATCGCCGGCCAGTGCCGCGAGTTGGGCCTGCCGGCTCTCCATCGCGGCCTGGCGCCGGACGAGTTCGGACACGCGCTGGGCCAGCCCGTCCCGCGCCGCGACCTGCTCCATCGCCGTGCGGTCGAGTTGCAGCCGCAGGGCGCCGATCCGCTCCTCGTAGCCGTACTGCATCGCGCTCTGCTGCGACACGAAGCCGGCGAGCACCTCGTCGTGGAAGACCAGGTAGTACGTCGCTGCGCCGGCCCAGATCGTCGAGAGACCGAGCGCCACGCCGACGAGGCGGCCATGGAGCCGGTCCGGAACCAGGCGGGTTCGACGCGGGGCCGGGGCCTTGCTGGAAACCTTGGCGGACCGAGAGTGTAGGGCCATCGACGCAAACCTGATCCACGTCGCAGCATCTGACGGGATCAGGGTTAATGAAGTGCCAAAATAGGCCCGATGCGATTCACCAAGCCGGTCGGGTCACGCCAGAGCCTGGGCGGCGGCCAGGACCTCTTCGGCATGGCCCGGCACCTTCACCTTGGGCCAGATCCGCGCGATTCGGCCCGCGCGGTCGATGAGGATCGTGGTGCGCTCGACACCCATGTATTTGCGCCCATACATGCTCTTCTCGACCCAGACGCCGTAGGCCTCCAGCATCGCCTTGCTCTCGTCGGAGGCGAGGGGAAAGGTCAGGCCGTATTTGGTGCGGAACTTGTCGTGGCTCTTCACCGAATCCGGCGAGACCCCGATCACGAGTGCGTCAGCCGCGGCAAAGGCCTCGCCGGCCGCGTTGAAGCCCTGCGCTTCCAGGGTACAACCGCTGGTATCGTCCTTTGGGTAGAAGTAGAGGACGACCTTACGTCCCTTGAGAGAATCGAGTCCGATCGTCTCTGCGCCGGCGCCCGGCAGGGTGAAGTCGGGCGCCTGATCTCCGGTATCGAGCGGCATCATGCCTTCCTTTCGGCCGATTGATAGTGTGCGAGTGAAGAACGCCAGAGAGCGGGCCGCCAGCCCAAGCACAGCCCGCCCGAAAGACATTCCCCACGGAACAGCCGCTCGATAACCCGAGGGGACGTTCCGATCCAGCGGCTCAAGGATTGATGGACCAGGACAGGGGAAAAGGTTTGCGGCCGGGACGGTCGCCCGGGCGGCGGCGTCCCGTGATGTGGCTCGCTCTAGTCCTCGTGCTCGGGCTGGGGCTTGCCGTCGGTGGTCTGGTCTGGCGGCTCTCCACCGGCCCGCTGCGGATCGACGGCATGTCGGAGCGCGTCGCCTCGGCCATCGCCGGCAGCGTCGGGCCGGGCTGGCGCGTCACCTTGCGCGACAGCGCCGTCGAGCTCGATTCCGAGAACTCCCTGGCCCTTCGGGTCGCCGGCCTCGACATCTACAACCCCGAAGGCGCCGTCGTCGTCCGCGCCCCCCAGGCGGTGGTGAGCATCGATACCTGGGCGCTTCTGCGCTTGTCGGTGAAGCCCCGCGCCATCGAATTCCGCGACCTGCAGATGACGGCGCTCGTCCACAACAACGGGTCGATCGCGTTCGCGGCGTCCGATCCGACGCAGGAGGGGGCGGTCGAGCCCCATACCCTGCCGAGCGTCGACGCGACCCTGGGGCCGGTCTCGCCGATCTCGGCGACGGTGGCGTCGATCTTCGGCGTGGTGCTCGATCCCGCCGGCATCGTCGGCGCCCTCGACCGGGCCCGCATCACCAACGGACGCCTGACTCTCATCGACGACGATGCGCGCCAGCGCGCGGTCTTCGAGCACGTCAACGGCCTGTTCCGGCGCGACGCCAGCCGCGACGCCAGGGTGTTCGAGCTCAGGATCGAGGGCCCCCACGGGGAATGGCGCTTCGGTGGCGACCTGCACGAGGCCGGCGGCACCAAGCGGACCGGCATCATCACCCTCGACGACCTGCCGGTGACCGACCTGCTGCTGCTGTCGGGCCAGTCGAAGCTGCCGGTGGAGACCGATCTCAAGCTGTCGGCCAAAGCCGACATCGCCCTCGATGCCGGGCGCATCGAGACGATGACGGCGACGATCCGCACCGGCGACGGCAATCTTCTCATCGAGGAGAAGGACTTCAACCCCGTCACCATCGACAACGCCGAGGCCCAGGTGAGCTGGGACGAGACCAGCCGGGCGATGAAGTTCGACTCCCTCGATTATCGCGGCGCCGGCAATGCGATGCATCTCACCGGCTCGCTCGAAACCCGGACCGGCAACCCCGACACCGCCTGGACGCTGGCCCTGGCGGGCCGCGACGCGATCTTGCGGGGCGCCAACGCGCAGGACAAGCCGGTCAAGCTCGACATGGTCTCCGCCCACCTGACCGGGCGAGCGGGCGGCGTGTCGCTCGACGACATCACCGTCAAGGCGGGAGCGGCCAACGGCAAGATCACCGGCACGCTCGGCACGACCAAAGACGATGACGGCCTGACCCTGCACATCGTCGCCAGCGACACCGAAGGGCGCATGGCCCTGCGCCTCTGGCCCGAGCACGTGGCGCCGCCGGCGCGCAACTACCTCGTCGACTACCTGCGCGGCGGCAAGGTCGATGCCGTCGACATCGTGGTCGACATGAGCGGCAGCGAACTCGCCGCCGCCACGCGGGGCGAGCCGATGCCCGACAACGCGGTCCATATCGACTTCGCGGTCTCGGACGCGACGCTGGCGATCTCCGCCGATGCGCCACCGCTCACCCGCGGAAAGGTCGCCGGCACCATCACGGGTCTCACCACCAATATCCGCAACGTCACCGCCGACCTGCGGATGGCCGACGGCCGGACTTTGGCGATCTCCGACGGCGCGTTCGTCATCCCGCGGATCACCCCTGAAACGGTGGTGGCGCAGATCGGCCTGCGGCTCGGCGGAGGCGCCGACGCCCTGCTCTCGCTGCTGGAAACGAAGATGTTCAAGCCGCTCACCGGCATCGAGATCGACCCGGCGACAGTGAAGGGCAATGCGGATCTGCGCATCGATTTTCCGCTCAACCTCAAGCGTATTCCGGAACTGGCCGACCTGCCGGTGACGGTCACGGGCACTTTCGCCGACATCGCGGTGGACAAGGCGTTCGGCAAGGATCGCCTGGAGGCGGGGCGGTTCAACGTCTCGTACGACCGCGGCGCCTTCGCCCTGAAGGGCGATGCCAAGGTCCTGGGCACCCCGCTCACCATCGACATGCGTCAGCCCAAGGCCGGCGCACCGGGCGAGGTCCAGGTCGCCCTCACGGTGGACGAGGCTCTGCGGGCCAAGAAGGGTCTACCGGTGGCGCCCCAGCTCGTCGGGGCGATCCCGGTGAAGATCTCGCTCCCGATCGGCCGGTCCAGTGGCGGCAAGCCGCCGATCCGGGTGGATGCGGACCTGGCGCGCGTCGCCATCGACGGGCTGCTGCCGGGGTTCACCAAGGCCGCCGGCAAGCCCGGACGCCTCACCTTCACGCTGCAGGAAACGGCATCGAGCGGGCTCGACCTGCGCGACATCGCCCTCGACGCCGCCCCCGCCCTGGTCCGCGGCACCGCATCCCTCAATGCAGACGGGCAGTTCGAACGGGCGGACCTGTCGAGCCTCAAGCTCTCGCCCGGCGACGACATGCGCGTCCAGGTGGAGCGCAACGGCAACGGTTACCGCGTCGCGGTCAAGGGCGCCGTGGCGGATGCGCGCCCGTTCCTGCGCGGGTTGACCGGCACCGACGGCAAGGCGGCCAAGGAGACCGCCCCGAAGGATATCGACGGTGACGTCACCCTCGGCATCCTCACCGGGTTCAACGGCGAGTCCCTCACCAATGCGACCGTCAAGCTGGCGATGCGCGGGCGCGACATCCGCAGCGGACGCATCCAGGGCAAGTTCAGCGGTGCCGCCTTCTCGGCCCAGGTGACGCACACGGATCGCGCCGGGTCGAGCATCGCCATCGAGTCGGCGGATGCCGGCTCCACCTTGCGCTTCGCCGACGTCTACAAGCGGATGTATGGCGGCCGCCTCGCCATGAGTTCGTCGCTCAACGACGGCCCGCAGCCGGGCGTGGTGCAGATCCGCGAGTTCACCCTGCGCAACGAGCCGGCCCTGTCGAGCATCATGGCGCAGGGACCGGCGAGCAGCGAGGTCGTCGATTCGCGCGGGCGCAAGCAGGTGGTGCAGAACACCGGCAACGACGTCGCCTTCGACCGCCTGCGCGCGAACTTCACCCGCACCGGCAGCCGCATCGATTTCACCGACGCGGCGATCTCGAACGCCGCCATGGGGTTCACGCTCAACGGCTACCTCGACACCGCCAAGGAGCGCACCGACATCAACGGTACCTTCGTGCCGCTCTACGGGCTCAACAACGTCGTGTCGCAGCTGCCGATCCTCGGCCAGTTGCTGGGCGGCGGCCATAACGAGGGCCTGTTCGCGCTGAACTTTCGCGTGGCCGGACGCCTCGCCAAGCCCGACGTCACCGTGAACCCGCTCTCGGCCCTGGCACCGGGCATCCTGCGCAAGCTGTTCACCGCAGGCGGCGGCAACGAGGGATCCGCCGGCGTCACGCCGATGGGCGAGACGGAGCGGTAAAGCAGGACGCGGTAAAGCCGGGTCCGGTTTTCCGATCCGATCCTGCGAAAGCAACAGGATAGGGCATCGGCCCGGAGACGCTGTCCGGCCCGGTCCAGATCTTATCCGATCCGCAGGAGCACGTGCTTCTTGCGCCCGAACGACAGCTTGATCACGCCTTCGGCGGTGAGATTGCCGGCGCGCAACACTGCGCGTTCGTCGGTGAGCACCACGTCGTTGATCCGCAAACCGCCGCCCTTGATCTGGCGGCGCGCTTCGCTCGTCGACGGCAGGAGCCTGGCGTATTCCGGGCCGAAGGCCGACAGCACGCCGAGCCCCGCATCGAGCAGGTCGGCCGAGACGAAGACGGTGGGCAGATCCTGCGCCACCATGCCCTCGACGAAGGTCTTCCGCGCGGTCTCGGAGGCCGCGTCCGCCGCCTCATGCCCGTGCATCAAAGCGGTGGCCTGCGTCGCCAGCACCTTCTTGGCCTCGTTGATCTCGGCCCCCGGCAGCGCTTCGAGCCGGGCGATCTCGTCCATCGGCAGCAACGTGAACAGCCGGAGGAAGCGGCCGACATCGGCGTCCTCGGTGTTGCGCCAGAACTGCCAATAATCATACGGGCTGAGCATCTCCGCGTTCAGCCAGACCGCACCGGCGGCGGTCTTGCCCATCTTGGTGCCCGAGGAGGTCGTCAGCAGCGGCGTGGTGAGGGCGAAGAGCTGCTTGGTGCCCATGCGGCGACCGAGGTCGAGCCCGTTGACGATGTTGCCCCATTGGTCGGAGCCGCCCATCTGCAGGGTGACATCGTAGCGGCGGTTGAGCTCGACGTAGTCGTAGGCCTGCAGCAGCATGTAGTTGAATTCGAGGAACGAGAGTTCCTGCTCGCGCTCCAGGCGCAGGCGCACGCTGTCGAACGACATCATCCGGTTGATGGAGAAGTGCCGGCCGACATCGCGCAGGAAGTCGAGATAGTTGATGCCCGACAGCCATTCGGCGTTGTCGACCATGAACGCGTCGGCGGAATCGGCGGCCCCGAAGGTGAGGAACTTCGCGAAAACCTGCGCGATCCCGGCCTTGTTGGACTCGATGTCGGCCGCGCTCAGCACCTTTCGGCCCTCGTCGCGCCCGGTCGGATCGCCGATCCGGGTGGTGCCGCCGCCCATCAGCACGATCGGCCGGTGGCCGGTGGCCTGCAGCCAATGCAGCATCATGATCTGCACCAGCGAGCCGACATGCAGGGAAGCGGCCGTGCAATCGAAGCCGATATAGGCGGTGATCCGGTTCGTGCTCAGGAGCCCGTCGAGCCCGTCGAGGTCGGAACACTGGTGGATGAAGCCGCGCTCCTGGAGGATGCGCAGGAAATCGGATTTCAGGGCGGACATCGAAAAAGCCGTCTCGTCTGTGGGGCGCATCGCTGCGGTGGGACAAGGCCCGCGCCCGCATGGTAGCTCGCTGATCGCATACATCAGATGGAGCGGGCTCGTAGCATCCCACGCTCCGAAAGGCACGGGGGCGAGACGGCCATGACCATGATGCGCGCGATCGGCCTGATGAGCGGCACCTCCCTCGACGGGGTCGACGTCGCCCTGATCGAGACCGACGGGCAGGATGTCCGCGTCGTCCGGAGCCATAACGGCTATCTCGAACCGCTCGGGCCGACGGGCTACCGCGGCTACACCGACGAGGACCGCGAGCTGCTGCGCCGGGCGCTGGTGGATTCCGAAGCCGTCGCTGCGCGCGAAGATCGGCCGGGCTGCCTTCCCCAGGCCGAAGCCTTCGTCACCGCGGCGCATGCGGAGGCGGTGGAGAGCTTCCTGGCCGATAACGGCCTGAAGGCCTCCGACATCGATGTGGTCGGCTTCCACGGCCAGACCGTGGTCCACCGCCCCGACCAGCGCATGAGCGTGCAGATCGGCGACGGCGCCGCGCTCAGCCGCCGCCTCGGGATTCCGGTGGTGTCGGATCTGCGCCATGCCGATATCGCCGCGGGCGGGCAGGGGGCACCGCTGGTGCCGGTGTTCCATCAGGCGCTCGCCCGGGCCTCCGGCTTCGAGGGGGCCCTCGGCATCCTCAACATCGGCGGCGTCGCCAACGCGACGCTGATCGCGTCGAACGGCGACGTCATCGCCTTCGATACCGGGCCCGGCAATGCCCTGATCGACGACTGGATGCGCGAACGCACCGGCCGCCCCCTGGACGACGGCGGCCGCACGGCGGCCCGCGGGCGCCCCGACGAACCGCTGCTGGCGTGGCTACTGATCCACCCGTTCTTTGCCCGGCGCCCACCGAAATCCCTCGACCGGAACTGGTTCTCGCACAAGCTCGCCGGGCAGCTCTCGACCGAGGACGGCGCGGCGACGCTCACCGCCTTCACCGCGCGGGCGGTGGCCCGCGCCCTCGACCACGCCCCCGAGATCCCGACCCGCTGGATCGTGGCCGGCGGCGGCGCCCGCAACGGCGAGCTGGTGCGGCTGCTGAACTACCATTTGCGCGCCGAGATCACGACGGCGGACGCCATCGGCTGGTCCTCGGCCTATCTCGAAGCGCAGGCTTTCGCCCATCTCGCCGTGCGCTCGCTCAAGGGTCTGCCGATCACCTTTCCGAGCACCACCGGCGTGCAGGTGCCCATGACGGGCGGCGTGTTGGCGCGACCGGGGGATTGATGCCCCTTCGATTGTGCCGCAGGCCCCGGTGGCGCGCCGGGCATTTGTGACTCGTCCCGTCCCGCGCTAGAGCGGGAGCGTCATGTCGCACAACACCTTCGGCCACCTCTTCCGCGTCACCACCTTCGGCGAGAGCCATGGAGTGGCCCTCGGCTGCGTGGTCGACGGCTGCCCTCCGGGCATTCCGATCGAGGCCGCCGACATCCAGGCGGAACTCGACCGGCGCAAGCCCGGCCAGTCGCGCTTCACCACGCAGCGGCGCGAGCCCGATCAGGTCCGCATTCTGTCCGGCGTCTTCGCCGACGATCGCACCGGCGGGCGCCAGCTCACCACCGGGACACCGATCGCCCTCGAGATCGAGAACACCGACCAGCGTTCGAAGGACTATTCCGAGATCCGCGACAGCTATCGTCCGGGCCATGCCGATTACGCCTACGACGCCAAGTACGGGATTCGCGATTATCGCGGCGGCGGGCGCTCGTCGGCGCGGGAGACCGCAGCGCGGGTCGCCGCCGGCGCCATCGCCCGCCGGGTCCTGCCCGAGGGGGTGGTGATCCGCGCCGCCCTCGTCCAGATGGGCCCGCACGCCATCGACCGGGCCAACTGGAATTGGGACGAGGTCGCCAACAACCCGTTCTTCTGCCCCGACGCGCAGGCCGCCAAGCACTACGAGACCTATCTCGACGCGATCCGAAAGGACGGCTCTTCGGTGGGCGCGGTGATCGAGGTGGTGGCCGAGGGTGTGCCGCCGGGCCTCGGCGCGCCGATCTACGGCAAGCTCGATGCGGATCTGGCCGCCGCGATGATGTCGATCAATGCGGTCAAGGGCGTCGAGATCGGCGACGGCTTCGCCTCCGCGTCCCTGCGCGGCGAGGAGAATGCCGACGAAATGCGCTCGGGCAATGCCGGCGCGCCGACCTTCCTCGCCAATCATGCCGGCGGCGTGCTCGGCGGCATCTCCACCGGCCAGCCGGTGATCTGCCGGTTCGCGGTGAAGCCGACCTCGTCGATCCTCACGCCCCGGATGAGCGTGACCCGCGACAACCGCGACGTCGACCTCGTCACCAAGGGGCGCCACGACCCCTGCGTCGGCATCCGCGCGGTGCCGGTCGCCGAGGCGATGATGGCATGCGTGCTCGCCGATCACTATTTGCGCCATCGGGGGCAAGTCGGCGTGTAGGGGAAGCCTGCGCGCCTACGCCCATCCGCTCAGCGATTCCGAGAGACTTCCAGCTCCGGGAATCCAGATTCCAAGAGAAGCCCTGTGCCCCACACCAACGTCACGCAAGCCATCGAGGCCTATGCACGCGGTGAGATCGTGGTCGTCACCGACGATGACGATCGCGAGAACGAGGGCGACCTCGTGGTCGCCGCCTCGCTCTGCACCCCGGAGAAGATGGCCTTCATCGTCCGCAACACCTGCGGCATCGTCTGCGCGCCGCTGACCCGGACCGAGGCAAGGCGCCTGCGCCTCGACCCGATGGTGGCCGCCAACGACGCGCCGCTCGGCACCGCCTTCACCGTGACGGTGGACGTCAAGCACGGGCTCACCACCGGCATCTCGGCCGAGCAGCGCTGCAACACCGTGCGGGCGCTCGCCAACGGCAATATGGGCGAGTCGGACTTCGTGCGCCCCGGCCACGTCTTCCCGCTCATCGCCAAGGATGGCGGGGTGCTGATGCGCTCCGGCCATACGGAGGCCGCCGTCGACCTGTGCAAGCTCGCCAACCTCCCGCCCGTGGGCGTGATCTGCGAGCTCGCCAACGACGACGGCACCGTGATGAAGGGCCCGCAGATCACGGCCTTTGCCGAGTTGCACAAGCTCAAGCGCGTATCGGTGGCCGATCTCATCGCCTACCGGCAGTCGCGCGAAAAGCTGGTGGAGCGGGTCGGACACTTCCCGGTCAAGACCGAGTTCGGCGAGGTGACAGGCTACGCCTACACCACGCCGTTCGAGACCGTGCAGCAATTCGCCTTCGTCTACGGCGAGATCGGCGACGGCAGCGACGTTTTGGTGCGCTTGCACCGCTCCAACGTGGTCGCCGACGTGATCGAGGGCGGTCGCCAGATCGAGGCGGTGCAGCGCCGCTTCGCCAAGGAAGGCCGTGGCATCCTGGTCTATCTTCGCGATGGGACCGCGGGTGTGCCGCTCCAATCCTATGCGGACGAGGGGGCGGAGGCCCAACGCGTGCGGATTTGGCGCGAAGTCGGCCTCGGCGCCCAGATTCTGCGCGATCTCGGCGTCACCTCGATCCGCAACCTTGCGACCTCGTCACGGGCCTATGTCGGCCTGTCGGGCTTCGGCATAGAATTCTTGGGGGACGAGCGTCTGGACGGGTGAGCCGGCCAGCGCCGCACCCTCACCGGTCCTGCCTTTGGGTGTGCCGAGGCGGACTGGCGTGATGCCGCCGCTGTTTGTGCCGGCGACACCTCACCGCCCCATCAGCGCATCCACATGGGTGGCCACGGACAGGCCCAGTCCCTTGAGGCTGTAGCCGCCCTCCAGCACCGAGACGATGCGCCCGCCCGCGTGCTTGTCGGCCACCTCCATGAGCCGGCGCGTGGCCCAGCCGAAATCCGATTCGTCGAGCTGGATGTTGGCCAGCGGGTCGAGGCGATGGGCGTCGAAGCCGGCCGAGATGACGATGAGATCGGGGGCGAAGGCGTCGAGGCGGCGCAGGATTCCGGCCTCGAACACCTCTCGGAACACCTCACCGTCGTCGCCCGCGCGCAGGGGCACGTTGACGATGGTGTCGTGGTTGCCGCGCTCGGAGGCCGCGCCCGTGCCCGGATACAGCGGCATCTCGTGGGTCGAGGCGTAGAGCACCGAGGCATCGTCCCAGAAGATGTCCTGCGAGCCGTTGCCGTGATGGACGTCCCAATCCACCAGCGCCACGCGGGTGGCGCCGTGGGCGACCTTCGCGTGGCGCGCCGCGATGGCGGCGTTGTTGAACAGGCAGAAGCCCATCGCCTGCATGCGCTCGGCATGGTGGCCCGGCGGCCGCATGGCGACGAAGGCGTTGGCGCACTCGCCCTTCATCACCGCATCGACCGCGTGGACCGCGCCGCCGACCCCGCGAAAAATCGCCTCCAGGGTACCGGGCGACATCACCGTGTCGCCGTCGATCTGGACGAGGCCCTCGGTGGGAGCCGCCTCGATGATCGCCTGGACGTAGGGCACCGGGTGGACGAGGCTCACCACTTCGGGCGCGGCCTTCGGTGCCATCCCGCGCACCAATCCGGCGAAACGCTCGTTCTCCAGAACCCGCTCGATGGCGCGGATGCGCTCGGGACTTTCCGGATGGCCCGTCTGCAGGCCGTGATCGAGGGCGGACGGATGGCTCACATAGAGTGTCGTCACAATCATCCCTCCCGACCAGCCGGTCGTCTGGTTCGTTACTTTTGCGCAACAGACGATGCAAATGCGCCACGTCACCAACGCAGAACACTACGCGGGGATGCGCGCTCGGGTTAGCTTGCGCAAGACCCCATCAACCATGTTCTTCGGCCTTGATGCGGGCACCGAGACAGACCCGATCATGCGCTCCTTCCTGAAACTCCTCACCCTCGCCAGCGCGCTCCCGCTCGCAGCCTGCAATACGCAGACGGCCAACCTCGCGGCGCCGACAGCGCCGGTGGTGCAGACCGCGCTGGCGACACAGGCTCCGCTTGCGGGAGAGGCCCGCGACAAGGAGTGGATGAAGCTCGCTCCCAACGCGACCATCGACCCGAAGATCGCCCGCACCACCATCGACTATCCCACCAAGGAAGCCCCCGGCACCGTCATCGTCGTGACGAAGGAGCGCCGGCTCTATTATGTGCTGCCCGATGGCAAGGCGGTGCGCTACCCCGTCGCCGTGGGCCATGCCGGCATGGCCTGGGCGGGCACCGCCGAAGTCGACCGCAAGGGCGAATGGCCCGATTGGAACCCGCCGGCCGAGATGCTGGCACGCCGGCCAGAGCTGCCCAAGCGCCTCGAAGGCGGCCCGACCAGCCCGATCGGCGCGCGCGCCCTCTACCTGGCCGAAGGCAAGAAGGACACGCTGTTCCGCATCCACGGCACCAACGAGCCGGAGAAGATCGGTCAGGCGGTCTCGTCGGGCTGCATCCGCATGCTCAACGCCGACGTGGTCGACCTCTACGAGCGCGTTCCGATCGGCGCCAAGGTGGTGGTGCGCTGAGCGCGCAGCACCATCGACATCTTTTGGAAAGGCTCATTCGTGATCAGGCTTTAACCTGAACATCGATTCAGATTTGGCCGTTAACTGCTTGAACGATGCCGTCCCGCATAGTCGATCCATAGACAGGGACATGGACCGGCGCAGACAAAGCCGGGGAGGCATCAAGCAATGATCAACCTTTCGCTTCAGCTTTTCTGTAACCGTATCGTCGCCGCCGGCCGCATCACGGCCGACGACGTCAGCGACCTCGGACGCACCGTGCTTCCGGATGGCATCACCGGCCGCGACGAGGCCGACATGCTCATCGCCCTCGACCGCGCGGTGGCGGTCTCGGCTCCCGAATACAGCGACTTCCTGGTCGCAGCGATCGTCGACTTCGCGGTCTGGGGCGAGCGCCCCACCGGCTACATCGATCCCGAGATCGCGCATTGGCTCGTCGGATCGCTGCGCAACGGCGTCGGCCCGACGCCGCTGGCCGCCCGCATCGCCCGCGAGGTGGTCCGCGAGGCCCAGGCCAGCGACGAGACGCTGATCGCCTTTGCGTTGGCGGCCAACACCCGGCGCATCGAGACCGAGGACGCCGAAATACTCTTCCGGGCCGCCGCCTGACGCCACCGTCCGGCCGGCAGCGTCCACCCGACCGCGCCCGCCAGGTGAGGCGGGACGAGGTAATCCCATCCGAATTCTATTGCGCCGCACAATGGATTCGGCCTGAACATCACCGCCAGAAACCATCGACCAGCCTTCAAGGTCAGCTTCCCGAAGCCGCATAACTGCTTTATCGGATGCGAGCTTGGGCGTTCATCGCGCCTCGATCCTCCCGACTGAATACAGAGTGCGCGGACCGATGTTCGAAAAGATCCTGATCGCGAACCGTGGCGAGATCGCCTGTCGCATCATCAAGACCGCCCGCCGGATGGGCATCAAGACGGTGGCGGTCTACTCGGATGCCGATCGCGATGCGGTCCACGTCGCCATGGCGGACGAGGCGGTGCATATCGGCCCGGCGCCGGCGGCACAGTCCTACCTGCTGATCGAGAAGATCATCGACGCCTGCAAGCAGACCGGAGCCCAGGCGGTCCATCCGGGCTACGGCTTCCTGTCCGAGCGCGAGGCGTTCCCGCGCGCGCTCGAGGCGGCCGGCATCGTCTTCATCGGCCCCAATCCCGGCGCCATCGCCGCCATGGGCGACAAGATCGAGTCGAAGAAGGCGGCGTCGGCCGCCAACGTCTCCACCGTGCCGGGCTTCCTCGGCGTGATCGAGTCGCCGGAACACGCCGTCACCATCGCCGACGAGATCGGCTACCCGGTGATGATCAAGGCGTCGGCCGGCGGCGGCGGCAAGGGCATGCGCATCGCGTACGCATCCGACGAAGTCGCCGAGGGCTACGCCCGCGCCAAGTCCGAAGCCGCGTCGTCCTTCGGCGATGATCGCGTCTTCGTGGAGAAGTTCATCACCGACCCGCGCCACATCGAGATCCAGGTGATCGGCGACAAGCACGGCAACGTCATCTATCTCGGCGAGCGCGAATGCTCGATCCAGCGCCGCAACCAGAAGGTCATCGAGGAGGCGCCGTCGCCGCTCCTCGACGAGGCCACCCGCAAGAAGATGGGCGAGCAGGCCGTGGCCCTCGCCAAGGCGGTGGCTTACGATTCCGCCGGCACCGTCGAGTTCGTCGCCGGCCAGGACAAGTCGTTCTACTTCCTCGAAATGAACACCCGGCTCCAGGTGGAGCACCCCGTCACCGAGATGATCACCGGCCTCGATCTCGTCGAGATGATGATCCGCTCGGCCGCCGGCGAGCCGCTGCCGCTCACGCAGGATCAGGTGAAGCTCAACGGCTGGGCCGTCGAGAGCCGCGTCTACGCGGAGGATCCGACCCGCAACTTCCTGCCGTCGATCGGCCGCCTCACCACCTACCGCCCGCCGGCCGAGGGCCAGTTCGGCGCCGCCACCGTGCGCAACGATACCGGCGTGGAGGAGGGCGGCGAGATCGCGATCCACTACGATCCGATGATCGCCAAGCTCGTCACCTGGGCGCCGACCCGGGCGCAGGCCATCGAATCGCAGGGCGAGGCCCTCGACGCCTTCGCCATCGACGGCATCCGCCACAATATCCCGTTCCTGTCGGCCCTGATGGCGCATCCGCGCTGGCGGTCGGGCAACATTTCCACCGGCTTCATCGCCGAGGAGTTTCCGGACGGCTTCGTCGCGCCCCAGCCCGAGGGTAAGATCGCCCAACGCATGGCGGCGGCGGCGGCGGCCATCGACCACAAGCTCAATACGCGCAAGCGCGGCATCTCCGGCCAGATGCGCGACCCGAGCCTGCTGCATTTCGAGCGCGACCGCGTCGTGATCCTGGCTGGGCAATCCTACCCCGTCACCGTGGATGCGGTGGGCGGCACCCTCATCGTCACCGCCGAGGACGGCACCGTCTGGAACGTGGTGAGCGATTGGCGCCCGGGCGAGCCGGTGTGGCAGGGCGAGATCGCCGGCACCCGCGTGGCGATCCAGGTGCGGAGCCTCCTCAACGGCGTCGCGCTCCAGCATGGCGGGGCCGCCGCCGAGGCCCGCGTCTTCACCCGGCGCGAGGCCGAACTCGCCGCACTCATGCCGGTGAAGGTCGATGCCGGCTCGGGCAAGCAGGTGCTTTGTCCGATGCCCGGCCTCGTCAAGGCGATCCTGGTCACCGAAGGCCAGGAGGTGAAGAACGGCGAGCCGCTGGCCATCGTCGAGGCGATGAAGATGGAGAACGTGCTGCGCGCCGAGCGCGACGCCACCGTCTCGAAGATCTCGGCCAAGGAGGGCGACAGCCTCGCCGTCGACGCGGTGATCCTCGAATTCGCCTGATACCGGGACGACCCTGCCTCACGTTGTGAGGGAGGGTGCCCGCGGAGTCGCCATGCCCCTCTACTTCGCCTACGGCGCCAACATGGATGCCGCCGCGATGGCGGCGCGCTGCCCGCGCTCGGTGCTGATCGGGCAGGGCCGGCTCAACCGGCATCGCTTCATCATCATGCGCGAGGGCTACGCCTCGGTGGTGCGCGACCCGCGCGCCACGGTTTGGGGCGTGCTGTGGGAACTCGCGCTGTCCGATGTTCCGGCGCTCGACCGCTACGAGGGCGTCGCCGCGGGCCTCTACACCAAGGCCTACCAGCCGGTGACCACGCAGGGCGGGGTCAAACGGGCGCTGATCTATTTCGGCGGCTCCACCGCAACGGGGGCGCCGCGGCCCGGCTACCTCGAAAACGTGGTGGGGGCCGCCTCCGCCGCACACTTGCCCGCAGCCTATGTGGGCGAATTGCGGGGCTGGCAGCGCGGGCGAACACCCTGATCGGCTCACTCTGAACGGCGTGCCGGTGCCGCACCACTTAGCCAGAGCAGGCGAAGAACATTGCCCGCCGCCGCGATGGAGCGTGACGCATGACAGCTGATATTCGTGTGGTCGAGGCCGTGATTCGCGGCAGGGTCCAGGGCGTCGGCTACCGGATCTGGATCCGGCGGGAAGCCGACCGTCACGGGCTTTCGGGCCATGTCCGAAACCGGGCGGACGGGACGGTGGAAGCCCTGCTGTCGGGCGAATCGGAGGCGGTCGCCGCGATGCTCGCCGCCTGCCGACACGGGCCACCCGGAGCGCAGGTGACGGACATCGCCGTCACGGAGCGGGGTACGACACCGCTTCCTCCGGGCTTTTCCATCCGTCCGGAGTGATCGAAACCCGGTGCGGCTGGACAGCACGCCGGCATCCGGGCTAGCGCGCAGAGCGCAATTGTCGCGAATTCCAGGCACGATCGGCACCCGACCGGATGATGACGGCGTATTTCTCGTATCTCGATTTCGCCGCGCTGGTCTATTTCGTCGCCGCCTGGGCCGGATACGGCCTCGCCGTGGCGCGGATGCGCGGGCGACGCACCAGCCTCAGCCAGATCATGAATGCGCAGCGCGCCGAATGGGCGCGCCAGTTGATCCTGCGCGACAACCGCGTGGTCGACACCACCATCAACGCCTCGCTGCAGAACGGAACCGCGTTCTTCGCCTCGACCTCGCTGATCGCGCTCGGCGGCGTGCTTACGCTGTCACGCTCCGGCGACGACGTGCTGACCCTGTTCGGATCGCTGCCCTTCGGGGCCATCGCCACGCGGGCGACCTGGGAAATCAAGGTGGCGGGCCTCGCCGTCGTGTTCGTCTACGCGTTCTTCAAGTTCTCCTGGGCCTACCGGCTGTTCAACTATGGGGCGATCCTGCTCGGCGCAGTGCCGCCCAAGGGCTCGGGTGCCACCCTCGAACAGATGGAACGCGCGGCACGGCGGGCGGCGGCGATGAACATCGCGGCCGGCAGCCACTTCGCGCGGGGCCAGCGGGCGTTCTTCTTCGCGCTCGCCTATCTCGGCTGGTTCGTGAGTCCCTGGCTGCTCATGGTGACGACCACCGCGGTGGTCTGCGTGATGTGGCGACGCCAGTTCGCCTCGAAAATCCGGGCCGCCCTGCTGGCGCAGGACGATGGAACCGGGCAGGGATGGCATCCATGAGCAACTCAGAGACACCCCCCGTCACGAAATCCGCGCTTCGCAGGGCCGCGCGCAAGGACAGCGCCGCCAAGCGGCTGGCATCCAAGGGGGGCGCCCCCAACCGGGCACAGCCGAAGAACCCGGCCCCGAAGACCGGCGATCCGACGGCCAAGGCCGCCAAGGCCGCAGCGCGCACCGATCGCAAGGGACCGAGCGAGGCGGTGATCGCCGAGACCATCCTGCGCCTCGTCTCCGCGCGCGAGCCCGGCAAGACCATCTGCCCGTCGGAGGTCGCCCGCGAGATCGGCGGCCCGCAGCCCGAGGCCTGGAGCGCCATGATGCCACCGGTGCGGCGCGTCGCCGTGCAGATGACCAAGGCCGGCCAGATCGCGATCCTGCGCAAGGGCAAGCCGGTGGAAGATCCGGAGAATTTCCGCGGGGTCTATCGGCTCGCCGCGCCGTCCACCGCCGTCGACGAGGCCTGAGGCGCGGGAAACCACGCATCAGTGTAGCCGGCGAGGCGGTAGGCGACGAGGCCGAGCCATTCCTTGGTGACGAGGTCGAGCAGCAACAGCCCCTCCGAGGCGAAGCCGTTGAAGCGCCGCGCATCGCTCCAGCCCGCGGTGCGGTAATCCACCGGATAGGCGGTGACGTCGAACCCGGCCTGGCGGAAGCAGCCCATCGCACGCGGCATGTGCCAGGCCGAGGTCACCAGCAGCCAGCGCTCGCCCGGCTTCGGCTTGACCATGTCGGCGCTGAAGGCCGCGTTCTCGTGGGTGTTGCGCGAGCGGTCCTCGAGGATCAGCCGCGTGCGGGGCAGGGCGAGGAGATCGGCGAACCGCCCGACGAAGCCGGCTTCGGAATTGGGGCCGCCATCCTGCGTCGAGCCGCCGCCCGAGAAGACCAGCCGGGCCTGGGGGTAGCGCCGGGCGAGATCGGCCATGGCGATGTGGCGCTCGCCGGCATCGTTGAGCGCGAATTCACCGCGTTTGGCGGAGGTATTGGTGTCGACCGCGCCGCCGAGCACGACGATGCCGGCCACCGGCTCGCCATCCGCCACGAAGGCCGGGAACCGGTCCTCGAGCGGCAACGCCACCACCGCCGAGAGCGGCGCCAGCCCGCCGGCGAACAGGCCCAGCGCCCCGATCGCCACGAGCGTCAACCCGCTCCGACGCCGGCGTCCCAGGAGGAGGAGCGCCGTGCCGAAAAGCCCGATCAGGATGAAGAAGTTCGATGGGGTGACGACGAAGTAGATCAGCTTCGAGAGCGGGAAGAACATCGGCGGGTGTTACCTTCGAAAAACGGAGGATGCGGCATGGGTGGGACCCGACGCGGTCTGGTGACAAGCCGATGGTTGGGACCGCATCACGCCACCGGCCTCACCGGCGGATAAGCGTGCTCCACGCCTTGTGGATCGGTGACCCGCCACCCGGCGGCCTCCGCGCGCAGGTAGCCCGGCCCCACCGGAACCTTGCCGTGGCCGCCGGGGATGTCGAGGACATAGAGCGGCTGGGCCAGGCCCGAGAGGCGACCGCGCAGGGCCGTCATCAGCGACTGGCCGATGTCGAGCCCGGTCCGCAGGTGCCCTGTGCCGGGAGCGAGATCGCCGTGATGCAGGTAATACGGCTTGATCCGGTTCTCGACGAAGGTCCGCATCAGTTGCTCGAGCGTGTCCGGGTCGTCGTTGACCCCCACAAGCAGCACCGACTGGCTCACCACCGGGATGCCGGCATCGACGAGACGGTCCACCGCCGCGATGGCAGCGGGCGTGAACTCGCGCGGATGGTTGGCGTGGAGCGCCACGAACACCGCCCGGCCGAACCGTTTCAGGGCGGATACGAGAGCGTCGGTGACGAGCCCGGGCTCGACCACCGGCACGCGGGTGTGAAAGCGCAGGACTTTGACGTGGCCGATGGCGCCGAGCGCCGTGGCGATGCGGGCGAGGCGCCGGGGCGAGAGCGCGAAGGGATCGCCGCCGGTGACGATCACCTCCCAGATCGCCGGACGCGCGGCGATATAGGCGAAGGCCGCCGCCAGTTCCGCCTCGCTCAGGGAACCGAGCCCGTCCGGGCCGACCATCTCGCGCCGGAAGCAGAAGCGGCAATAGACCGGGCAGACATGGAGCGGCTTCAACAGCACCCGGTCGGGGTAGCGGTGGACGAGGCCGGCCAGGGGTGAATGGGCGGCGTCACCGATCGGGTCGGCATCGTCCTCGGGGCGGGTGACGCGTTCCTCGGCGCGCGGCACGAACTGGCGCGCGATCGGGTCGCGCGGATCGGTGGGATCGATCAGTGCGGCCATGTCCGGCGTCACCGAGACGGCATAGCGCGCGGCTACGGCCTCCAGGGCGGGCAATGCGCTCGCGCTCACAAGCCCTACACGAAACAGGTCGGCGGGACTGCGCAGGGGGCGGGTCACCGGTCACCTCCGGCGACGGGGGTCCAGATCACGTCGTCGATGCGCGGGGCGCCGGTGGCCAGCATCACGAGGCGGTCGAGCCCCAGGGCGATGCCACTGGCCTCGGGCATGACGGCGAGGGCAGCGAGAAAGTCTTCGTCGATGGGGTAGGTCTCTCCGTAGATCCGCGCCTTCTCGGCCATCTCGCTCTCGAAGCGGCGGCGCTGCTCCACCGGATCGGTGAGTTCGCCGAACGCATTGGCGAGTTCGACGCCGCAGGCATAGAGCTCGAACCGCTCGGCCACACGCGGGTCGCGCGGGCTGGGGCGGGCCAACGCCGCCTCGCTCACCGGGTATTCGCACAGGATCGTCGGACGCCCGATGCCGAGATGCGGCTCGATGCGGGCGACGAGCACGCGGCTGAACAGGTCCGCCCAGGTATCGTCGGCGGCCACCCGCAGCCCGGCGGCGCCCACGGCAGCGGCGAGCGCCGCGCGATCGGTGGTGCCGTCCGCCGCCATCGTGGCGAGGAGGTCGATCCCGGCCCGCTCGGCAAAAGCCTGCGCCAGGGTGATGCGCTCGAATTCGGCGCAGGGATCGGCCTCCTTGCCGCGGTGGGTGAAGCGCCGCGCCCCGGCCCGATCGGCGGCCAGCGCCAGGAGGTCGGCGCAGTCGCGCATCAGCACGTCGTACCCGGCACAGGCCCGGTACCATTCGAGCATGGTGAATTCGGGATGGTGCAGGGGGCCGCGCTCGCGGTTGCGGTAGAC
Source organism: Methylobacterium sp. BTF04 (assembly GCF_010692745.1). Taxonomy (GTDB): domain Bacteria; phylum Pseudomonadota; class Alphaproteobacteria; order Rhizobiales; family Beijerinckiaceae; genus Methylobacterium. The sequence continues at coordinate 112,174 of NZ_JAAHTB010000010.1, forward strand.
ACGGGCGAAGCTGACGATCCTGTCCTCGCCGGCCGCCAGCAGCTTCTTGCAGGCGAATTCGGGCGAGGTGTGGAGATAGAGCGGATGCGCCGCCCCGTCGGCACCGATCATCGCGGTGGCGAAGGCAGAGAGATGCGCCTCGTTGCCGGGGGAGACCTGAAGCGCGGCGGCCTCGACCTCGACGAAATCGCGGGCGGCGAAATGCGCGCGCAGGGCGGCGGTGATGCGGTTGCGCGCCATCAGCGCGGGGCGCCGGTCGGCGTGCCGGTGTGGGTCCCACCAGGGCGAGGGACGGGTCATGCCGCGCAAACGGTCAGGGTCGCGCCACGCAGCGTCATGCGCGGCGGCTGGCAACGGGGCCGCGGATAGGATAGTGGCGGGCACACAATGTCGCTCCCGCGGGGCTGAACCGCTCGGGGCGACGCACCCGTTTCTCGTGACACGAACAGGACCTGACCCCGTGAAGGTGATCGCCTCTACGCTCCGCAAGGGCAACGTCGTCGACAAGGATGGCAAGCTCTACGTCATCCTGACGATCGAGAACATCCACCCCGGCAAGGGTACGCCGGTCACCCAGCTCGATATGCGCCGTATCACCGACGGGGTGAAGGTGTCCGAGCGCTACCGCACCACCGAGTCGGTGGAGCGCGCCTTCGTGGAGGACCGCGAGCACACCTTCCTCTACCAGGACGGCGAGGGCTTCCACTTCATGAACCCCGAGACCTACGAGCAGGTGGCGATCCAGAAGGACGTGATCGGCGATGCCGCCCCCTACCTCCAGGAGGGCATGGCCGTGATGGTCGCGTCGCACAACGAGGTGGCGCTCACCATCGAGCTGCCCCAGCGCGTCACCCTCGAGATCGTCGAGACCGAGCCGGCGATGAAGGGCCAGACGGCCTCCTCCTCCTACAAGCCGGCGATCCTCTCCAACGGCGTACGGACCGCCGTGCCGCCGCATGTCGCCGTCGGCACCCGCGTCGTCATCATGACGGAAGACGGGTCATACGTGGAACGCGCCAAGGATTGAGGCCCGTCCGGTGCCGCCTCGTCATGGGGGCGGCGCCGACCCCTCGGCCGCATCGTAGCAGGCCTGGGACAAAGACTGCGCCTTGACGCGCTCGACGACGGTGAAGCTGCGGGGCGCGTCGGCCCACAAGCCTTCGCGGCGAAATGCCTGCGCGACGCACCGCGCCGCGATCCGGCAGGCATGCACCTCGCCGCCGGTCCGGGCGCAACTGGCGACGTAATCCTTGCGGAAATCCGAAAAGCCCGCCCGTGGGTGCGGACCCGTGAGGGCGACGAGGCCGGTGAGGAGCGCCAGCAGAACCGGCTGGTGGATGAGATAGACCGCCAGGCTGTGCCGGCCGGCGAACGCCGCGAGCCGCCCGGGCCATCGCGTCGGCTGCCATGCGGCGATCCGCGAGCCGGCGAAGCGCGGCAAGGCGAAACGCGCCAGCGCCACCCCCACGAGCACGAAGCCGAACCACGGGAACACCGGCACGTAGTCGTTGGTCTGTGGCGGGGTCACGCCGAGACCGAGGAAGCGCAATCCGGGTGCGTCGAGGATCCCGGCGCCGGAGACGAAGTGGGGCAGGGCGAGGACGCTCGCGGCAACGACAGCCGTCACCCCAATCGGCAGGCGCAGGAACGGCAGCGCGAGCACACTCGACAGGGCGATACAATGCAGGATGCCGAAGAAGATGTAGCTCTGTGGGAACGCGAAGAGTGTCGCCACGGTGATCAGCAGGGCCGCTCCACCGATGCGGGCGAGACGCAGCAGGTAGGCCCGGGTCCGCAGGCCGGAACCGTTCATCAGCACGAGGCCGATTCCGACGAGGACGAGGAACGTTCCGGCGATCCCGTACGCAGCCGCCTTGCCCGCAGGCGTCAACGCGTAGCTCTCGGGCGTCAGGCGCAGGTAACCGAGGTCCCAGGTCGCGTGGTAGCTCGCCATGGCCAGCAAGGCGATGCCACGGACCGCGTCGATGGCATCGAACCGCGGGCGGATCGGCGAGAGTCGGTGGGTCGGGAGAAGCAGCTGGGTCGCCATGGAGCGGCCTTAGAGGCGTTTTTACGAACACGGAACCGGCTCCGTGCTTTCCTCAAGTCGCCTTTGCGTGATTTCGTCCCGGGCGGCCTCACACAAAAAGCGTTTCCGCGGCGATCCGCCGAGGCCTCGACCGCAGCGTGCCGACACGCCCGATGCCCCATAAGAGCACCTCGGACCACGCAAATGTCGCGGCGCATGCCGGGTTGGCTGTTGCTCCGGCACCGCCTCGACGAAGATTGCATCATCGAAAGGCAGCAGGGACTCGCAAACGGGCTTCCGCCGAGTCCCGACTTTGTTAATCTCCCGTCAAGGATCGCGACACGTGATTCGGTGTGGGTCGAGTGCATGTCGGACGATTTCGGATCAGGCCCATTGGGGCGGCGTTCGGCAGGTGAGACCGACGACGTTCTGACCAGCGACGACCAGCGCCCCCTCGACCTCATCGAGGTGGCCGGACGCATCAAGTGGTTCGACGTCGCCAAGGGCTTCGGATTCATCGTGCCCGACGACGGCACGGCGGACGTGCTGCTTCACATCACCTGCCTGCGACGGGACGGGTTCCCGGGTGCCAGCGAAGGCGCGCGCGTCGTGGTGGAGGCCACCGAGCGGCCGCGTGGCTGGCAGGCGTTCCGGGTGATCTCCCTCGACCAGTCGACGGCACTGCACCCGTCCGAACTGCCGATGCCCCGCACCCACGTCACCGTGACGCCGACGAGCGGGCTCGAACCGGCGGTGGTGAAGTGGTTCAATCGCCTGCGCGGGTTCGGCTTTCTCAGCCGCGGCGACGGCACGCCGGATATTTTCGTTCACATGGAGACCCTGCGCCGTTACGGCATTGCCGAACTCAAGCCCGGCGAAACCGTTCTGGTCCGATATGGTGACGGCTCGAAGGGCAAGATGGCAGCCGAAGTCCGCCTGCCCGACGGTACGCTGCCGGCCTCTCACTGACGGATGACGCTGCGTGATTCCTGATCGTTTTCGCGATGTGCGCGGTGCCCTTGCCGCTGCCTTGCTCTGCCTCGTTGCGGCGAGCGCCTCGCCCAGAGACGCCGAAGCGCAGGACAGCAAAGCGGGGGTCGTCGAGCCCCTGGTCATCACCACCCGCACGGGTCCCCACCGGTTCGAGGTCGAGGTGATGCGCACTGATGCCGACCGGTCGCGCGGCCTGATGTTCCGGCGCAGCATGGCCCCCGAGCACGGCATGCTGTTCGACTTCGCCGCGGTGGCGCCCGTGGCGATGTGGATGAAGAACACCTACCTGCCCCTCGACATGGTGTTCATCCGGGCCAACGGCACCATCGTGCGGGTCGCCGCCGACACCGAGCCGCTCTCGACCAAGGTGATTCCCTCCGGCGAGCCCGTGCTGTCCGTACTCGAACTCAATGCCGGAACCGCCGCGCGTCTCGGCATCCGCTCCGGCGACACGGTGGAGCACCCGCTGTTCCAGCAGCGCTAGGTCCGCACTGCCGAACGCATGGTGAACATTCGCCTTGACGCCGGATTCGTTTGATACCAGTGTTCCCTTAATGTTCTAAACCGAATCCGGTTGGGCCCCTGCGCCGATCGGATGACGTCGACGAGGGGACATCATGATCGACCTGGATCCCGACGACGCATGCGCGCCCGAGGCTGCCCTGTTCGCGAACGCGGATTGGCGCGTGCTCGCGGACGGCCTCGAACATACCGGGACCGGATATTTCGTCGCCCGCGAGACCATCGCCATGCGCCGCCAGGGCGCGCTTTGGGAGTGGCCGCTTCACCTGTCCGAGAAGACCTGGTGTAGCCTGCGTCCGTTTCGCGAGGCGTTCCTGGCAGCCCTCGATGCGTTCGGAATCGTTCGCGATCCGGCGCTGGCGCAATCCTTCGCCATCGGCTTCGGTCTGAACGCGGGGCAGGGCGCGGCAAGAGCGTCGGATGAATTCGTCGCGCTCGCCGACATGGTTCGGCCGGTATCGGCATCGAAGCCGCTCGCCCGCAAACGCCCGTCTACAGCCGACGCCCGTATCGCCGCGCGCCGCGGCGGATCACCGAACGGCCCCGTGCCGCAGCGCGCCGGGCAGACCGCGCATCACAGCGCCGCCCTGTAGATCCGGCGCCCGATGATGGAAGACGCATGGTTGTCGCGGCCGGACGCCCTAGGTGTCCGATGAGACCGCGAGGGCAATCATGCAGAACGACGACACTGGACAGCGCGACGGAGCGTCACTCCAAGGCCTCGACGGCCTCCTGAACCCACCCTTCTCGCGGCGCGGGTTCGTGATGACGAGCTTGATGACCGGGCTGACCCTGGCAACGACGGCAGTGGAGGCGCAGGTCATCCACACCGACAGCACCGGGATCGAGGCCGGCGAGGTGAAGATCCCGGCTGCCGACGGGCCGATGCCGGGCTACCGGGCCATGCCACAGGGAAACGGGCCGTTTCCGATCATCCTCGTGATCGAGGAGATCTTCGGGGTCCACGACTACATCAAGGACATCTGCCGGCGCCTCGCCAAGGCGGGGTATTGCGCGGTGGCTCCCGAGCTCTACGCCCGGCAGGGCGATCTCTCGACGATGACCGATGCCAAGGTGATCATCCGGGACGTGATCTCGAAGACGCCGGACGCACAATGGATCGCCGACCTCGACGCTACCGCATCCTGGGCGGTCTCGGCGGCGAATGGCGACGCGGCCCGCATCGGCACCATGGGCTGGTGCCGCGGAGGCCGTGGGGTCTGGCTCTACGCCGCCCACCGCAAGGACCTGAAGGCCGGCGTGGCCTGGTACGGCCCGGTCGGGGGCGAGCGCACCGCGATCCAGCCGCGCACCGGTGACGACGTGGCCGCCGAGATCAACGCGCCACTGCTCTGCCTCTACGGGGCCGCCGATACCGGCATTCCGGTGGCCGCAATCGAGGCGGCGCGCGACAAGGCGAAGGCGGCGGGAAAATCCGTCGAGCTCGTGCTCTACCCGGAAGCGCCGCACGGCTTCCACGCGGATTACCGCCCGAGCTACCGCAAGGTCGATGCGGAGGATGGCTGGGCGCGGGCTCTGGCTTTCCTCAAGGCGAACGGCGTCGCCTGACGCTTCAGCGATGCATTCGCCGCGGGTATTTTCTCACAGACCCGCAGGTTCGACACATTGACAGGTTAATTCACACATGACGCAACATGAGGAGCGGCACGCCGCCCTGGCCTGAAGAGCAGTCCGAACCCATGAGTGCTGTGAATCCGTCGGACACGCGCCCTGTCATCCTCGTCGTGGAGGACGAACCCGACGAGCGTTTCCTCGCGGCGGCTTTGCTCGAGGAGACGGGCTTCCGGGTGATCGAAGCCGAGACCGCGGAGCGGGCGCTGGCCATCCTCAACGACCGGGGCCACGAGGTCAGCGTGGTGTTCTCGGACGTGCGGACGCCGGGGCCGATCGGCGGCTTCGAGCTGGCCCGCATCATCGGCGTGACCTGGCCGCGGGTGCGGGTGCTGCTCACCTCCGGCGATGCCGGCGACCAGCCAAGCGACCTGCGCGTCTCCGCGACCTTCATTCCCAAGCCCTGGCGGGCGCCCGACATCCTCGCCTGGGTCGAGGAAGCCGCCGGCCTGCCGCCGAAGTCGCAGCCCGGCCTCGACGTGATCGGTTCGCCGCCGGCGCTCAGCCGGACTGGCGTCAGCGCGGAAAATATCAAGGGCGACCTGGAAACTTGAGGCGCTTCGTCCGTTGATCAGGTCTTCGCAACGGCGGCCGATGGATGGCACCGATCGAAAACCACGTTCGGGACCAGCATGACAACCACCGCCAGTGCCTGGACAGCAGAGACCGGCTCTTTGCGGCCGTCTCTCACGGTCTTCTCCGAGACGCGGATGCTGTCGGCACTCGGAAACGACCTTCGCGTCCTCTACGATGACGTTACCGACGCGTCGCAGCCCGATCATTTGATGCAGCTTGCGGCTCTAATCGATGCCCATCGCGAGAGTTCGGGCATCGACGTCTGATTTTCCCTCTTTGCGGCGTGAGTCCGACGACCGAAGTGCGGCGCTAATACCGCACCGAGCGACGTCTTTTTCTGAGCGGTCGCACCGATAATCAGATCTGCTATGTCGAACTGGTCGCGTTCACGTGGCCCCGGATCGATGAAGTCGAGCATTCCATGCGCCTGATAGTCCGCCTCGGCCTCTCCGCCGGAGGCTTTGCCGCCGCAGGTCTTGTTGCCTCAGGTCTTGCTCTGTTGGCCGCGACGGCAAATCCGGCCTTCGCGGCTCCGCCGCCGGCTCAGCCGGCCGAGGGCCCGGGAGGCGTCGGCGAACGCTCGGCGACGATCATCAAGCGCGGGCTCGGGCGAGCCAATGCGGCGACATTTGTATTCTACAAATCCGGGCCTGCCCCCGCGGAGGGGCGGCCCGTCGCGGTGTTCCTCCACGCCTGGGGTGCCCCGAACCCGCAGGCCTATGGCGGCTGGATCGATCACCTCGCCCGCAACGGCTACCTTGTCCTGTTCCCGCGCTTCCAGGAGATCAACCGGACCCGGCCGGCGGACGCCAGCGCCATTGCCGAGCGCTTGCTCAAGGGCGCTCTTGCCGATCTCGCCAGCGATCCCGATGCAAAGCCCAATCTGACGAAGGTCGCGCTGATCGGGCATCTGGCCGGCGCGCCGGTGGCGGTCAACATCGCCGCCGATGCGAGCGAGCAGGGCCTGCCGGTCCCGCGCCTCGTCTTCGCGGTCATGCCGGGCGGGATCGCCAGCGACGCGCGCGCGCGCGGCATCGTCCTTCGCGACCTGTCCCGCATCGCCCCCGAAACCCTGATGGTCGCCATGATCGGCGATCGCGATGCGCGCGCCGCCGATCTGGCCGCCCGTCGCGTGTTGCGGGAGGCGAGCGGCGTGCCGCAGGAGCGCAAGCTGCTGGTGCGTGCGCTCTCGGACGATCACGGCTTCCCCGCCCTCACCGCGACGCTGGCCTCCCCCGCCGCCATCGATGCGGCCTACGATGCCGGTGCGATCAAGCTGCCGCCCGAGCCGCCGCGCGATCCGAAGCAGCCCGCCCCCCCGTTCAAGTGGTCGGCCGACATGTCGCTGACCGGCGAGCAGACCACCCTGGTGGCGCAGATCAACAATGCGCGTGCCGACAGCCTCGACTACCTCGCCTATTGGAAGAGCTTCGACCTCGCGGCCACGGCGGCCTTCGGCGCAAACGATGCCACGTCGTTGAAGAGCAATCCGCGGTTCAGTGACATGGAACGCTGGGGCGATGGCTGGCCGGTCAAGCGTCTCGTGCTCGAAACCCCGCGGACGACCGCCCCGGTGGCGACCCCGGCCGCGGCAACGGCCCAGACGGCGCGGGCCAAGCCGATGCGCCGGCCGTGAGCGCCTGCGGCCGAAGTGAGTCGTCCCGTCGCGGTTCGGAGGCCTCACGATGAAGCTGTTCCACTCGCCGTTCTCGCCGTTCGTGCGCAAGGTCATGGTCGTCGCCCATGAACTCGGGCTGGCTGGACGGATCGCGCTCCTGCCGAGCGCAGCCCACCCGACCCAGCGCGACGGATCGATCCTCGCGCATCACCCCCTCGGCCAGGTCCCGACGCTGATCGACGACGACGGCCATGCGCGCGCCGACAGCCGCGTCATCTGTGAATATCTCGATGCCCTCGGTGCGGGCGACCTGTTCCCGAAGGCCGGCGAGGCCCGCTGGACCGCCCTCGACGATCAATCCACCGCCGACGGGATGCTCGATGCGGCGCTGCTGATCCGTTACGAACTCACCGTGCGCCCCGAGACCGAACGCTCGGAGGCCTGGATCGCGGGGCAGACGGCCAAGATCGAAGGCGCGCTCGGCCGCTTCGAAGTCCAGGCCGCGTCGCTCGGCGCGCGCGTCGATATCGGCACGATCGCGATCGGGTGCGGGCTCGGCTATCTCGATCTGCGGTTCGCGGAGATGGATTGGCGCACGGGCGCCCCCGCCTTGGCGACGTGGTCCGAGCGCTTCGCGCAGCGTCCGTCGATGATCGCCACGCGTCCACCGCAAGGGTGAGATGGCGGGGCTGCGATCGACCGACCCTGGCGCGGGCTTTGCTTGACGCATCCGTGGGACAGCCGGATGCACCGCCATGCCCGATTTCGTCGCCGCCCTCGTCACAGCCGCGATCTTCTGCGCCGGCCTGATTGCGCTCAACGGCCTTACGCGGCTCGCGATCGCATGGCACGTCGCCCCGTCCGACCTCGGTGAGAACGGCCTGCTTCAATACGGGCTGGCCGTTGCTCTCGCGGGCGTGGCGTGGCGGCGCGCGCTGCGCCGCCAGTCACCTCAGAACAAGGCCGGCATCGTGAACGAGTAGTTCACCTTCATGCCGAAGGTGTACTGGTTCGGCGATCCGAAATCGCGCTGCACCAGCGGGCTGCCGGCCGATGAGCCGACGATGCGGTTGTAGCCGACATAGCCCGTTGCCGCCCAGCGCTCGTCGAACACGTAGGTGAGGGCGCCGAGGGCACCGACCGTAGTGAAGCTGTCGGGACGGTAGGCGGTGAGCCGGCCGTTGACCGCCGCCTCGATCGGCGAGACGCCGAAATACTTGCGGGCATACGACTCGTCGCCGAAGTTGAAGCGCGGCCCGAGCGAGACCTGCCACCGGCCGAAGGGTTGGATCACATCGGCGCCGACCGTGCCGACGAAGCCGTGATGGCCGTAGACGCCATGACGGAGCTCGACGCGCGTGCGAAGCCAAGCGACAGGATAATATTCGAGGAACAGACCCGGCTCGATGGCGAAGCGCGCATCGCGCAGGCCGAAGAGGTGGCGCCGGTCGTCGCCATAATAGCGGCCCGAGACATAGCGCGCGGTCGGACCGAACTGGAAGTTGGGGCCGTCGAACAGCGACAGGCTGACGCCGTCGTCGGGTGCGGTGAACCGCACCGGCGTTCCCGCCCTGCGGATGGCGAGGGACGGATATCCGATGGCCGTATAGGTCTCCGAACCGGGATAGCTCGGCGTCGCCTGGACATTCGCGGTCAGGGTCACGACCCAGAGGCTGGGGTCGACCTGCGTGAAGGTGGGCCCGGGCTGAATGACCGGCATATCGGCGGCCTGCGCGGCCTGGCCGGATGCGAGGCCGGCGACGAGGGCTGCAGCCATAGCGGGGCGCGTCCTGCGAAGCGGCAGAGAGCGAAGCGGCATCGAGCGTTCCTGTGTGTCCAACCCGAGGGTTATGGACACAAAACTCCCGCACGGCACGAGCGAAGCGTCGCTTTCATCCGTTTGCGTCCCGCTGTGTCGGCAAGGCCACGATGGAGCGGGCCGGCCGCGGAAGAACCGCGACCGGAATCGAGACTAGAAGTACGACTTCAGGATGCCGCGACGACGCACGTCGAGGGTCGCACAATGGAACGAACCGCCGAACGGGCCATAGGACAGGAACGGCGCCGGAATCGGATCGAAACCCCAATCCTTGAGCGCCTTGATCAGCGTCGGCTGGCTGGCATCGACGACGATCTTCTTCTCGTCGAGGGCGAGCACGTTGATCGAGGTCCATGGCGAGCACATCGAAATCTTGCTCATGAAGCCCTCGACCGGGTCGGGGCGCGGGGCGATCAGCACGTCCCACTTCTTGAGCACGGCGGGCAGCTTCTCGACGTCGATGTAGTCCGGGTTCACCAGGACCTTGCCGGGAGCCAGCGGCATGAACGACGAATCGATGTGCATCGGCTGCGGGCAGCGGCTCTCGATCTCGTGGATGCGGAAGCCGGGGCCGAGGTGGCGGCGCAGCCACTCGATGCCCATCAGGTTGGTCACGTTGGAGCGGGTGACGAAGAGATCGCGGCCGCAGCGCACGAAGTCGGCGGCGTCGAAGACCGGCTCGAACTCGTTGACGGTGAACTGCATCGGCTCGCCGGCCTTCAGGTTCGGCACCCGGTAATCGTAGTTGTACAGCTCGTCGGTGAGCTGCGGCCGCGGCGCCGAGGTCCAGCGCGCGCCGGCGCGGAAGTATTCCTTGAACAGCGAGCGGTAGGCATCGCCCTCGAAATAGCGCGAGCGCCAGCACATCGGGCTCTCGATGATCTCGTCGCCGATCACGAGATACGGGTCGCGCGGACAGGCCACGCAGAAGCCGCGCGAGGACCAGCGCGGGGCATTGTACTTCTTCGAGAAATCGATCGCGTCGGGGCGGCGGATCTTCACGCCCTCGCCGGCGAGGATGGAGATGAAGTTGTCGAGCTCCTTCTGCGCGAGCGTCTTCATGAACTTCGGATAGCGGAAGCCGGCGGCGAAGCGATAGAACGGCTGGGCGGCCCGCGGCAGGTTGAAGATGACGGTGAGATGGTGTGACGGAATGGTCGCACCGTCGAGACTTCCGACGATGACCTCCTCGAGCGGATCCCACTCGTTCCACGCCATCACGGGTGATTTCGGTGCCGGTGCGCCCGGCGCGCCCGATCCGCCCGACGCATACCGGTCGGCATGTCCGTCATCGCGCACGGCATGCTCTGCCGTGATGTGTGTTTCGCGGTCCATCACTACGTTTCCTGACCCTTGCCCTTGTGCCCTTGCGCACGGCTGCTTTTCGGGCGCTCAGCCCTCTGCCGCTTATGTCCGCACTGTGTCTATCGGGTGATAGACAACGGATTCCAAAGCTGCAACTTCGAAGGATATCCACCGCTTCCGGCAGTCTTTTTGGGCCGGAACCACGGCGGGGTTTCTTCGGAAATCATCCGTCTGCCGGGCCGAAAGGGGACCATGAAGCGTCTGACGACATTGGCTCTGATCGCCGGTCTCTGCACGGTCGTCGGACTGTTCCTGTCCTCCGGGCTCGAAGACGTGGCCGCGGCCGTGGTCAGCGCCGGATGGGGTGCCCTTGTCGTCGTCGTGGCGCGCGCCGTCGCGGTGGCCTGGGCCGGTCTCGGCTGGTTCGTGATCTTCCCGAAAGACGGTCGTCCGAGCCTGATGGATTGCGTGACCCTGCGCTTCGTGCGCGAGGGCATCAACACCCTGCTGCCGGTGGCCCAGGTCGGCGGCGACTTCGTCGGCGCGCGCCTGCTGACCAAGCGCGGTGTCGTCGGTGGCCTCGCGGGCGCCAGCATGTTCGTCGACCTGATGACCCAGGCGGTGACGCAGTTCCTGTTCACGGTGGCCGGCGTGGTTCTGCTGGCCTGGCTCGCGGGCGACGGTCCCATCGTCCGCACCGTGGCCGGCGGCCTCGCCATCGCGGCCCCGGCGCTCGGTGCGTTCTACCTGATCCAGCGCCGGAGCGGCCACAAGCTGATCCAGGCCCTCGTGAGCCGGTTCGCCGCCGCGCGCGAATGGCGGGCGCTCGGCGCCATCGAGGTGCTGTACGAGAACCTGAAGCGCCTCTACGGCCATCCCGGCCGGATCGCTGGCGGTATCGGCGTCCACCTGATCGGCTGGGTGATCGGCACCGCCGAGGTCTACGTCGCCCTGCACTTCATGGGCTATCCGGTGAGCTTCGCCGAAGCCCTGGTGATCGAGAGCCTGGCGCAGGCGGTGCGCGGCGCGGCCTTCGCCGTACCCGGCGCCCTCGGTGCCCAGGAGGGTGGCCTGATCGCACTCTGTGCGGTGTTCGGCATCCCGGCCGAGGCTGCCCTCGCTCTCTCGCTGGTCAAGCGGCTCGCCGATCTCCTCGTCGGTGTTCCCGGGCTGATCGCCTGGCATGCCCTCGAAGGCAAGGACGGCGCCGAAGCCGAGGCGGCCAACGCGCAGGAGAGCGATCTCGGGCTTCGTCGCGACGGCTTTCCCGCCGACGCCTTCCCGGTGCTGGCACCCGTCTACGGCTCGGCGAACGACCGCGCCGTGATCGGGCTGCGCCCGACCGAGATCGAAGGTCTCAAGAAGTGCGCCTGACCCGCCTCCTCATGGTCGGCCTCGCGAGCGCGCTGCTGAGCGTCGGTGCGCACGCGGCCGACGATCCGGCGGTACAGTCGGTGCGGACTCTGTACGCGAGCTTCGAGGCGGCGCTGAAGAGCGGACCCGGTGCGGTGAAGGACAGGGCCGCCGCCATCGGGCCGACCCTCGACACCACGTTCGATTTTCCCACCATGGCCCGCGTCGCGGTGGGCCCGAAATGGAAGGGCTTCACGCCCGAGCAGCAGGGGGCGCTCACCGAGGCGTTCGGCCGCTATTTCACCGCCACCTATGCCACCCGCCTGGCGCAGGCCATCGGCGGCAAGTTCGAGGTCAAGCCGCAGAGCGAGGCCCGCGGCGCCAACCGCGTGGTCCAGACCGACGTGGCCAATGCCGATGGCGACAGCTCGCAAGTGGATTACCTCGTGGGTCCCGCCAACACCGTCCAGGACGTGTATCTCAACGGCACCGTCAGCGAGATCGCGAGCATGCGCGCCAGCTTCGCCGACCCGCTCAAGGCCGGCGGTGCCGACGGATTGCTGAAATTCATGCGTGAACGCACCGCCGGCATGCTCGCCGTCAAACCGGCGCCTTGAAGTCGGGCGAGAGACCCTCGCCACCGGACGACAACCGGCACCGTACCAAGCCCTCCCGTCCCAGTCTGTTCGTCCGAAGTCTCCGCCCACCGCTTCCCGACCCGTCCGCCTTTCGCGCCGCTCATCCCGCGGCACTCTCACGAGAACCGTGACCGAGCGATGCTCTCCATGGACCTGACCTGGCTCTCGCACCTCTTCCTGCTGCTCGCGCTGGCAGGGTGCGTCTATGGCCTCGCCGCCGCCGTGCTCGCGGGACGCTTCGTGCGCAAGGCGGTGCCGTCGCTATCCGCCGACGCCGTGCTGCCGTCGGTGACGATGCTGAAGCCGCTCTGCGGCATCGAGCCGAACCTCTTCGAAAACCTCGAGACCTTCTGCCGCCAGGATTATGCCGGCGCGGTACAGATCGTGTTCGGTGTCCAGAACGTCACCGATCCGGCGATTCCGGTGGTGCGCCGCCTGATCCAGGCGCATCCGGACTTGCGCCTCGACCTCGTGATCGACGCGCGCCAGCACGGCTCGAACCGCAAGGTCTCCAACCTCATCAACATGTCGGCCGAGATCGCGCACGACGTGGTGGTGCTCGCCGACAGCGACATGGTGGTGAAGCCGGATTACCTTGCCCGGATCGTCGCGGAGCTGGGCCAGCCCGGCATCAACGGCGTCACCTGCCTGTATCATGGCGTACCGGCCCACCGGGGCATCTGGGCGCATCTCTCGGCCCTCGCCATCGACGTGCAGTTCCTGCCCAACGTCGTGATGGGAACCTCGCTCGGCCTCGCCAAGCCCTGCTTCGGCTCCACCATCGCCTTCACCACAGTGGCGCTGGCCGAGATCGGCGGCTTCGAGGCGTTTCGCGACGACCTCGCGGACGATTACGCCATCGGCGAGGCCCTGCGGGCCAAGGGCGGCCTCGTGGCCATCCCTACCGTCACCGTCGGGCACACCTGCGTCGACACCGATCTCGCCGGTCTGTGGAGCCATGAACTCCGCTGGAACCGCACCATCCGCAACGTCGATCCGGCGGGCTATGCCGGCTCCATCGTCACCCACGCCTTCCCGCTGGCCCTGATCGGCGCCCTGATTCCGGGGGCCGGCACCAGCGCCCTGGCGGTGGCCGCCCTGGCGCTCGCCTGCCGGATCGTCCTGTGCGTCCGCCTCGAGCGGGCCTTCGGTCTGGCGCCGCACCCCTACTGGCTGTTGCCGATTCGCGACATCCTCTCGTTTGCGAACTTCTCATGGAGCTTCGTGTCGGGGGCGGTGACATGGAAGGGCCACGATTATCGGGTGGTTGCAGATGGCACACTGATCCCGGAGGGAAGCCTCGGCCACGATGCTGGTGCATCCTCGCTCTGATCTTCGCTTTTAGTTCCTCGATCCCACCCGTCCCTTGCTCTCGCTGAGGCCTTGAACCCCATGCGCACCCTCTTCCTGCAGGCCCCCACCTTCGACGGTTTCGACGGCGGCGCCGGCTCCCGCTACCAGGCCAAGCGCGAGATCAAGTCGTTCTGGTACCCGACCTGGCTCGCCCAGCCGGCCGCCCTGGTGCCGAACTCGAAGCTGATCGACGCCCCGCCGCACAACATCAAGCTGCCCGAGATCGTCGCCCAGGCGCACGATTTCGACCTCGTCGTGCTCCACACCTCGGTGCCGTCGTTCAAGTCCGACGTGAAGACCGTCGAGGCGCTCAAGGCCGCCAATCCGAAGCTCATCGCCGGTCTCATCGGCGCCAAGGTCGCCGTGGATGCCGCCGGCGCCATGGCCCAGGCCCCGTGCATCGATTTCTGCGCCCGCAACGAGTTCGACTTCACCGTCAAGGAAGTCGCCGACGGCACGCCGATGTCCGAGATCAAGGGCCTCTCCTACCGGGACGCCGACGGTGTCGTGATCCACAACGTGGACCGCGAGATCATGACCGACATGGACCAGCTGCCCTTCGTCACGAGCGTGTACAAGCGCGACCTCGAGATGGAGAAGTACTTCATCGGTTACCTGAAGCACCCCTACATCTCGTTCTATTCGGGCCGTGGCTGCAAGAGCCGCTGCACCTTCTGCCTGTGGCCGCAGACCGTCGGCGGGCACACCTACCGCACCCGCTCGGTCGGCCACGTGATCGAAGAGATCAAGTATTGCCTGAAGGAGTTCCCGCAGACGAAGGAGTTCTTCTTCGACGACGACACCTTCACCGACAACCTGCCGCGCGCCGAGGAGATCGCCCGTGAGCTGGGCAAGCTCGGCGTCACCTGGTCGTGCAACGCCAAGGCGAACGTGCCGCGCGAGACCCTCAAGGTGCTCAAGGACAACGGCCTGCGCCTCCTGCTCGTCGGCTACGAGTCCGGCAACCAGCAGATCCTGAACAACATCAAGAAGGGCATGCGCGTCGAGGTCGCCGAGAAGTTCACCAAGGATTGCCACGAACTCGGCATCGCCATCCACGGCACCTTCATCGTCGGCCTGCCCGGCGAGACCCGCGAGACGATCCAGGAGACGATCGCCTTCGCCAAGCGCATCAACCCGCACACGATCCAGGCTTCGCTGGCTGCCCCCTACCCGGGCACCTTCCTGTACAAGCAGGCAGTGGAGAACGGCTGGCTCGACATCGCGAATGCCGAGCTCGTCGACGAGAACGGCGTGCAGATCGCCCCGCTGCACTACCCGCACCTGTCGCATTCCGAGATCTTCGCGGCGGTGGAGGAGTTCTACCGGAAGTTCTACTTCCGCGCCCCGAAGATCGCCTCGATCGTCTCCGAGATGGTCCGCTCGCCCGACATGATGAAGCGCCGCCTGCGCGAAGGCGTGGAGTTCTACCGCTTTCTCAAGGAGCGCCAGGGCACCGCCAAGGCCGCCTGAGCCTTTCGCCAGGGTTACTTATCGCGGCCGGGCCTCACAGCCCGGCCGTTTTTCGTTCGAGGGTTCGGGACCGATGCCCCGGCGGGTCGAAGTCGGCGCTTGTCCGCTCGACACAAATTGCCCTCACGACACCAGGAGTCAGCTTGCGTGAAACGCCTTGTGGTGACGGCGGACGATTTCGGCCTCAGCCGTGAGGTCAACGACGCGGTGGAGCAGGCCCATCGCGCGGGCATCCTCACCGCGGCGAGCCTGATGGTGTCGGCCCCCGCCGCCGCCGACGCGGTGGCCCGCGCGCGGCGGATGCCCTCGCTCCGGGTCGGGCTTCACCTCGTCATGGTGGAGGCCTGGCCGACCCTGCCGGCGGCGCAACTCCCCGATCTCGTCGGGCCGGACGGGCTCATCCGCAGCGACATGGGCCGGCTCGGTCTCGATCTGGCGCTGAAAGCCTCCGCCCGTCGCCAGTTGGCGGCGGAGATCGCGGCCCAGTTCGAGGCCTATCGGGCCACCGGTCTGCCGCTGGATCACGTCAATGCCCACAAGCATTTCCACGTGCATCCGCTGATCGCCGGCGCAGTGCTGGCGATTGGCCGGCGCTACGGCATGGCGGCGATCCGGGTGCCGCGCGAGCCCCGCGCGATCTTGCGTGCCGCTGAGCCGGGCGCGACCCCGAAACCCGCCCTCGACATCGCCCCGTGGTCGGCCTTGCTGGCGGTGCGCGCGCGTCAGGCCGGGCTGCTGATCCCCGACCAGACCCTCGGACTGGCCTGGTCGGGGGCGATGAATCCGGGGCGCGTGGCCGGGCTCCTGGCCAACCTGCCGGCAGGGCTGACCGAACTCTATACCCATCCGGCCAGCGCCGGTGGCTTCCCGGGCGAAGCGCCGGGCTATGCCTATGCGGCCGAGCGGGATGCGCTGATCGCGGCGGAGTCCATCGCCGCAGTAAAGGCGTCGGGTGCCGTGAGCGGCGGGTTCTCGGATTTCCTGACGCGCCCCTGAGGCGGTTTTCAGTTGATGACCTCGGTGGACCAGAGGCGCAACAGGCTCCCTCTTCCGTTTGGGAGAGGGTTGGGGTGAGGGACGTGGACCATCCGAAAAGGTCACACACCTCACCCTGTCCCTCTCCTTCCAGGAGAGGGGACCCGCGCTTGCAAAAGGCCCAAGCGATCGATCGGAGACGGTATGAAACGAAGATCGGGCGCGGATATCATCCGCGCCCGATCTTCGTCGTGGTTGTCGAAAGCCGGTCGGCTACTTCGCCGAGACCGATTCCAGGGTTCGCCGGCTCTTCGCTCCGGCCACCGAATCATCGCCTTCGGGCCGCTTGGCGTCCGGGCGCTTCGGCGGCGGGCCGAGAAAGGCCGGGACCACGAAGAACGCCGCCACCAGGGTGAAGAACAGCGACAGCGCGAGCAGCTTGCCCATGCTGGCCGTGCCGGGGTGGCTCGACAGCACGAGGGAGCCGAAGGCGGTGCCGGTGGTGAGCGCGGAGAAGAAGATCGCCCGCGTCAGGCTCGAGGCCAGCATGTCGACCACGCCGGCCCGCCACGCGATGACGTAGTAGATGTGGAAGGCGACACCCACAGCCAGCATCAGCGGCATCGCGATGATGTTGGCGAAGTTGAGCGGCATGCCCACCACATGCAGCGCCATCAGGGTCCAAAGGGTGGCGAGCACCAGGGGGCCCAGTGTCATCGCCACGTCCCAGGGCTTACGCAGGGCCACGGACAGGATGATGAAGATCAGCACCAGGGCGGTGAGGGCCGCCTGAAGGAACGCACCGAGGATGGTGTAGCTCGACGAGGTCGTGGCCACCGGCGCGCCCGTCGCGTGGGGCGCCACGGTCTGAACCTCCTTGGCGAACCGGCGCAGGACGGTGTTGTCGTTGGCGTTGCCGCTCGGATGCACCTCGATCCGCGAACGGCCATCGGCGGCGATCCACTCCGCCCGCAACTTCGGCGGCAGGTTCGCGAGGGTGATCTTCTCCGGGTTCAGGAGGCCGCGGAGCCGGACCAGCAGGGTCTTGAGGTCGGTGGTGAGCGCGATATTCGCCGCCTCGCGCATCGCCACGGGTGCGGCGGCGAGCGTGTCGAGGGTGCCGGCCAGCGCGCCGGCCGCCTTCAGGCCCTGGCTATCCTCGGGGCTGGGGGAGGGACCGGCCGTGATCCCGCGCAGGGCGGTCGCCGTATCCTTGATCGCCTTGACGGTGTCGGCATCGGTGGGCGGCGGCGGCTTGCGGGACGGATTGAGGATCGGGCCGAGGAGCTGTGCCGTATCGGCGATGGTGGCGAGCTTCGCGTCCTGGTCCGGCGGCACGAAGGTATCGATGTCGATCACCTTGGCGACGGCGGACAGCGTGCGCAGCTTGGCGGCGAGCGCCGGAGCGGCCTCGGGGGAGGGCGCGATCACGTCGATGAGGTTCGGGCTCGTCTCCGGATCCTTGATCAGGTCGAGATAGGTCGAGATCGACTCCACCTTCGGGCTGCGCAGGTGCATCGGGTTCGAATCGAACGGAAGCTTGAACAGCAGCGGAATGCCCGCCACCGTGACCAGCCCGACGACGATCAGCACCGCCTTGCGGTGCTCGATGATCCAATGATCGACACCGGCGAGCCACGCGGTCTCCACCGCCACCCGCTCGCCCTTCGGCTTGAACACCGCGATGAGCGCCGGGAGCAGGGTGAGCGAGAACAGGTAGGCGACGATCATGCCGACACCGGCGATCAGGCCGAGTTCGGACACGCCACGGAACGCGGTGGGCAGGAAGGCGAAGAAGCCGGCGAGGAGCGACACGGCCGCGAGGGTCAACGACCAGCCGACACCGCGCGCGGCGGCACGAATCGCCGAGGGCAGATCGGGCTGCTCGAACCGGTCGGCCCGGTAGCGCACCGCGAACTGGATGCCGAAATCGATCCCGAGTCCGACGAACAGGGCGGCGAACGCCACCGAGATCGGGTTCAACTCGCCGACCATCAGCAGGCCGAGGGCCGCCGTGACGATGAGGCCGGAGAAGGTGGTGATGAGCACCGCGGCGACTAGCGAGCCCGAGCGGAGCGCCAGCCACAGGAACAGCACGATGGCGCCCACCGTGACGCTGTTGTTGAGGAGCGCGTCCTCCGACAGCGTCGCGAATTCGTCGTCGGCCACGGCCACCGGTCCGGTGAGACGCATCCGGGGCGCATCCACGACGTCGAGGCCGCCCGCGCTGTTGATCTTGAGCTCGGTGGCCACCCGGCGCACCAGGGCCGAGGCCGTGGCGCCCGGCTGGAGTGCGTTGTAGTCCAGAACCGGCTGGATCATCACGAACTTGCGTAGGTCCGTGCTCTGCGTCTTGCCGTTCGACAACAGCATCTGCCAGGACAGGCGCGCCGGCTGGCCGGCCTCCACCGCCTTCAAGGTGCCGTCGATCTGGCTCATCGGCTGGTCGAGATCGGCGAGCTTGGCGTCGCCGCTCTTGATGCCCTTCGCGCCGAGGCTCAGCACCCGCATGATGCCGCGCAGGGTCGGGTCGGCGGCCAGCGGACCGAGAAGGCCCTGCTGCTGCACCAGCTGGTCGGTGGTCTTGGTCAACTCCTCCTGCGACATCAGCAGGAAGCCGTTCTTCTCGTAGAACGGGCCGCCATCCGGGCGGTAGACCGATTCGATCTCGGCCTTGTGATCCACCAGCGCCTTGGCGAGGTTGGCCGCGGCCTCCTCGGCCTGCTCCGGTGTCTTGCCGTCGATGACCGCGACGAGGGTCCCGGTCCGTTGCGGGAACGCCTTCTCGTAGTTGATCTCGTCCTGGCGCCAGGGCACGTCCTTGTCGATCAGCCGTTCGACATCCGTGTTGATGCGGAACAGGTGGGCGGCCAAGCCGCCGCTCGCCGCCGTGATGAATGCCACGATGGCTATGACCAACCAGCGGCGCTGGACGGAAAACGCGACGAGCCGTTCGATCACGGGTACCCTGCCTGCTTGAGCGATGCGATCAGCCTGAATCCGGCGGTATCCGGGTCCGGCGGCCGAATGGCCGGCGCACGCGGATCGATCTGTCTCCAACAGTCGGTTATCACCTGTCGGCGCGATCCACGAATCTGAGCGGCCCTTCGAGCGGAATTCGGCGGCCCTGTTACGGGCGCGACGAGCCTATAGTGTCAAGGCTCAGTAAGGGTCCGGGGCCCGGAATGCAACGCGACGGGGTTTTTCCATCGCCACGGGGACTCGCGGTGCGCTTTCGCACCGCAGCATGATCGTGATTCGCCGCAAGCCGCGTCGGTATGGCGGGCGCAGGACTGGCATTCGCTGACCGACTAGGACATAGCGCCTTCATCCGGGATAAGTCGCCCCACGCGACCGGCCATCGACTGCGGTGTGGCGAAACGGTCTGTGGCCGGATTATCCCAGGCGCCCGGAAACGAACGCGGACCCCGGTGGTTTGGCCTCGTTTGAGATTGGTTTCAACCTAGGTCGCTGGAATTCCGCTTTTTTTCACGCTAAGCAGCCCGATACATCGGGGCTAGCAACAAGGAGCCACGTCTTGGGTATTCCCCTCCGGTACGTCGCGAAGATTGGCGGCTACATCCTGAAACAGCACCTCACCGGTCGCAAGCGCTACCCGCTCGTGATGATGATGGAGCCGCTGTTCCGCTGCAATCTCGCCTGCGCCGGATGCGGAAAGATCGACTACCCGGACGAGATTCTCAACAAGCGCCTGCCCGTGGCCGACGCCCTGGAATCCGTTCGTGAGTGCGGTGCACCCATGGTGGTGATCGCCGGTGGCGAGCCGCTGCTCCACAAGGATCTTCCGCAGATCGTCGAAGGCATCATCGCGCAGAAGAAATTCGCGATCGTGTGCACCAACGCGCTGCTGCTCGAGAAGAAGATCAAAGAGTACAAGCCGAGCCCGTACTTCACCTGGTCGATCCATCTCGATGGCGACAAGGAGATGCACGACCAGTCGGTGTGCCAGCGCGGCGTCTACGACAAAGCGGTGTCGGCCATCGCCAAGGCCAAGGAGATGGGCTTCCGGGTCACCATCAACTGCACGTTCTTCAACAACTCGTCGGCCGACAAGATCGCCGACTTCTTCGACAGCGTGACCAAGCTGGGCATCGACGGCATCACCGTCTCGCCGGGCTACGCCTACGAGCGCGCCCCCGACCAGCAGCACTTCCTGAACCGCAAGGCGACGAAGGACCTGTTCCGCGGCGTGTTCCGGCACGGCAAGGAGAAGGGCCGCCAGAAGTGGATGTTCCAGCAGTCGGGTCTGTTCCTCGACTTCCTGGCCGGCAACCAGACCTACCATTGCACGCCTTGGGGCAACCCGACCCGTACGGTGTTCGGCTGGCAGAAGCCCTGCTACCTCCTCGGCGAAGGCTACACCGCCACCTTCAAGGAGCTGATGGACGAGACCGACTGGGATTCCTACGGCACCGGCAACTACGAGAAGTGCGCCGACTGCATGGTCCATTCGGGCTACGAGGCCTCCTCGGTGGTCGATTCGGTCCGCAAGCCCTGGAAGCCCCTCGTTCAGGCCATCCGCGGCATCAAGACCGAGGGTGCGATGGCGCCCGAGATCAACCTCGAGAACCAGCGCCCGGCCGAGTTCGTGTTCTCGCGCAACGTCGCTCAGAAGCTGTCCGAGATCAAAGCCTCGGGTGTCGACACCAAGCGCGAAGCCCGCAACCGCACCGCCGCCTAGGGCCAACACGGCGCCGGCCTGCCGGCGCCACCAAAGCCTCTCGAGAAGCCCCGCGACACACCCGTGTCGCGGGGCTTCTCGCGTTTGTAAGAGAGCGGATCGGCTACGGGATCCCGAGGCCGGCGCCGAGCAGGCCGCGACTGCGCTTCAACGTGGCGAACGCCCGTCCCGAATCACGCGCGAGATGGACGAGTGGACCGATCTGACGCGGATCGCGCAGGACGGCCGAGAGAACCGCGAGAATGTCCGGCTCGCCGTTCGGCTTGAGCGCCTGCGCCGCAAACGCCGGAATCGCGCGCGCCGCCGGATCGCAGACCACCCGGATCGCCGCAAAGGGCAGGCCATGCGCCTGCGCAAAAGCGGCGGCGACGTGGGATTCCATGTCGACCACCGACGCCTCGGTCCGTCCGCGCAAAGCCAGCTTGTCGGCGACGGTGAGTACCGCGGTCTCGACCCCGGCGATGGCGGCGATGCGCACCTGCGCGCCCATGACGGCGAGCCGGGCCAGGACGGCCTCGGCGATGGCTAAATCAGCCTTAAAGTTGCAGTCTTGCGTCACGATGCGCGACGCGATCACAACGTCGCCCGGCACGAGATCGGGATCGAGTCCGCCCGCGATTCCGATACTCACCACCGCGCGGCAGCCCGGCGTTTTACGGTCGTCGAGGAGCGCGCGCAGGCGCTGCGGATTGCCCCCGGCGCCGATGGCGATGACGCCCGGCCCGGCAGCCAGGCGGGCCTCCTTAGCGAGGCCTGTGACGGCGAGGATCGGGAGCATCGGATATCCAAACAACGAACCTTCCCCTTCGCAGGGAAGGGACGAGCCGCCTCACATCCCGTAGGCCACGGCCCGCGTGTTGCTGTGCTTCAGGTTGCGGAACCGCGCCATGGCCCAGAGCGGGAAGAACTTCGGGTAGCCGTGGTAGCGCAGGTAGAACACCCGCGGAAAGCCGGTGGCGGTATAGCGCTCCTCCGACCAGAAGCCGTCGGCGCCCTGGGTGCGGGTGAGGTAGTTGATCCCCCGCGTCACGGTCGGATCGTCCGCCTCGCCGGCCGCCATCAACGCGAGCAGGGCCCAGGCCGTCTGCGATGCGGTGGAGTAGCCGGGCTCGAAGGCCGGATCGATCTTGTAGGAGGAGGCGTCCTCACCCCAGCCGCCATCCGGGTTCTGGATGCGGATAAGCCACGCCACCGCCTTGCGAATTTCCGGCGAGGCCGGATCGACACCGGCGGCATTCAGGGCGCACAGCACGGACCAGGTGCCGTAGATGAAGTTCATGCCCCAGCGACCATACCACGAGCCGTCCTCCTCCTGATCCGCGAGCAGGTAGACGACGCCGCGGTCGAGGGCCTTGGAGCTGTCGCGGGTCTCGCCGAGCTGGGCCAGCATCGAGACGACCCGGGCGGTGACGTCCGCGGTGGGCGGGTCGAGCAGCGCCCCATGGTCCGAAAACGGGATGTGGTTGAGGTAGTGGTGGTTGTTGTCGGCATCGAAGGCGGCCCAGCCGCCGTCGCTCGATTGCAGGCCCTCCACCCATTCGCGGGCGCGGGCGATGGCGTTGGCATAGTCCGGGACGTCGGCGACGAGCCCGTGCTGGCGGGTGGCCCGGTCCATCGCCATGACCACCACGGCAGTGTCGTCGAGATCGGGGAAGTGCGGGTTGGCGTACTGAAAAGCCCAGCCGCCGGGGCGCACGTCGGGGCGGCCGGCCGCCCAGTCGCCCTTGATGTCGAGCACCTGCAGGGGCTTCAGCCAATCGAGCCCGCGCCGGGCCTGATGCTCGGCCTCGGGGCCGCCGGCCTCCAGCAGGGCATGGCCGGCAAGCGCCGTGTCCCACACCGGCGACAGGCAGGGCTGGACGTAGGCCTCGTGCTCCTTGACGACCACCAGCTTCTCGATAGCCTCGCAGGCGATCCTCACCTGCGGGTGGTCCGAGGGATAGCCGAGCACGTCGTACATCAGCACGGTGTTGACCATGGCCGGGAAGATCGCGCCGAGGCCGTCCTCGCCGTTGAGGCGCTCGCTGACCCAGGCCTCGGCCTTGTCGATGGCGCGCTGGCGCCGCTTCTTCGGGAAATGTTGCTGCGTCACCTGCAGCATCCGGTCGAGGGCCCCGAAGATCGGCGTCCACGGCCAGGTCGCGTGCGGGCTGCCCGGCCAATGCCGCACATGCTCCGGCGGCGTCACGAACAGTTCCGGCACACCGAGGCCGCGCGGGTTCTTGGCGAGCGGCTTCTTGGCCTGCAGCACCAGCAGGGGCACGATCACGCAGCGCGCCCAGTAGGACACCTTGTCGAGGTGGAACGGGAACCACCGCGGCAGATGCATGATCTCCACAGGCATCACCGGCACGGCGCGCCACGGCACCTGGCCGAACAGCGCCAACAGGAAGCGGGTGAAGACGTTGGAATTGGCAGCGCCACCGCGCGACAGGATCGCCTCGCGGGCACGGCGCATGTGCGGCGCCTCCACGGCATCGCCGGCGAACTTGAGCGCATAGTACGCCTTCACGCTGGCGCTCATGTCGAACGGCCCGTCATGGACCAGGGACCAGCCGCCATGCTTGCCCTGCGTGCGACGCAGGTAATTGCCGATCTTGGGCTCCAGCCCCTCAGGAATCTCGGTGGCGCGGAACTGGTGGAACATGATGTATTCGGACGGGATCGTCGCATCGGCCTCAAGTTCGAAGCAGAGGTGACCATCGGCGTGGGAGAGCGCCGTGAGGGCCTGCGTCGCGCGCGTGATTCCGCGCTCGACGTCCTCGATCGAGATCTCCTGCGTCTTGGGGCGCTGCAGCGCCTCGACCTTCTTGAATGCCTCTCGCATCGTCCTCGCCTTACCGGCCGCCCCGAGCGCGGCCCTTACCTCAGGCAGCGCCGCGTACGCGTGCCTGTGCGCACCCGCCCGTTCGACGCGCGAGTGCCTGCGCGGCGGTCGTTCCCGACCGGATCGCGCCCTCGATCGTCGATGGCAGACCGGTCGCGGTCCAATCGCCTGCCATGACGAGGTTGTGGTGAGCCGTCTCGGCGCCCGAACGGCGCGCGGCTTCGGCTGGCGTTGCCGCAAAGGTCGCCCGCTTCTCCTTGACGATCTGCCAGCTTGGCAGTTCTGGCGCAAGTCCGCACAAAGTCGAGACTTCGGCCCAAATCCGGGCGCCCAAGTCTTCGCGTGGCACGTCCAACAGTCGGTCTGCTCCACTGATGGTCACGGATAGACGATCCGGATAGGCAAACAGCCACTCCGTCAGTCCATTCACTACGCCGAGAAGTAACGGCGCATTGGCCGGTGGAACCACAGCAAAGTGCGCATTGACGATCGAGCGATAGGCCTGCGGTGCGGCAAGCCCCGGAATCAGATCCGCTGCCACCCAGGGCGGCAGCGCCAGGACGACGGAATCCTCGGCGCCGAGCACGATCGATTCGTCGCCGAAACCGAGAGCGTCGACGCGGCTTTCGCCAAAAGTCAGACTGCGCAGGCGATGGCCGAAACGCAGTTTTGCGCCGCGCCGTGTCAGATAAGTCACGGCCGGATCGACGAAAGCTGCCGAAAGGCCGCCCACCGCCACGAGCGGGCGGCTGGCGCTGCCGCCGGCCCCCAATGTCTCACGAAGAATCGTCGCGGCGAGGCCGACGTCGCTCTCCTTCGGCTCGGTATTGAGCGCGGCGATCAGCACCGGATGCCACAGGCGCTCATAGAGGAGGCCCTCGCAGGCCATCGCGTCGCCGATGGTGCCACCTTGGCCCGGCGCCTTGCCGGCGGCGGCCTTGAGGATCCCCAGCGGCGCCAGGTAGTCGCGTGCCTTGGTGCCTGGTACCCGGCGCGAGGGTTGCAGCACCCACCACGGCACCCGGCCGGCATTGGGCCGCAGGGTCCAGCGCTCGCCAGTCTTCAGGTCGGCGAAGGGGAACTCGGCCTCAGCCGGCCCGCTCAGGGCGTCGGCCGGCGCCCCGATGGTTTTCATGAAGCCGAGCGCAGAAGTGTTGCCCGACAGGAGCAGGTGGTTCCCGTTGTCGATGGTAAGGCCGAGCGTCGGGTCGAAATAGGAGCGGCAGCGCCCGCCCGCCTGCTTGGCGGCCTCGTGTACCACCACGTGCGCGCCGGTCTCCATCAGCGACACGGCAGCCGAGAGCCCGGCGAGCCCCGCGCCGACTACGTGGACTGTTCCCGCCATCAGATGATCCCGTGGCGCAAGGCGACGGCGATAAGGTCAGCCTTGGCCGGCTTCACCCGGGCGCGGGGCTTGTCCCAGCCGCGCGCCAGGACCGCGTCGAGGTAGAGCCGGTAGGCGGCCGCCATCAGGCGCGGTGCCTTGGTGACCTTGCGCGGGCACCGGGCGATGATCGCCCAGGTCTTGGCGTAATGGTCCTGGGCCTCCCGCGCCACGTCGCGACAGACTTCACCGATGCGCGGATGGTCGATGGCCGCCTGCGGTGTCGGATCCGTCAGGCCGATCGCGAACAGCTTTTCGCGCGGCAGGTAGAGGCGTCCGCGCTCGGCATCCTCGTCGATGTCGCGCAGGATGTTGGTGAGCTGCAGCGCCCGACCCTCGTGATGAGCCAGCGCGATGCCCTCCGCTTCGGCAACGCCAAAGATCCGCACCGAGAGCCGCCCAACGGCACTCGCCACCCGGTCGCAATAGAGGTCGAGAGTCGCCTCGTCCGGGGCGACGATGTCCTCGAACGCATCCATCGCCATGCCGTCGATGACCGCCTGAAAATCGTCGCGCAGCAAACCGTAGCGCCGGATCGGGACTACGAGGTCCTGTACGCGCGCCGGAGGCCGTCCGGCATAGAGCGCATCGATGTCGGCCCGCCAGCGGTCGAGTTCGGCCGCGCGGATATCGGCCGGACCGCCATCGTCGGCGACGTCGTCCACCGAACGGCAGAAGGCGTAGACCGCATACATCGCCTCGCGGCGGTCCTTCGGCAGGAGCCGCATCGCCGTGTAGAACGACGACGACTTGGCGGGCAGGGCGTCGGCGGCCACGGACACCGTTCCCTGCGCCGGCGAAGCGGTGGCGCTCATGGCAGAACTCCTGGGCGCGCTCCGGCGCGCAGGGCGTGGTTTCGCAAGGTGCGGCCTCGGAGCGGGCGCCGCGCCAAAGTCGCAGCGATTCCACCGAGTGCCGTAAGCGCGAAGGCGGCCTTGCCGTGATGGACCTTTTCGGAGAGCGGATCGCGCTCCATCAGGCCCTTGCACAGGACGACGGCGAGGCGATGGATCGCCGCGATCTCGAGGCTGAGACGGAGATCGGCGATGAGGTCGGGCAGAACCGCGCCCTCGTCGAGGAGCACCAAGGTGCGCGCGGCGAGTTCGCGGATGACGGCGCGCAGGGCCGGCGTTGCCATGTCGGCCCCGAGATCCGCGATCTTGGCGCCGTGCTTGTTCAGGGTCTCCTGCGGAACGTAGACTCGGTCGATCCCGCGAAAATCCTTCCCGCAATCCTGCAGGTGATTGATGATCTGAAGCGCCGCACAGATCGCGTCGGATGGTCCCCAGACCACGTGCGGATCCTCGCCATGGATGTCGAGGACGTAGCGGCCCACCGGCATCGCCGAGAGCCGGCAATAGGCGATCAACTCGTCCCAGGTGGCGTAGCGGTTCTTGCGCGCATCGAGACGGAACGCGTCGAGGAGTTCGAGGGCGTGGGTGGCGGGCAGCCCGCGTGCGAGAAGCTCCGCCTTCAGTGGCGTCGCCTCGGGGTCGGCCGGTCCTTTACCCGTGAGCGCATCGCCGAGCGCATCGAGCAGTTCGATCTTGCGCCCAGGGCTCAGAGTGGTGTGGTCGGCAACGTCGTCGCCGGCACGCACGAAATGGTAGAAGGCCAGGATCGCCCCGCGATTGCGCGGGTGGATCAGGTGCGAGGCGACGGGAAAATTCTCGTCGCGGTGGCCCTTGCCGGAGCGGGCCTGCGTGGCGGTCTGCATGGTGTCGCTCACCGCAGATGCCCCGCCTGGCGGAACCATGCGATCGCGTCGGACAATCCTTCGCGATAGGGCCGGGCAGTGTAGCCGAGTTCGGCTCGCGCCTTCGCGTCGGTGAAGAACATGCGGTAGCGGGACATACGGATACCGTCGATGGTGGCGAAGGGCGCCTTGCCGGTGAAGCGCGCCACCTGCTCCGAAATGAAGGCGATCGGGTAGACCACGGCACGCGGCAGGTTCACGGTCGGCGCCTTGCGGCCGACCATTCCGGCGATGTCGGCGAGCATCTGGGACAGCAGCACGTTCTCGCCGCCCAGGATGTAGCGCTCTCCGACGCGGCCCTTTTGGAGCGCGAGCAGGTGGCCATAGGCGACGTCGTCCACATGGGCGAGGTTGAGGCCGGTATCGACGAAGGCCGGCATCCGGCCGAGTGCGGCTTCCAGGATGATGCGGCCGGTGGGTGTCGGCTTGACGTCGCGTGGGCCGATGGGCGTCGACGGGTTGACGATCACCACGGGCAAGCCGTTTCGGGCGGCCATCTCTTCGACCACACGCTCGGACACCACCTTGCTGCGCTTGTACGCACCGATGGCAGTGCCGGGGGTGAGGGGCCGGGTCTCGTCGGCGGAAGTGCCATCATCGTGCGGCTTGATGGTGGCGACGCTGGACGTATAGACGATCCGTTCGATCCCGGCGCGCAGGGCCTCCTCCATCAGGATGACGGCGCCATCGCGGTTGGTCGTGACGATCTCTTCCGGATCGGGCGCCCACAGCCGGTAATCGGCCGCCGCATGGACGAGGTAGCGCTGGCCCTTGAGGGCTTCCGCCACCGCCGCACGGTCGCGCATGTCGCCCTCGACGATCTCGACGTCGGTCCAGGTCAGGTTGGTGCGTGGCGAGGAAGCGCGCACCATGATCCGTACGGCAAAGCCGGCCTTGCGGAACACGTCGACGAGGGCGGCGCCCAGGAAACCGCTCGCACCGGTGATCAAAACCGGGCCGGCATCGAAGGGGCCGGAGGGGTTCGCCTGTGGCATTTCTCTCGCGGGTTCACGGGCAGGGGGGTTCGCGGCCGATCCGGATGGATCGGCGCCGCGAGTCCGGCGCTTTTGTCATCGAAACGAGTGGCGGACAAGCGCAGGTGCGCCACACCTCCGGCCCGTCCCACACGGGTCCGTACTCCGTACGGGTATGTCCAAGGAAGTCCGCTCAGGCGAGGCGCAGGCGGCTCGATCCGGTCTTCCGCTCGGGGAGTGTAGCCTTGACGGTGGCGACGATGCTGGCGGCGTCGAGGCCGGCTTCGGCGTACATCACGTCCGGGGCGTTGTG
>NZ_JAAHTB010000011.1 GCF_010692745.1 Methylobacterium sp. BTF04
ACCAAAGGCCGACACAAACACACCCAAGTGACACAAACGCCGACCCACCCAGCCAAAAGCCGGATCAGCCAACGCTAAATCCCCGAATGTGAAACCGGCGCCAACCCCGAAACCCGAAGGTCCCGCTCGCCGCCGCCGATGAACAGGCTTCTAGAGGCACCCAGAGCACCCGTCAATCGCCAAATGACAGCGGTTCGCATTTTTTACGAACGTTTCACGACGGGCCGCTCCAGGCTCTCAGAAATGGCCGTAGACAGCCTCTCAGGACTGGGCCCGCTTCCGATCAGAACCCACCGGCCGGCGGGCGAGCGTCGACGATGCGCGTTCGAAACCAATCGCGCAGCAGGTCGCGCTCATAGTCGAACGCGCCGTTGGACAGGCGCGTCGCGCGCATCAGGAAGTTGATGTCGGTCACGACCTCTTCGGCCGCGTCAATCTTGCGGCGCCCTTCGGTGAGGACATAGCGCAAGCGAAACCGCGGCGGAGTGACGTCGCTGACCACGCGCACGCCGAAGGGGATGTTGGCGCCGGGCCGCTCGGCACCGGCGAGATCGATGTCGAGGATTTCCACGGCGAGGGCGCGGCCCGGCGGCAAGCCTCGCCGTCCGAGCTCCTCGAAGATGCGGCGGATTTCCCCGAGGGTCCCCTGCAGCGGCAAGCCGGATCCGAACCGGTTCCCGGCGTCCGTATAGCGCTCCGGCGCGACGAAGCGAACGGTGACCTGCGCGACGGCGGCCTCGGCCCAGACCATCAGCACGAGGGCAAGGATCGGCCGGCCCCGGCGCATCGTCAGAACCCCTTCTTCACCTGGGCGAGCGCCCGGGTCAGCCCCTGCGCGATGACCTCACGCTCGGGCGGCGAGGCATCGCGCGCCACCACGACGTATTCGCGGCGCGACACCAGGGTGAGGGTCTGCATCCCGTATTCGTCGTCCTCGACCTTGGTGAGCTTGGTCCAGAGCGGGTTGAAGCGCCATTCCCGGCGCTCGCCGCGATGGGTGACGCGCGCCAGCATCACTTCGATCGGCGAGATCATCACCTCCTCGAACGAACGCCCACGCCGGAAGCTGACCTTCAGCGCCACGTAGAGCCCGATCATGTCGAGGCCGAAGAACCCGGCCACCGGCCAGAAGCCGGCGCGCACGCAGGCGACGGAGGTGACGACGGAGACCAGGCCGCAGCCGATCATCACCATCTTGAAACCGTCCTGGCTCAAAGATTGGTGCGGTCGAATCGTCGCCTGGAAAACCGGTCGATCGATCGTGTCCGGATCGAGCCCGTCCGGATGGGCATGGATGTTGCCGCTCGCCATTCCCGCAATATAACGCGGTCATGCGCACCCGACAGCCGAAACCGTCCCGGAAATCGACAATTACCGGCCGAATGGCCGAACCGATCGTCGCACGGGTGGAAACGGTCCCCTCCCCCGTCGGCGCCGAGACCGTCGCGGAGATCTTTTCGCGGCTTCGCGCCGCCAACCCGGAGCCGCGGGCGGAACTGGAGTTCCAGAATCCCTATACCCTGCTGGTCGCCGTGGTGCTGTCGGCACAGGCGACAGACAAGAGCGTCAACCTCGCCACCGCCCCGCTCTTCGCCATCGCCGATACGCCGGAGAAGATGCTGGCGCTCGGGGAGGAGCGGGTGCGCGGGTTCATCCGCACCATCGGGCTGTTCAACACCAAGGCGAAAAACGTCATCGCGCTCTCTCAGATCCTGGTGGACCGGCATGGCGGCACGGTCCCGCACGTACGCGAGCATCTGGAGGTCCTGCCGGGGGTCGGCAGCAAGACCGCGAGCGTCGTCCTCAACGTCGCCTTCGGCGAGGAAACCATCGCCGTCGACACGCACATCTTTCGCGTCGCCAATCGCATCCCCCTGGTAGTGGCGCCGACCACCGACAAGGTCCAGGCTGGACTCGAGGCGATCGTCCCCGCGCCCTATCGGCTCGACGCGCATCACTGGCTGATCCTGTTCGGCCGCTACGTCTGCAAGGCGCGCAAGCCCGACTGTCCGCGCTGCCTCCTGTCCGACCTGTGCTGCTATCCCGCCAAAACCACCGCGATTTGACGCGGAAGGTCGGGTCGAAGCCTGGGCGCGAAGCCATTCCGCGTGTTGTCGGATTTGCGCCCGCGCCCATCACGGCCGGCGGATGGGTGCCATCCCGTGAGCGCGTTGTGCTGCAAGCCCGCTTCGGGTAGTTTGCGACACGGTCGCAGGAGCTTTCGACAAACGACGTGTTTTCGCGGCCCGGTCTCCCAGGAGGCCACCACGCCGCGGATTCCGCATCGTTCAGTCCGAAGGAGTCACGGCCCATGGACTTCCTCAAACCACGGTACACGCCTATGAACCGCCGCCGTCGCATCTACGAGGGCAAGGCGAAGGTCCTCTACGAGGGTCCGGAGCCGGGTACGCTCATCCAGCATTTCAAGGATGATGCCACCGCCTTCAACGCGCAGAAGCATGACGTCATCGACGGCAAGGGCGTGCTGAACAACCGAATCTCCGAGTTCGTCTTCCAGCACCTCAACGACATCGGCGTGCCGACGCACTTCATCCGCCGGCTCAACATGCGCGAGCAGCTGATCCGCGAAGTCGAGATCATCCCGCTCGAAGTAGTGGTCCGCAACGTCGCCGCCGGCTCCCTCGCCACCCGCCTCGGTCTTGAGGAAGGGACGCAGCTGCCGCGTTCGATCATCGAGTTCTATTACAAGAACGATGCGCTCAACGACCCGATGGTCTCGGAAGAGCACATCACCGCCTTCGGCTGGGCCACGCCGCAGGAGATCGACGACATCATGGCGCTGGCCATCCGCGTCAACGACTTCCTGTCGGGGCTCTTCCTCGGCGTCGGCATCCGCCTCGTCGACTTCAAGATCGAGACCGGCCGCCTGTGGGAAGGCGACATGATGCGCATCGTCGTCGCCGACGAGATCTCCCCCGATTCGTGCCGCCTGTGGGACATCAAGTCCTCGGACAAGCTCGACAAGGACCGGTTCCGCAAGGATCTCGGTGGCCTGATCGAGGCCTATACCGAAGTCGCCAAGCGCCTCGGCATCATGTCCGAGAACGAAAAGGTGCAGACCGGCGGCCCGCGTCTCGTCCAGTAGGACCCTCAGCGCGGTGCGACCGGGCCGGCTTTCGGCCAGCCGGGCCGCACCCGCGCATAGGTACCGAGATCGGGGTCGAACCCTGGATGATAATGGGGGTCCTGCGCCAGCAGCGGCCCCCATCGTGTTTTGAAGGCCTCGACCTCGCGCCGGTGCCGTGCCCGTGAGTCCGGATTCCAGCGTCGGCTCGCGGCCTCGTAATGGTTGAGCATGGCGCCGCCGACGAAGAGCGTGCGATACCCGGCCGCGTTCAGGCGCAGGCACAGGTCGACGTCGTTGAAGTCGACGGCGAAGGCCGCCGCGTCGAAACCGCCGACACTCCAGAATTTGTCCGCCTCCACCACGAGGCAGGCCGCCGTCACCGCCGAGACCGCGCGGGTGGATGACAAGCCCGCGAGATAGCCAGGCGCATCGCCGGCAAAGAAGCGGTGGGCGTGGGTGACGAGGCCGCCGGGCCCGAGCACTACGCCGCCATGCTGGATGCGCCCTTCCCGGTCGCGGAGTTTCGCGCCGACCGCGCCGACATCCGGGCGCAGCGCCTCGCGGACCATACGGGCGAGCCAATCCGGTTCGGTCGCTTCCACGTCGTTGTTGACGAAGGCGAGGAGCCGGCCCCGGGCGACACGCGCCGCGGCATTGTTCATGGCGGCGAAATCGAAGGGGCCGGGGCAGGCGACGATCCGCGCGGTGCCGCTCGCTGCGAGCTCGCGAAAATACGCGGCGGTTTCCGGCTCGCAACTGTCGTTGTCGCAGATCAGGATTTCGCGGGAAGGCCAGTCGGTGCGGTGGATGAGGCTCTCGATGCAGGGCCTCAGGAGGTCGAGCCGATCGCGGGTCGGAACGATGAGGCTGACCAAGGGCGCCGGCTCGGGGCACGGGCGGATGAGGGTGATGATCCCGGCCGCATCGCTCTCCGCCCGCGTGGAATCCTGCCCCGTATCAGCAAGGTGCCGGCGGACGATGGCGAGGCGTCCCGCGCGCCTGTCGGAAGCCCCCTCCCCTGCCGGTCCCGGCCGCCATGTGGAGAGTATCCGCGGCAGATGCCCGATCGCCGAGCGACCGAAATGCTCGGCGATGCGGAACAGCAGGTCGAAGGCGGGGGCGTCGACGGAGAGGCGCGCGACTCCGCCCAATGCCGCGAGGCCGGCGCGCCGCACCGCCACGACGGGGCCGACGTAATCCACCGCCATGAGGTAATCCGGGTCGAAGACCGGCCGCAGCAGCGGCATCGCCGAACCGCTCTCACACAGGAAAAGCGCATCCCCGTAGATCGCCTGAAGATCGGGCCGGGTGGCGAAGGCTTCGGTCACCCGCTTGGCCGCCCCGGCCACCAACGCATGGCCCGGTGCGGTGAGGATGACGATCTCGGCGTTTTCGGAGATTTCGCCCGAAGAGAAGGGTGCGGAGACGACCGCCGTGGACGACGAACCCTGCGGTGCCGCGGCATCGGCGGACGGGCGTTGCCAGAGCGTGTGGTGATCGAGGCCGAGCAAGGCGGCCGCCGCCTGCCTTGCTCGCACCCGCTTTCCCGCCAGGCGAGCGCGCAGGATTGCCGATGCCTCGGTGGGATGTTGGACGAGCGCGGCGAGGACTGCGCCGAGGCGCGCCCCCAGACTCGGCCTTGGCAGGAACGCGAACCGCAAGGCGTCGAGACCGTGATCGGCATCCGGCGCGCGTCTATTCAAGGTCTTCGCCGAAGGTCGTGAGCGACAGGGCCGGATGGTAGAACGGGTCGTGCCGGATGGTGTCGCGCCAGCGCGCGACGAAGCGGTCGGCCTCCCGCTCGAACCGCAGGCGGGCCGGCCCCACCGATGGGCCGCGGCTGGTGGATTCGCGATGCGCGACCACGGCGCGCGGGGTCCACAGGGTCTTGTAGCCGGCCGCGTTCAGCCGGAGGCAGAAGTCGACGTCGTTGAAGTCGATGGGAAAGGCCTGCGCATCGAGCCCCCCGACCGCGTCGAACTTGTGCTTCTCCACGGCGAGACAGGCGGCGGTGACGGCGGAGACCTCGTGGGCCACGCGCATCTGCCCGAGATGGCCCGGCGATTCGGCTGGACGGCGACGCAGGATATGGCCGGCGCGGCCGCCGAGGCCGACGACGACGCCGGCATGTTGCAGGGTTCCGTCGGCATAGAGCAGCTTGGCGCCCACCGCGCCGACCTCCGGCCGGCACGCCTGCCGCACCAGGGCCTCGAGCCAATCTTCGTGCAGGATCGCGATATCGTTGTTGAGGAGCACCACGACCCGGCCCGTCGCCGCCGCGACGCCGGCATTGGTCATGGCAGAAAAGTCGAACGGCGCCGGCCAGGACAGGATGCGGACGCGCGGGTCGCGGCGCAGGGTGCCGTAATATTGGAGCACGTCGGCGTCGGTGGAGCCGTTGTCGACGATGACGAGTTCGATCGCCGGATAGGCGGTGCCGTTGAGGACGCCGTCGCTCGATTGCCGGATCAGATCGAGGCGGTTGCGCGACGGGATCACCACGCTGACAAGGGGCGCCGGCTGCGGCAGCGGCCAGAGCAGATCGAATCCGGCGATCTCGGTCCGGACGCGGGCCAGGGAGCCGGTCGCGACGCAGTGCCTGCCGAGCGCATCGGCATGGTCGATCGCTGCGTCCGCGGGTGGCGGCGGGACCAGAGCGAGGACGCGCGGCACATGGGCGACGCGGGCCGACTGCACTGTCGTGGCGGCAGCCAGAGCGAAGCGGGTCCGGCAGCCCTCGAGCCTGCCGAGCGGCAGCGCGGCCAAATGCGAGAGCAGAGCGCCGGCATGGAGTGTCGGTGCGCCCTGG
Source organism: Methylobacterium sp. BTF04 (assembly GCF_010692745.1). GTDB lineage: Bacteria > Pseudomonadota > Alphaproteobacteria > Rhizobiales > Beijerinckiaceae > Methylobacterium. The sequence continues at coordinate 5,898 of NZ_JAAHTB010000011.1, forward strand.
TAGGCGGTGACCAGGGCGAGGTCCGGGCTCCAATCCGGCTTGAAGCGCGGGAGCGGTGACGCGGCGATGACGACTTCGTCGCCATAGACCATCTCCGGTGCGTCCGGCCCGGCAAGTGCTCCGACGAGGAGCGAGAGCGCATCAACGGTAAGGCGCTCGCCCGGCAGCATCATACCGACCGCCGTGGCGTCCGGCGCCCGATCCCGAAGGGTTGCGGTTTCCGACCAGGCGACTTGGGTCACGCGGGAATCGGCGGGGGTGAGGTCCGCGCCGTGCTGGTCCCAAGCGATGGCCAGCGTCCAGGCGCTATGGGACTGGGCTTCGAGACTGCGGACCGTCTCCATGACCAGAAGCATGTCGGCGCGGCGGGCCGGCAGGATCAGCGCGACCGGCCAATCGGTTGCCGGGTCTGTCTCCGTCCGCATCCGGTCGAGGGTCCACCGCGCGTAGCGATGCATCGGTGTGACGCCGCAGGCGCCGCGCAAGATATCGCGAAATCGTCGCTCGTCGCGCCGGAGAGAGGTGTAGAGCGCCGGCACCAGACGGAGGGGGCGCTTCCAAAGGCACTCGGCGAACACGTCGGCGTGGCCGCGCAGGCCCACCCGTTCCAGCACGAACCCGCTGCGTGGGTCTGTCGCCAGACAGATTTCGGCGAGGTCGGCCGGGAGGTAGCCGAGCCAGAAGGCGGCTCCGAGCACCGGTCCGGGCAGGACGAATTCCTCACTCCGGCCATCGGTGCGGACCAGCCGAACCAGCGGCCTGAGCGGACGTGGCACCGCGTGTCCGCGATAACGCAGGACGATCCAGCATCCGCGCGGGTTGCCGGCAATCGACAACCGCTGCGTAAAAAGCGGGTCGTCGGTGGCCGCCAGGGCGAAGGCCGCCGGGCGGCCGGGCCACACACCACCGAGACCGGATTCCGGGGACGTCTCCGTTCCGCTCAGGGCCGGACCCTCGTGACGGCGGAACCTGGACGGTGTGTCACTCGCCCGGTGCCGGGTTGGTGCTCGGGGCCTCGGAGGTCGCCGCGGCGGCTGGTGCCTTGCGGGTTTTTCTCGGAGCTCGGGGCGCGGCGGCGGCACCGCCGACCCGGACCTCGATGTCGTAATCGCCCACCATCGCAGGCGGTACGATGAGATTGTCCTCGATGAGCGAGAACAGCCCCTGTGCCTGACCTGCCGGAACCATCGTGGGGATCCGGCGGGTGCGCGTGGTCAAGACCTTGCCGCCGTACTTCAGCGTGATCGTCACCGGTGCCTCGAAGCGACCCGGCGTACCGGCGGGGCCGAGCAGAACGTGCCCTTCGACCCCGACCTTGACGCTGATCGTGCCATCCTGGAGCCGGACGCATTCCCGGGCGAGGCGTCCGAGGGCGATCTGGTAGCGCAGGGACGTGCCGGCGCCGGTCTGGATGGACGCGCCGCCCTCCGGCACCGCGACGGTGGGGCAATACGGCGGCTCGAGATCGGCCGGCTGGGATGGCGGCACGGTGGGACCGCCGTATTTCAGCATGTTGGTGAAGAAATTGCCGTCCTCGGCCCTCGCCCCGCTCGCGGCGAGGACGACGACCAGGGCGACGCCCATCACCCGCTTCGCACGCTCACGCATGGTCAAACCTCGGTCTCCCCCGGCTCACTCTGACGGCGCCGCTACTTCAGGCTCTCGAAGCCCTGGCCGAACCCCTTCATCGAGAGCGGGATGCCGACGCCCTCCTCCGGGGTCTGGAACACGATGAAGGTCGCCTGGGCGCCCGCGCTGAACTGCTTGATCAAGCCTTCGTCCATCACGACCTCGGCGACGCAACCGGTGGTGAGGCAGCGGACGAACCCGGCGCGGCCCACATCGGTCTTGTCGATCTTGAGGCCGAGGCCGGAGGGCAGCAGCACGCCGAGCGGCGCCACCACCCGCAGCAGGTAGCCGCGATTGTCGGCGGTCTTCAGGACGATGACGACGAGCGTCAGGTTCGGGCGGTCCTCGGCGGCGAGGTACTGAACCAGCGCACATTGCTCGGCCTTGGCACCGGCCGGCGTCTCGCAGCGCAGCTGCCAATCACCGAAGGTGTTACGGACCATGCCCTGCGCCTGGGCTGCCCCGGGGACAACGGCAGCGATCAGGAGCGCAACGAGCGGCAGGGCCGCGCGCAGGCCGCCACGGGCCAAAACGCGGCGTGCGCAATGCAGCAATCCGGAAAACCCCACGCGCAGTCCCTTCACATCGTGCCCTTCACAGCGTGCCCGCCGCCCCGCGGACCGTTAACCGAAAACACGGGTGTTCCGACCATGCTGGGCCATTGTATGTCAAGCGAGGCTTTGGGGCCGGGAACCGACTTTCCCGTGGCGCGTACAGCCTCTACTGACGAAGCCACGCTTGTTTATGACAAAGCCCGCTTGCCCGCGAATGGACCGATCCCATGCGACTGTGCGCCCCTCTCGTTCTGCTCACCCTCGCCGGCGGTCTTCCGGCCCTCGCCGAGCCGCTTCCGGTTGGTGAGACCACCTATGTCGAACACTCCCTGAATCGGGACGGCCCGCTCGTCGTCGAACACCGGCCCATCGCCCGTACCCCCGGCGGACGTCGCCATGGCAGCGCGGCGGAGATCGCCGGCGGTTGCCGCGAAGGCGGCATCATCCGTCGGCGCGACGAATTCGGGCAGCCGGTGATCCTGCGTCAGCGCGAGATCTGTGACAGCGTCGCGCCGCGGACTTTGATGCCCGGCGAGGCCGATCCGCGTCCGACCTGGCCCGCCGAGACCGTGACGCGCCAGACGGTGCTGCGCGCCCGCGGCTGATGCTGGCAATCACCCGAAACGGTGCAGGCTTGCGCCATTGCGATTGAGCCAGCGTTCGGCCTCCTCGACATGGGGGCACAGGCTGCCGACGAGGGTCCAGAACCGCGGCGAGTGGTTCATCTCGCGCAGATGCGCCATCTCGTGGGCCACCAGGTAGTCGAGCACGAGCGGCGGCGCGAGGATAAGCCGCCACGAGAAGTTCAATTCACCCCGCGCGGTGCATGAGCCCCAGCGGCTGCGGGTGTCGCGCACGGTGATGCGCTTGGGTCCCTGCCCGAGCTTCTCCGTGTAGGCGCGAACCGCCTCCGTCAGATCGCGCCGCGCCTCGCGTTCGAGGAAGTCGCCGACCCTGCGCGCCAGATGCGGTTCGGCGCACGCCACCGAAATCGCTGCCTCGCCCTCCACCAGCTCGATCCGGGTGAGACCGCCGGTCTCGCCGCGGTGGACGATGCGATGGCCGAGGCCGCGCAATGGTAGAATCGCGCCTGGCGTGAACGGCACCCGCTCGGGCACCCGCGCGAGCCGCGCCGCGATCCATCCCCCGTGGCCCACCGCGAATTTCTGGGCGACGGCGAGCGAGGTCCGAGCGGGCAGCGTCATCACCACTTCGCCGGTGGCGCTCGAGACCCGCAGGGTCAGCCTCCGCGCCGTGGGGCGACGGCGCAACGCGATACGAAAGGTTTCGCCTGCGTGCGGAATGTCGAGGTGATCGGGGTCCGGCCCGCGCAGCAGAGCGACTCTCATGAGCGTAGCTTAGCCGTGCAGATCACCGACCGCCATCGCCCACATAACGTCCTCCTCGCTTCTCGGCGCCGAACCTCTCGCCGGGCTTTACCGCCGACCGATCCTCAATTCACCGGCGCCTCCGGCTTGTGCGCGATCGCCGAGAAAGCCTGCGTCTCGCGCAGGCCCTGAATCTCCCGGATGAAGGCGGCGATGCGCGGCGCGATGATCGTGCGGTAGCGCGAGCCGTTGAACACGCCGTAATGCCCGACCCCCGTCTGAAGGTGGTAGGCCTTGCGCTCGACCGGCAGGTTGGGCGTCAGTTCGAGGGCGGCCAATGTCTGCCCGACGCCGGAGATATCGTCGTTCTCGCCCTCCACCGCGAGGATCGCACAGGTCCGGATCGCTCCGAGATCGATGCGTGCCCCGCGATGGACCATCGTCCCCATCGGCAGCGCATGGTCGACGAACACCGTCTTGACGGTCTGGAGATAGAACTCGGCGGTGAGATCCATCACCGCGAGGTATTCGTCGTAGAAGTCGCGGTGCTTCTCGGCCGAATCGCCGTCGCCCTTCACGAGGTGGTCGAACATGTCGGAATGCGCGTCCACGTGCCGGTCGAGATTCATCGCCATGAAGCCCGACAGCTGGAAGAAGCCCGGATAGACGCTGCGCCACGCCCCCGGATAGCCGGCGGGCACCGTAGAGATGCAATGGCGCTCGAACCACGCCGTGCCGCGCTCCTGCGCCAGGCAGTTCACGGCGGTGGGTGAGCGGCGGGTGTCGATGGGGCCGCCCATCAGCGTCATCGAGACCGGCACCGGCGAATAACCTTGGGCCTCCATCACGGCGATGGCGGCGAGCACAGGGACCGCAGGCTGGCACACCGCCATCACATGAAGGTCGGGCCCGAGTTCGCGAAAGATGTCGATGAGGTAGTCGATGTAGGTGTCGAGATCGAAACGGCCGGCACCGAGCGGCACCATGCGGGCATCCGCCCAATCAGTGATGAAGACCTGATGGCTCGGCAGCATCGCCTCGACGGTGCCGCGCAGGAGCGTCGCGTAATGGCCGGACATCGGCGCCACGATGAGAAGCTTGGGTTGGACCTCCGCCGGCCCGCGCACGAAGCCCCGGTCGAAGGTGATCACGCGGCAGAACGGCCGGTCCCACACCACGCGCTCGCTCACCGGGACGGTCGCCCCGTCCACTATCGTACCGGTGAAGCCGAAAGCGGGCTTCGCATAGCGCCGGGTAGCGCGCTCGAACATCTCGCAGGCGGCGGCCAAGGAACGGGCATAGGGCGCATATGCGAGGGGATTTGCAGGGTTCTGCAGGCTGTGCTTGGCCATGTCGGCCACTACACGCGCCGGCGCCGTCATGATCCGGGCAGCCTCGTACCAGTAATAGGACAGGTGCATGACGCGACGGCCCCCCATGGCAGCGCCGCGATCTCACCACCCGGCCAAGCGGGCAATAGTCATCGGCACCACGCCGGGCCATTCGGCCGCGACTTCTGAGAACCTAGGGCTTTTTCAAGCAAGGTGGACCCGGCCTGCCTCAAGAAAGTGCATCCATTCGAAGACAAACCAACGGTTCCGTAACAGCGCATGGCGGCCCGAACCGCCTGGACAAACATCCGCCGGGGATGGACGCCGCCGCCGCCGGCCCTATCGTTGCTCAAGCATGATCGACATGAGCACCAACGGCTTCGTCCGGAACGCGCGGCACCTGCGCCTCGACACTTTCGTACGCCTACGATGGCTGGCGATCACCGGGCAAAGCGCGGCCGTGGTCGGCGCTCAGTTCGGGCTCGGTCTACCGCTGCCGTTCGGCTGGTGCTTCCTCGTCATCGCCGCGTCCTCGTGGCTGAACCTCGCGCTGCGGATACGATTTCCGGCGAGCTATCGGCTCAGCGATGACTCGGCCGCTTTGCTTCTTGCCTTCGACATCGTCCAGCTCGCCGCCCTGCTGTTCCTGACCGGAGGTCTGCAGAACCCATTCTCCCTGCTGTTCCTCGCCCCCGTGCTGATCTCGGCCACCGCCCTGCCCCCGGAGCGGACCCTGGCGCTCGGGCTACTGGCGGTGGGACTCGCGACGCTGCTGGCGCTGATCCACCGGCCGCTGCCGTGGTTCTCCGACGGACGGCTGGAACTGCCGTTTCTCTACATCTCGGGCGTCTGGACCGCGATTCTGCTCGGGACGGCGTTCACCGGCGTCTACGCCTGGAAGGTCGCCGAGGAGACGCGCCAGCTCGCCCAGGCGCTCGCCGCCACCGAACTGGTGCTTGCACGCGAACAACACCTCTCCCAGCTCGACGGCCTCGCTGCGGCTGCGGCCCACGAACTCGGCACGCCGCTCGGGACGATCATGGTGGTGACGAAGGAACTCACGCGCCAGCTCGCCCCCACCGCGTCGCCCGCAGTGCGCGACGACCTCGCGCTGCTGCGCGATCAGGTCGACCGCTGCCGCGGCATCCTCTCCAAGCTCACCTCCCTCGATGGTGACGAGGCCGGCTTCCTCCAGACCGTCAGCCTCAGTCACCTCGTCGAAGAACTCGTGGCGCCTCAGCGCGCCATGGGGACCATCCTCGACGTGTCGAATCGCGGAGAAGGACCGGAGCCGGCTTGCCGGCGCAATCCCGGCGTGCTGTTCGGACTTGCCAACATCGTCGACAACGCCGTTGATTTCGCCGCCACCCGTGTGGTGATCGAAGCGCGCTGGACCCTCGACCGGGTGTGGCTCGAAATGCGGGACGACGGGCCGGGCTTCTCGAGCGAGGTGCTGCTCCGCGCCGGCGAACCCTATGTGACAACGCGGAGCCCCGATCGCTCACGCGGTGGTGACGATACCGGCGCGGGCCTCGGACTCGGCCTGTTCATCGCCAAGACCCTCATCGAGCGGTCGGGCGCGCAGCTGACGCTCTCCAACGTCTCGCACCCCGCCAACAGCGGAGCGGTGGTCCGGGTGAGCTGGGCCCGCCACATCTTCGAGCGAGACGCCGCAACTCGACCTTATGCGCAATTGAGTAGTGGACAACCCCTGACGGAATCCGGACCGGCGCCTATATAGCTTTCAGAAAACATCACCTGGCATTCTGGAGGAGCGTCCAATGTTGACGCAGACCGCTACGACGGCGCCTGGCGCCGAGATCATGCAGCTTTCGGAGAACGATCCCCTCGCGGCTTTTTCCGACCGCAGCCTGTTGATCGTCGATGACGACAAGCCGTTCTCGACCCGGCTGGCTCGGGCGATGGAAATGCGCGGCTACGAGGTGCAGGTCGCCGAGAGCGTCGCCGAAGGCGTATCCATGGTGGATGTCCGTGCTCCCGCATTCGCGGTCATCGACATGCGTCTGGCTGACGGCAACGGTCTCGACGTGATCGCGCGGCTCAAGGAGCGTCGTCCCGAAGCACGCGGCGTCATCCTCACCGGATACGGCAACATTGCCACGGCCGTGACGGCGGTGAAGCTCGGTGCGTTCGATTACCTCGCCAAGCCAGCCGATGCCGATGAGATCCACGGTACCCTGATGGCGCAGCCCGGCGAGCGCGCCGATCCGCCGGAGAACCCAATGTCGGCGGACCGCGTGCGCTGGGAGCACATCCAGCGGGTCTACGAGCTGTGCAGCCGCAATGTCTCGGAGACGGCGCGGCGCCTCAACATGCATCGTCGTACCCTGCAGCGTATCCTGGCCAAACGCGCACCGCGCTAGACCGCGAACGGGGCGAAGTTGCGCGGCGGAGCCGGATCGCGCTACTTCGCTCCTCCGATCGCAGCCACGTCGCTGCGACGAGCCAATCGGGACGTCACGCTTGTGAACACGCGCAACCTCATCACGATCGTCAGCATGATGGTGCTGGTCGGCACGGAAGTCTTCGCCGTTGCCATCGCGGCCGGATGGGCTTTGGCCGGCCTTTTCGATCTCGGCGATACGGTGGGGCACGTGCTGATGGCGGTATTCAGTCTGTTCGCCGTGTGGATCATGGTTCAGCTCTGGCGCCGGGCCATCAGCATCGAGCCCGTGCACGCTACGGCTCGCCGCTGAGGCCGTCAGGCGTCCTGGGAGCCGAGCGAGCGAGAGCTTTCGTGTGAAGGAACGACGCGCATGCGCATGGCCGCTGTAGCGATCGCTCTCGTGGCTGGGATCGGCCTCGTTATTCAGTTGGTCGCCATCGTCAATCGGATCGGATCGCTGCCGAGCGCGATCTGGGAGATGGGTCGCTACTTCACGGTTCTCACGAATTTCCTCGTTGCCATCCTTTTCAGCGGGATCGCGGCCGGGCTCAGGATGAAGCCGCGGCTCATCGCTGGAATCACGCTCGCGATCCTGCTCGTCGGCATCGTCTATGCCACGCTCCTCCAAGGTCTGCAGACGCTGAGCGGTGGCGATGCCGTTGCCGACGTCCTCCTGCATTGGGTGACGCCGGTGCTGGTGCCGCTCTTCTGGTTCGCCTTCACGCCCAAGGGTGGGCTCAGACCCATCGACCCGTTGCTCTGGGCGCTCTATCCGGTGACCTATCTCGGGTATGCGTTGATCCGGGGCGCCGCCGAGGGGCGTTACGCTTATCCGTTCATCGACGTCCCCGCCCTCGGCTGGGGGCCGGTGCTCCTCAACGTCGGCGCCATAGCGCTGGGCTTCGTGGCGACCGGCCATGCCTGCGTGCGGATCGATCGACACCTCGGCGGTCAGTCCTCTCGATCGTAGGAGAGCGGCCAGGGCGCAGGGCATACGGGCGTCCGCGTCCGTTGCCAGGGCGACATTTCCCGATTATCGCCAAAGCGCCCTGCCACGCGCACCCGAGTCCGAACCCATGAAAGCACGCATCATCGTCACCCTGAAGACCGGCGTGCTGGACCCACAGGGCAAGGCGATCGAAGCGGCCCTGACCTCGTTCGGTCTGTCCGGCGTCGACGGGGTCCGCCAGGGCAAGGTCTTCGACGTGGAGATCGCGGGCGACGACCGCGCGGCCGCCGAAGGCACGCTCAAGGCGGCGTGCGAGAAGTTGCTCGCCAACACCGTGGTCGAGAACTACGCGATCGAGATCGCCTGATGCGCGCCGCCATCGTCGTCTTCCCGGGCTCCAACCGCGACGCGGACGTCGCCCGGGCGCTCAGACAGGCCGGGGCCGAGGTGGTCAAGGTCTGGCATGCCGACACCGAATTGCCGGCGGGGACCGATCTCGCCGTGCTGCCCGGTGGGTTCTCCTACGGCGACTACCTGCGCTGCGGCGCCATTGCCGGCCGGGCTGCGGCCATGGACGCGGTGCGGGCCCATGCGGCGCGCGGCGGCCTCGTGCTCGGGATCTGCAACGGCTTCCAGATCCTGTGCGAATCGGGCCTGCTTCCCGGCGTGCTGATGCGCAACGTCGATCGCCGCTTCATCTGCCATCGCCAATTGTTGCGCGTCGAGCGCGCCGACACGCGCTTCACAACGGCTTATGCCAAGGATCAGGTCATCGACGTCTGCGTGGCACATGGCGAGGGCAATTACTTCGCCGATCCCGACACCATCGCGCGGCTCGAAGGCGATGGCCGTGTGGCGTTCCGTTACTGCGACGCCTCGGGCGCCCTGACGGTCGACGCCAACCGCAACGGCTCGCTGAACTCCATCGCGGGGATCTATTCCGAAAAGCTCAACGTACTTGGGCTGATGCCCCACCCGGAGAATTTCGTGGAAGGTCTCGTGGGCGGCACCGATGGCCGCGGGCTGTTCGCCAGCCTGGCAGCGTAAGGAGTAGAAGCCCTCTCCCCTTTGCGGGAGAGGGAAAAGCGGCCTCAGTGGCCGTCGAATTCCATCAGCGTCCGCACCGGCACGTCGAGTTCGCGCAGCTTTTGTGCGCCCCCGATCTCCGGCAGGTCGATGACGAAGCAGGCCGCCACCACCTCGGCGCCGATCTGGCGCAGCAGGTTCACCGCCGCGCAGGCAGTGCCGCCGGTGGCGATGAGGTCGTCCACCAGCAGAACCCGGTCACCCGGTTTGATGGCGTCCACGTGGATTTCCATCTCGTCGGTGCCGTATTCGAGCGCATAGGCGATCGAGACCGTCTTGTGCGGCAGCTTGCCCTTCTTGCGGATCGGCACGAAGCCCGAAGAGAGCTGATGCGCCACAGCGCCGCCCAGGATGAAGCCGCGCGCTTCGATGCCGGCGACCTGATCGATCCGGCCGCCCGCGAACGGATGCACCAGGGCGTCCACCGCCCGGCGGAACGCGCGCGGATCGCTCAGCAGGGTGGTGATATCGCGAAAGACGATCCCCGGCTTCGGGTAGTCCGGAATCGAACGGATCGAGTCCTTCAGCGCGATGTGGCGACGGGAATCCATGCAAGCGGCCTTCGTCGGGTTCTGTGACGGTCGGGGCGGGTCAGCATATCCGGTGGGATAGGCCAGTTGAGTTTCTTGGGAGACATGCCGGCCAAGAAGCCGGCATTTCCTTTAGACGTTGGCTCGGCGCAGGAGCTTGATGAGGTCGCCGTGCAGGGACTCGTTACCGGCGGCCACCGAGCGAGCGGCGAGAGGCTCGGCCCCACCATCGGCACTGGTGACGAAACCGCCGGCCTCGCGCACCAGGATGATTCCAGCGGCGATGTCCCAGGTCTGCAGATCGCGCTCCCAATACAGGTCCGAGCGGCCGCAGGCGACATAGGCGAGATCGAGCGCCGCCGAGCCGAAGCGGCGTGCCCCGCCGCTCACCGCCATCACGGCGGCGACCTCGCGCAAAAGCTTCGGGTGGTCGCCGCGGCCGAGATAGGGCGAGCCGTAGGCGACGAGGGCGTCGGCCATGTCGATCCGGCCGGAAACGCGCAGGCGGCGGTTGTTGAGATACGCACCCTTGCCGCGCTCGGCCACGAAGAGTTCGTCCTTGGCCGGATCGTAGATCACGCCGGCAACGATCTGGCCTTCGCGCTCCAGGCCAACCGAAATCGCGAAATGCGGGATGCCGTGCAGGAAGTTGGTGGTGCCGTCGAGAGGATCGACGTGCCAGGTGTGGCTCTTGTCCTGGCCCTCGATGATGCCGGATTCTTCCAGGATCATCCCGTAGCCGGGGCGCGCCTTCATCAGGGCTTCGCGCAGAACTTCCTCGGCCTTGCGGTCGGCGGCGGAGACGAAGTTGCCCGGCCCTTTGCGGGACACCTGAAGATTCTCGATCTCGCCATAGTCGCGCTTGAGCCCGCGGGCGGCCTTGCGGACAGCATCGACCATCACGGTCATGAGAGGTGAGCTGATCATCGGTTTTCGGGTCCGGGTCGATTCAAAGAACGTCGCTGCGAGGAGCGTCTGGGAGGCGCCATAGCACGTTTGGCGCCGCGCTCACCCCATGCGGATGCGGGTCTGCCTTTCGGCCGTCTACTTCACGTTGGCGCGTTCGGCCGCCAGGCGCTCGGCCCGGGTGCGCTCATCGGCGGTCAATCCGGTGAGCGTCTGATCGAGCCACGCGTCCGATAATCCCTGCGCGGCAGCCGCGAGATTCCAGGCCGCCGCCTCGACAGGGTTCTTCTGAAGCCCGCGCCCGACCGCATAGAGACGCGAGACGCGGTTCTGCGCGATGGCGTTGCCGCGCGAGGCCGCGTGCAGGAAATAGCGGGCGGCGCGGGCCTCGTCCTTCGGTACGCCGGTGCCGTTGAACAACAGGATGGCGAACTCGACCTCGCCGGCGAGATCGCCGTTATCGGCGGCCTTGCGAAACCATTCGGCGGCCTGGGTCGGGTCTTTGGGCACGCCGCGGCCCTGGAGGTAGAGCACGCCGAGATCATGCTGGGCCGCACCGATCTCACCATCCGCCGCCTTGCGGAACAGGATCGCCGCGCGGGCCTGATCGTCCTCCTTGCCGATCCCCAGCAGGATCAGGGCGAGGTTGTAGGACGCCGTGGCGTCGCCCTTCTCGGAGGCCTGTTCGAGCCAACGCCGACCGGCCTTCATATCCTTAGGGCCGCCGCGTCCGTCGATGGACATCAGCCCGAGCGACGCCATCGCGTGAATGTCGCCCTGTGCCGCGGCGAGGCGATACCATTCGGCCGCCTTCACCGGATCCTGCTTGATGCCGAGGCCCTGGTTGTAGAGCTCACCGAGCAGCGTCATCGCCGCCGCGTCCTTGGAATCGGCACCGATCCGTTTCGTCGCCTCCCGGAAGGCCATCGTATACTGGCCACGCTGGTAAGCGCCGAAGGCGACGTCGGGGTTCTTCGTCGCCGTGGCCGGCCGGGCCCCCATCACGCCGGGGGTGTAGGGAGTCGGCAGATCCTTCAGCGGTGCCGTAAAGACTTCCTTCGTCACGGGCTTCTGAATTTCCAGAGGCTTCTGGGCATCGACGGGCTTGGCCGGCTCCGTCGGTGCGGCGAGCACGGCCGACGAAACCGACAAGGCGAGCCCGATTACGGCCAGACGACCCGCACCCTTCACGAAGCGGTCTCCGCGGCAGCGATGACCGCCTGGATCGCCGCGACGTCGGCCCCTTCGCCCATCCAGAGTGCGCTCTCGAGCCCGAGGAACTCGACGCCGAGGGCGACGATGGCCGCGACCTGCCCGGCCTCGTGCGCCACCGCGATGCACGGCGTCTCGAATATCTCGGTCCACCAGCCGGCGCGTTCCAGCACCGTCTCCGCATCGGGGGCGATACCGTCGGCATAGAGGCCGCCGAACATCACGTAATCGACGCCGGCCTCACCGGCCTCCATCGCCGCGTGCTTCTGCTCGTGACCGCCGGCCCCGAGGATGCGGCCGTCTTCGAGGCGTCCGCGCAACTCCCGCAAAACCCCATCCTTGGCTTTGTCGAGATGGACGCCATCGGCGCCGCCGCGCGCCGATACGCTGACGATGTCGCCGGGAAACCCGGTGCAGGACACGACGAGTGCCGCCCCCGTCGCCTGCACGGTAGGCGCCAGGCGCTTGACGAGATTGACCAGGCTGCGCTCGTCGGCCGGTGCCAGCCGCAAAACGACGGCGGCGACATCGCCCGCCGCGCAGGCTGCGGCGAGTGCAGTGGCGATGTGATCGGCGTCACCAGCCTCGACCCGGTGTGGGGTGAGCAGGGCGAGGCGGGTGCGGGGTTCGGACATGCGGGTCCTTCTGGCGAAATCGGCGCGCCTCAGCGCGCCGCGCCGATCTTCGGATTGAGTGAGCCGTCGGCGTAGCGCTTGGCCATGCTGGCAACGGAGACCGGGCGGATCTTCGAGCCCTGACCGGCCGTGCCGAACTCCTCGAAGCGCTGACGGCAGAGCTTCGTCATCGCCTCCATGGCGGGCTTCAGGTACTTGCGCGGGTCGAACTCGGCCTTGTTCTCGGCCAGTATCTTCCGGATCTGACCGGTCATCGCCATGCGGTTGTCGGTGTCGATGTTGATCTTGCGCACACCGTGCTTGATGCCGCGCTGGATCTCCTCCACCGGCACGCCCCAGGTCGGCTTCATCTCGCCACCGTACTGGTTGATGATGTCCTGCAGGTCCTGGGGCACGGAGGACGACCCGTGCATCACCAGATGCGTCGTGGGCAGGCGCCGGTGGATCTCTTCGATGACGTTCATGGCGAGCACGTCGCCGTCGGGCTGGCGGGTGAACTTGTAGGCGCCATGGCTAGTCCCCATCGCCACCGCGAGGGCATCGACCTTCGTCGCCTGGACGAACTTCACCGCCTCGTCGGGATCGGTGAGGAGCTGGTCGTGGCTGAGCACGCCTTCCGCACCGTGACCATCCTCGGCCTCACCCTCACCGCTTTCCAGAGAGCCGAGCACGCCGAGTTCGCCCTCTACCGATACGCCGGCCCAATGGGCCATCTCGGTAACCTTGCGGGTGATCTCGACATTGTAGGCGTAGTCGGCCGGGGTCTTGCCGTCGGCCTTTAGCGATCCGTCCATCATCACCGAGGTGAAGCCGTATTGGATCGCGGTGGCGCAGGTGGCCTCGTCGCTGCCGTGGTCGAGGTGCATGCAGACGGGGATGTGAGGATAGACCTCCACGAGGCCGTCGATGAGCTTGGCGAGCACGATGTCGTTGGCGTAGGCGCGCGCGCCCTTGCTCGCCTGCAGGATCACCGGCGAATCGGTCGCATCGGCCGCCGCCATGATGGCGAGCCCCTGCTCCATGTTGTTCATGTTGAACGCCGGCACGCCGTATTCGTGCTCGGCGGCATGGTCCAGGAGCTGCCTCAGGGTGATGCGGGCCATGGGTTTCTCCTCACGATCGACCGCCGCCGGGACGGTCCGCTGATTCTCGCGCCGGTTGGCGCCATCCCTCGAATTTCGTTCGTCTTGTCGGACCTCACAGGGTCCGTGGCAACCGGGAGGAGCGCCTTATCCGTAGCCTCCGCCAGCCTGACTTCATCCTGAAACGCCGCAGCACCGCTGTCTCAGAACGCAGGTGAAGGCGGAATCACCGAAAAGGCCTCAGCCCTTGGCGCGCAAGGCCTCGACGCCGGGCAATTCCTTGCCCTCCAGCCATTCGAGGAAGGCGCCGCCCGCCGTCGAGACATAGGAGAAAGTCTCGCCGACACCGGCATGGTTGAGGGCCGCGACCGTGTCGCCGCCGCCGGCCACGGATACCAGCTTGCCGGCAATCGTTCGCGCGGCCGCGTGCTGGGCGGCCGCCACCGTCGCGGCATCGAAGGGGGTAAGCTCGAAGGCGCCGAGCGGACCGTTCCAGACCAGCGTCGCGGCCTCGTCGATCGCCGCATTGATCTCGGTGACCGAGGCCGGACCGGCATCGAGGATCATGCCGCCCTCCGGCACCGCGTCGACCGCGACGGTCTCGTGGGCTGCGTTCGCCTTGAACTCCGAGGCCACCACCGCATCGGAGGGAAGAATGATCCGGCAATTCGCCGCCTTGGCTGCCGCGACGATGCGCAACGCAGTATCGGCCAGATCCTTCTCACACAGTGACTTGCCGACGGCTTTTCCCTGTGCGTGCAGGAAGGTGTTGGCCATGCCGCCACCGATCACCAGCATGTCGACCTTCGAGACGAGGTTCTCCAGAAGGTCGATCTTCGACGACACCTTGGCACCGCCCACCAGCGCGATGACCGGACGCTTTGGCGATTCCAGCCCCTTGGTGAGTGCATCGAGTTCCGCCTGCATCAGCCGACCGGCATAAGCCGGCAGCACGTGGGCGAGCCCCTCGGTCGAAGCGTGGGCTCGGTGCGCGGCCGAGAAGGCTTCGTTGACGTAGAGGTCGCCGTTGACGGCGAGCTGCTCCGTGAAGGCCGGATCGTTCTTCTCCTCGCCAGCGTGAAAGCGGGTGTTCTCGAGGAGCAGCACGTCGCCGTCCTTGAGCGCCGCCACCGCCGATGCCGCTGCGGGGCCGACGCAATCCTCGGCGAACGCCACGGGTCGGCCGAGATGCTCGGACAAAGTCGCGACCACCGGCTTGAGGGACTCGCTCGCCACCGGCTTTCCCTTGGGGCGGCCGAAATGCGCCAGCAGCACGACGCGGCCCCCCTTGTCGGCGATCTCTGCGATGGTCGGAACGATGCGCGCGATGCGGGTCGCATCGGTGACGCGACCGGTCTCCATCGGCACATTGAGGTCGACGCGCAGGAGTACGCGCTTTCCGGCAAGTGCGCCGGCATCGTCGAGGGTACGGAAAGCGGTCATCGTGGCCTGGAATCTTGGGTGGGATCGGACAGGATCAGCGCGGCGGCAGCAGCGCGTCGAGATGGAAGCGCTGGGCCGCAATGGTGAGCGCCACGGTGAGCACGGCGGTGATCACCGCTGTCAGCACCAGGGCACCCGAGCCGGGCAGGCCGCGGGTGCGGTCAGCCACCGCGCGGACCTCGCTGCGCAAGGCGGCGAGATCGCTCTGGCGGGCGGCCTCGTTCATGCGCGCGGCGGCTCCGTCCATCTTCTCCTCGACGCGCGACAGCAGCGCTTCCGAGCGGGCGTACTTGTCCTCGATCCGAGCGCACTTGTCCTCGATCCGGGCGAGCTGGTCGCCGCCCGGCACCGAGGACGCAGCCGAACCGATCGCCTCGGCCTTGCCGACCAATACCGGAACCGCGGCTGGCGGTGTGCTCGTCGCAGTCGCACCGAAGGTATCCGGCGTGCCTGGAATGAAGTCGCGTCCGGGGGAGGAAGTCTCTGTCATGTCAGGCACACCCTATTGTCGTCGGAAGCACGCGATCCATCCGGACCGGGGCTCTCATTCCGTCGTTCTGCATCACCGTTTTTCCGGAAAGTGAAACTCACTTCCCGGGGGATACCCTAGAGGAACTTGCCCATCGCCACGGCCGTGTCGGCCATGCGGTTCGAGAAGCCCCACTCGTTGTCGTACCAGGCGAGGATGCGCACGAAGGTCCCGTCCATGACCTTGGTCTGGTCGAGATGGAAAGTCGACGAATGCGGATCGTGGTTGAAGTCGATGGAGACGTTGGGCTGATCGGTATAGGCGAGGACGCCCTTGAGCGGGCCGTCGGCGGCCGCCCGGATCGCGGTGTTGATCTCCTCGACCGAAGTCGCGCGCTTGGCGGTGAACACCAGATCCACTGCGGAGACGTTCGGGGTCGGCACGCGGATCGAGGTGCCGTCGAGCTTGCCCTTCAGCTCCGGCAGCACGAGGCCGACGGCCTTGGCCGCACCGGTGGAAGTCGGGATCATCGACAGAGCGGCGGCGCGGCCCCGATAGAGGTCCTTGTGCATCTGGTCGAGCGACGGCTGGTCGTTGGTGTAGGAGTGGATCGTGGTCATGAAGCCACGCTCGATCCCGACCAGATCGTTGAGCACCTTGGCCACCGGCACGAGGCAGTTGGTGGTGCACGAGGCGTTGGAGATTACGAGGTGATCGGCGGTCAGCTTGTCGTGGTTGACGCCGTAGACCACCGTCAGGTCGGCCCCATCGGCGGGCGCCGACACGATCACGCGCTTGGCACCGGCCTCGAGATGGGCCTTCGCCTTGTCCTTCGAGGTGAAGATACCGGTGCATTCGAGCGCGATGTCGACACCGAGTTCGCGGTGCGGCAACTCGGCGGGGTTGCGCACGGCGGTGACCTTGACGCGCTTGCCGTCGATGACGAGGCAATCGCCGTCGACCTCCACCTTGGCGCCGAAGCGGCCGTGGATCGAATCGAAGCGCAGGAGATGGGCGTTGGTCTCGACCGGGCCGAGATCATTGATCGCCACGACCTCGATGTCCTTGCGGCCGGCCTCGTGGATGGCGCGAAGCACGTTGCGGCCGATGCGTCCGAACCCGTTGATGGCAACCTTCACCGACACGACGTGAATCCTTTACGATAATCGGGCACCGGCCTCGCCGCGCCCTCCAGCATTCAGATCGAAACGGCGAGCCCGAACGGCAAGCCTCGCTCCGTCGCCCGCTCTGTGCGAGTCCAGATTGAACGGCAGATGAATTGCGACCGGCGTCCGGACACCCGGGATCATCCGTAGACTGGACGATGGGCGGGAAGAACCTGAACGTGTCACGGGATACTGCATCCGGTCTGCGGCCGGCCGGTCTCTAACATGATGACAATGGCTGGCAAAGGTCGCATGGCAACGATGGGGCGGGTCCGTCACCCGCGATCGACGCGCCCTGCCGAAATTTTTGCGCATACCTGCGAAGCGTCCCCCTAAGCTCACCTCGGCGCTCGCCGATCCGAAGGAGGTTTCCCGTGTCCGAGGCCGTCGACCATGCGCTGCATCGTCTGGAGACCGTGCTGACCCGCCTGGAAGGTGCGGTGGCGCACCGGTTCGAGGCCGAGCGCGATCCGAGCGACCTCGAGACCGAGCTCGCGATCATGGGCGAGGACCGGGCACGGCTTGCCGCCGAGCTCGACGCGGCGAGCGCGCGCCTCGTCGAGGTCGAGGCGGCAGCCGACGATGTCGGTCTGCGTCTCGGCCGTGCGATCGAAGCCGTCGAAGGCGTCTTGGCGCCGTCCGGCGCGACCCGCTAACTCTGCCGACCACCCGACCGGAGACGCGATGCCCCAGATCAACGTCACCATCGACGGCAAGAGCTACCGCATGGCCTGCGCCGAAGGTGAGGAAGCTCACCTGACCGCCCTGGCCAACGGCCTCGACGCCCGCGTCAGCGAGATTCGCCGATCCTTCGGCGAGATCGGCGACATGCGCCTGCAGGTCATGGCCGCCCTGATGCAGGCCGACGAACTCGACGAGGTCAAGCGCCGGCTCGCCACCCTGGAAGGCGAGACCGCCGCCCTTCGCGAAAAGGTCGATTCGGCCGATTCCGTGCGCGCCACCGAGGAGGCGCGCATCGCCACCAGCCTCGGCCGTTGCGCCGAGCGAATCGAGCGGCTGGCCAACGCGATTTCGGCGGGGTGATCTGCGTTTACGCTGCGCGTTCCAGATCGAAGCCGAGACAGGCGAGCCGCACCGTCTTCGGCAGAAGATGCCGGCCAGCCTCATAGTACCGAACCATGCGGTTGGAGAGTCCGAGCGCCGTCGCGGCCGCCTCCTGAGTGAGGCCGCGCGCACTGCGCCATGCCTTGAGCCACGCAGCACCCTGGTCGAGCGCCAAGCGCCACAGCGTATCGGCAGCGACCTCCCTATCGTCGGACCCAGGCATGTCGTCGGACCAGCGGATGCTCCATCCGTATTCGCCGACCACCACACCCGCGAACGGTACGGCTCCGTCGGAGAGGGGTGCGAACACCGCGAAGCGCGCAAGATGATCGCGCAGATCGACTTGGCTCTCCGCTCCGTTCTTCCAAGTGATCACGACCGATCGTCCAGTGACGGCACGCACGGCCTTGATACTTTGCGGCTCCATCGCGTCATCCTCGCAAGGTGTTGAGCCGATCCCATTCGGCGTGAAGGCGTTCCACTTTGTCCTGAGCCCAGTCCATCGCCGCTCCGGCTTCGCCGATGCGCCCAGCGAGAACCGCAAAGCCATCGATCGCGATCAAGGCGCGCCAGCCTCTCCCCTCGATGTGGAAATGCGGTGGGTTGTGGTCATCGGCATAGATGGCGATCTTGCAGTTCGGGAAGCGCTGAAGCGTCGGCATCCCGCCCTCTTTTTTGCTGGAATGCCCGAAAACGATAGGCAACCATTGCCGATTTCGTCAATGAGAATACCGGCGTCGCAATGCGATTGCGCAATCCCGCGGATCTGGAGCGAACGTCCCCCCTGGCGCGGACGATGAGCCGACGCTACATAGGACGAGCGGGGCTGCCGAGTCCGTCAGGAGTACTTTTCCCCGGGGCCTTATCGACTCCCTAGGGAGCTGTCCCTGGCCCTGTCCCTGGACTCGGCCAATACGGCGCCCACCTACATTGTAGGTTCCCGGGATCGCAACTCCAACGGCTCACGTGGCTCCGCACCCAACCTCTCCGATCGCCGCCCTCAAGACCGACCTGCGCAATGCGGCACTCGCCCGGCGCGACGCCCTCGCAGCGCCGGCGCGCCATGCGGGCGCGCTCACCATCGCCGAGACGGTGATGGGCATTGCCCCTCTCGCACAGGCTGCGATCGTCGGAGCGTTCTGGCCGATCCGCAGTGAGGTCGACCCTCGTCCCTTGATCGAGCGTCTGTTCGCGCGCGGCCAGCGCGTGGCGCTGCCGAAGGTGACGCCGGACGGTCTGGTCTTCCGCGAATGGCGCGCCGGCGAAGCGCTGGTGTCGGGCCGATTCGGCCTCAGCGAACCGCGCGACGACCTGCCACCCCTCGACCCCACGGCCTTGATCGTGCCGCTCGCCGCCTATGACGAGCGCGGCCACCGCATCGGCTACGGACGTGGCTACTACGATCAGGCGATCGAACGCCTTTCGCGCAACGGGCCTGTGCTCACCATCGGCATAGCCTTCTCCGTCCAGGGGGTGGAGCATGTCCCAGCCGAATCGCACGACCAGCCCCTCGACCACCTCATCACCGAAGCGGGACCGGTCCCGCTGAAACGGACCTGACGACCCAGCGATGCGCCTCCTCTTCCTCGGCGACGTGGTCGGCCGCCCCGGCCGCCACGTGATCACGGACCGCCTGCCTGCCCTCCGGGAGCGGTGGCGCCTCGACTGCGTGGTGATCAACGGCGAGAACGCCGCCGGGGGCTTCGGCCTGACCGAAGCGATTTGCGACGAGCTGCTCCAGGCCGGTGCCGACGCGGTGACGCTGGGCAACCATTCGTTCGACCAGCGAGAGGCCCTGGTCTTCATCGCCCGGCAATCGCGGCTCGTGCGCCCGGCGAACTACCCGCCCGGCACTCCGGGTCGGGGCGCCACGGTGGTGGAAACCGCCAAGGGCGCGCGCGTCCTGGTCCTCAACGTCATGGGCCGCATCTACATGGATGCCCTCGACGACCCCTTCGCTTCGGCCGAGCGCGAACTTGCCGCGTGCCCGCTCGGGGAAGTTGCCGATGCCGTCATCGTCGACGTGCATGCGGAGGCGACCAGCGAGAAACAGGCGTTCGGGTACTTTCTCGACGGACGCGCCAGCCTCGTCGTCGGCACACACACCCACACGCCCACTGCCGATCATCGCATCCTGCCCGGCGGCACCGCCTACCTGTCGGATGCCGGCATGTGCGGCGATTACGATTCGATCCTCGGGATGCAGAAGGACGAGCCCCTGCGGCGCTTCCTTCAGAAGACGCCCGGCGCGCGCCTCGAATCCGCGCAAGGCAAGGGCACCCTGTGCGGGATCGCGGTGGAGACCGACGACCGCACGGGGCTCGCCAAGTCCGTGGCCGCCGTGCGTCTCGGGCCGCACCTCGAAGAGACGTGGCCGCGCGACTGGGATTAGGGCCATTCCATCGGGGATGAGCACAGAGGCGGCTTGATCGTCGGGGAGGCTGCGGCCAATGTGCCCGCATGTTCGCACCGGCGCCCGTCTTGGCGTGGGGACTCCCAAAAAATCCTGCGTGACGAGTGCCCGAGCCGATGGCGACCCCTCCCGCGACCGCAACGCTTGCCAAGCCAGGCATCTATCTCGTGCGGATGCTGGTGTTCCTCATCCTGGTCGGCTTTCTGGCCTTCGTCCTGTTCCGGCAGATCACTCCGGCTTTCCTCGCCAATCCGGGATTGAACGGGCTGATCCTCGGCGTCCTGCTCATCGCCGTGATCCTGGCCTTCGGGCAGGTTTTTCGCCTGTACCGCGAAGTCGGCTACGTCACCGCGGTGGCCGCCGGCGAGAGCCCGAGCAAGGTCCCGCCGCTGCTGGCCCCCCTCGCCCCGGCCATCAGCGCGCGTCAGGATGGCGTTACCCTCCCCACCGTCCGGGCCTCCCTCGACACCGTGGCGGCGCGTCTCGACGAAGGCCGCGAGATCCTGCGCTATGTCGCGGGATTGCTCATCCTGCTCGGCCTGCTCGGCACCTTCTGGGGCCTGATCGACACGCTGAGCGCGGTCGGCTCGGTCATCAAGACCATGCGGGGCGGCGGCGAGGCCTCCGCCATGTTCGACGAGTTGAAGAACGGCCTCGCCGTGCCGCTCTCGGGCATCGGCCTTGCCTTCTCGGCCTCCCTGTTCGGCCTTTCCAGCTCCCTCATCACTGGCTTCCTGGATCTCCAGGCGGGTCAGGCCCATGCCCGCTTCCACAACGAGCTGGAGGATTGGCTGGTCTCGGGCGAAACACCGGCCACCGCCATACCGGTGCTCACCCCGCGAGCGGCACCGACACCGGTGCCCGTGCAGGAGCCGGCCTCGGCCCGTGAGCTTCAGGAAGCCGTCGATCGGCTGACGGCGGTGGTCGCAGAGGGCGCCAACGGGCGGGTGGCGACGCAGGCGATGACCAATCTCGCCGAGGGCATCCAGGGCCTCGTCCAGCACATGCGCGCCGAGCAGCAGATGATCCGCGATTGGGTGGAGGCGCAGGCGAGCCGCGAGCGCGAGCTGAAGCAGGTGCTCGACCGCCTCGGCCGCGAGCGGGTCTGACATGGCCTCCCTGCGCGCGCGTCGCGACCGGAGCCTCAACGTCTGGCCGGGCTACGTCGATGCCCTGGCGACCCTGCTCCTCGCCGTGGTCTTCCTGCTGACGATCTTCGTGGTCGGCCAGTTCTTCCTGTCCCAGGAGATCACCGGGCGCGATTCCGTGCTGACCCGGCTCAACCGGCAGATCGCCGACCTGACCGACCTGCTCGCTCTGGAACGCTCCACCCGCAAGGCGCAGGAGGAGAAGGCATCGTCCCTGCGCAACACCCTGCTGGGGGCCGAAGCGGAGCGCGACCGATTCAAGAGCGTCGCCGAATCGAGCCAGGGAGCCGCCGGCAAGCAGGGCGAACTCGACAAGCAACTCGCCGCCGAGCGCGCCGGCTCGACCCGCGCCCTGTCGCAGATCGACCTGCTCAACGAGCAGATCGGTGCCATGCGTCGGCAATTGGCCGCCTTGGAGGATGCGCTCGCGGCCTCCGAAAACCGCGACAAGGAGAGCCAGGCCCGCATCGCCGATCTCGGCAGCCGTCTCAACGTGGCCCTCGCCCAGAAGGTGCAGGAACTCGCGCGCTATCGCTCCGACTTCTTCGGCCGCCTGCGCCAGATCCTCGGCAACCGTCCCGACATCCGCATCGTCGGCGACCGGTTCGTCCTGCAATCCGAGGTGCTGTTTCCGGCGGGCTCGGCCAGCCTGAAGCCCGAGGCCGGGCCGGAGCTCGACCGCATCGCTGGCGCGATCCTCGACCTGTCGAAGCAGATTCCCGCCGATATCCCGTGGGTGCTGCGCATCGATGGTCACACCGATGCGCGGCCCATCGCCAGCACGCAATTCCCGTCGAACTGGGCCCTGTCGGCCGCCCGGGCCATCGCCGTGGTGCAATCCATGGCGGCCAAGGGAATCCCGCCCCAGCACCTGCTGGCGGCCGCATTCGGCGAGTTCCAGCCGCTCGAGGCCGGCACCACCGACGAGGCCTATGCCCGCAACCGCCGGATCGAGATGAAGCTGACCGAGCGCTGAGCCCGAGCGCTCACGTGCCGGCCAGAACGTCCGGATAGGCGAACAGCCCCGGTACGCCACCGGTCATGACGAACAGAATCGCCGATCCGGGCGCGTAGTGGCCCGCCCGCACGTCCTGCAACAATCCGGCAAATGCCTTGCCGCTGTAGACGGGATCGAGGAGCAATCCTTCGGTGCGGGCCATCAGGCGGACGGCCTCCAGCATCCCGTCGGTGGGAATGCCGTAGCCGGCTCCGCGATGGCTTCCGTCGATGACGATATCCGCCGCCGTGAGGGTGGCGCCGGGCGTGAGGAGGGCGAGGGTCGCGTTCGCCTTCTGCAACGTCTCGGCAGCCGCGTCGGCTTCGGTGGCGAGCACCGCGAAGGATTTGACCAGGGTCGGCGGGCTCCCGGCGGCGGCAAAGCCGGCGGCAAGGCCCGCATGGGTCCCGGCGCTGCCATTGGCGGTGATCACTTGTGCGAAGGCGATGTCCATCGCGGCGGATTGCGCCAGGATCTCGGCGGCACAGGCAGCATAGCCAAGGCTGCCCACCGGGCTCGATCCACCGGAGGGGAACACGTAGACGCCCCGCCCCTGCTCTCGAAGTACCCCGGCGCGCGCCTCGGCCAGCGCCAGCGAATCTGCGTCGGCCGGTAATTCATGGACGGTGGCGCCAAAGATGTCGTCGAGCAGACGATTGCCGTTGCGCATATACGCGGCATCGATGCGCGGCACGCTGCGGGTGAGGAAGAGCTCGCAGGCGAACCCGGCCCGCGCGGCTGCCGCCGCGGTGAGCCGGGCGTGGTTCGATTGGATCGCCCCCACGGTGATCACCGTATCGGCCGCCTCGGCACGGGCGGCGCCGAGCAAGAATTCGAGCTTGCGCAGCTTGTTGCCGCCGATGCCGAAACGGGCGAGGTCGTCGCGCTTCACGTACAGGCGCACGCCGTTGAGCGCGGGACCGAGATGGCGGCTCAGCGCCTCCAGCGGCTCGATCGGCGTCGGCAGGTCGAGGAAGTTCAGGCGGGGAAACAGCGAGAGATCGAGCATGGCCGAGGGTTCTACTCCGCCGGCTGAGCTTCGAGCCGCGCACGCGCTTCCGTGACCCGCGCCATCCCGTCCGGGCTGCCGGTCATTTGCAGGGCATCGGTAAACTGCAGCGCGGCGAGCTGGGCATAGAGCGCGCCCTGCGCCAGCAGGCTCTCATGGGTACCCGATTCGACGATCCGTCCCCCGTCGAGCACGAGGATGCGGTCGGCCGCCCGGATCGTGGCGAGGCGATGGGCGATGACCAGGGTGGTGCGCCCGCGCATCAGCGTATCGAGGGCATTCTGCACCGCGCGCTCGCTCTCGGCGTCGAGGGCCGAAGTCGCCTCGTCGAGGAGCAGGATCGGCGCATCCTTCAGGATCGCTCGGGCGATGGCGACGCGCTGGCGCTGGCCACCTGACAGCGTAACACCGCGCTCGCCCACCGCCGTGTCGTAGCCCTGCGGCAGCGCCCGGATGAAGCCGTCGGCATGGGCGAGTTCCGCGGCACGCTGTACCTGCGCCGCCGTGGCGTCGGGGCGCCCGTAGCGGATGTTCTCGATCACCGAGCCGGAGAACACCGTGGGGTCCTGCGGCACCAGGGACAGGCGCTCGCGCAACGAATCGGGATCGGTGCGGGCGATGTCGACGCCGTCGACGCGGATGCAACCCGTTTGTGGGTCGTAGAACCGCAACAGCAATTGCAGCACCGTGGTCTTGCCGGCGCCCGAGGGACCGACGAGGGCGACGCGCTCGCCCGGCGCGATGGTGAAGCTGATCCCGTCGAGCGAAGGGTATTCGGGCCGGGTCGGATATTGGAAGCGAACCGATTCGAACGCCACTTCGCCGCGTGGCGGCGACGGCAGCGCCAGTGGCTGGGCCGGTGCCCGGATCGCCGGCTCGGCGGCCAGGATCTCGCCGAGGCGCTCGGCGGCACCGGCGGCTTGCGCGAGTTCGCCGTAGACCTCGGAAAGTTGGCCGAGGGCGCTGGCGCCGAAGACGGCGTAGAGCACGAATTGCGAAAGCTGCCCGGCGGTCATGGTGCCGGCCAGAACCTCTTGGGCGCCGTACCACATCACGCCAACGACGCTGGCCGAGATAAGGAAGATCGCCACACCGGTGAGCAGCGCACGCGCCTGGATCGATTCGCGAGCGGCGCCGTAGGCGTTCTCCGATGCCTGGGCGAAGCGCGCCGCGGTGGTGCGGCTCATGCCGAAGGCCTGCATGGTGCGAATCGCACCGACCGCTTCGGCAGCGTAGGCCGACGCATCGGCGAGCCGGTCCTGCGCCGCGCGCGAGCGGCGGCGAACGCCGCGCCCCGAGAGAATGAGCGGGAACACGATCAGGGGGATCGCCACCAGCACCAGGATCGAGAGCTTGGGGCTCGTGAACACCATCATCACGATGGCGCCGGTGAACAGGAAGGCGTTGCGCAGCAGGATCGAGATGCTGACGCCGAACACCGCCTTCACCTGGGTCGCGTCCGCGGTGAGGCGGGAGACGATCTCGCCCGATTGCGAGCGGTCGAAGAAGGCGGGATCGAGGATGGTGAGGCGGGCGAAGACGGCGCTGCGCAGATCTGCGACCACGCGCTCGCCCAAGGTCACCACGGTGTAGTAGCGCGCGCCACTCGACAGGGCGAGTACGGCGACGACGCCGATCAGCCCCGCAAAATAAGCGTTGATGACGCTCTGGCCCTCGGGCGAGAAGCCGTGGTCGATGACCCGGCGCAAGGCAATCGGCACGACGAGGGTGGCGAGAGAGGCCATCAGCAGCGCCAGGAACGCCGCTAGGATGCGCCCACGATAGACCACCGCGAAGGGCACCAGCGGGCGCAGCGAGCCCAGGGGAGCCTTCGAACGCCCCTCGGCGGAAGCGTTTTTCTTAGGGCCGCGTGCCATCGTGCCTCGTCATTGTTTGTGTCGGGATAGCGACGAACCGTCGATCTCTCGGATCGGCTGCTTGTCGGGCGCGAGCGCCTGGGGTATAGGCGCGCCTTCATCCGATTGCGCGTGATCTATGGCCGCGGGCCGCCAGACGGGCCGGTCGGCTTGGCTATTCAAGGATTTCGTCATGGCAAAGAGCGCGGCCGACAAGGCCAAGGGTACCGAGCATCCCGACTATCACTTCATCAAGGTCGTGATGACCGACGGGTCCGATTACATGACCCGCTCGACCTACGGCAAGGAGGGCGACACCCTCAACCTCGACATCGATCCCAACACGCACCCGGCCTGGACCGGCGGCGAGCAGAAGATGCTCGATCGCGGTGGTCGCGTTTCGCGGTTCAACTCCCGCTTCGGCGCGCTGTCCTTCGGCAAGAAGTAGGCTGTCGGGCGTCGCCGCCATAGAGCGGCGGCATCAAGGATCGATACGAAAAAGGCGGCGCTTCGGCGCCGCCTTTTTCGTATCGGAAAGGAGGAGAGCAGCCGCTCAGTGCGCCATGCCGAAGGCGGAGCGCAGAAGCCCCTGCTGGGCCGCCACCGGGCTCTCCACCGCCACCGGCGTCGGCCGGTCGTTGGTGATCAGCGCGTCGAGATGGACGATGCGGGTGTGGAGGCGGCGCGAGCGGACGATCAGATCCTGCAGGGTGGCGGGCAGCACGCCGAACACCTCGGCCCGGAAGGTCTCGGGGGTGGTCAAGCGCACGCGGGTCTTCTCCTGCATCGCCTCGGCCGGGGTCAGCTCCCCTTCCGACACCGCACGCTGCACCAGGAGCCAGGACGCGATCTGCATCAGGCGTGTTGTGAGGCGCATGCTCTCGCTGGAATAGTTGAGCGTGCCGTCCCGCGACATCAGGCGCGACTCTTCACGGCCCACGCCGTCGAGATAGGCGGCGGCCTCCTCGACCATGGTCATCCCTTCACGAAACAGAACCTTGAACGCCTCGGAGGCCACGTAGGTGTCGCCGAAGTTCACCCAATCGCGCTCGTCCCGGAACATGACGTCGAACCCGCTCATGGTGCCTCCTGTGCCGCGGCCGGACCGGTCTCGTTCCAAAATGGAACGAAGGCGGCGCGTTTGCATCCATTGGCGCAACTCTAGCGCCGAACCGCACGCCGCGCGCCGTTGACCGTTTATTAACGTTAATCGGGGGCCGCCGGTGCCGGCGCGTCACGCGAGTCACGTTGCGCGATCCATCGAGATTGATTGACTCGGACGAGCCCATCCGCCATAAGCCGCGCCATCGCGACGCGGCGCCCCCTATGGGCGCTCTTCGCGCTTGCAGACACATTTTTAGGGCGAGTGAGGATGTCGGCGTGGCCTTAGAGCCTACGACATCGATCCTCTGCCAATCGGAGATCTCGCCGTGAAAAGAACCTATCAGCCCAGCAAGCTCGTGCGTAAGCGTCGTCACGGCTTCCGCGCCCGCATGGCGACCGCCGGCGGCCGCAAGGTCATCGCTGCCCGCCGTTCGCACGGCCGTAAGAAGCTATCGGCTTAAAAACAGACAAGGCGTGCCGTCGCGACGGCGCGTTGCGGATGCATTCGGCCTCGCGCCGCAGGACCGGACCGACAGTGTCGACGATCGGACGGCTCACGCGTCGCTCTGAGTTTCTGGCTGCCGCGAGCGGTCGCCGGTTTCACAACGAGCGGATGTCGGCGCAAGGACTGCTGCGCGGCGCGGATGCCGCTTCGGCTGATGGTCTTCGCATCGGTTTCACCATCACCAAACGCGTCGGCCACGCGACGGAGCGCAACCGCATCCGCCGGCGCTTGCGTGCGGCTTTGACCGCAACGGCGGAGGCGCTGCCCGTGCTCGCCGCCGACGTCGTCCTCGTCGCCCGGCGACCTGCCTTGCACGCATCCTTCGATACTCTGATCGACGATCTGCGCCGCGCCGTCTCCGTGGTCACGAAACCGCAGCCACCCAAGTCCGGCGATGCGCGCCCTCCGTCCAAACGGCCGTCCACCAGCGGACGTGGACGAGGAAAGGCCGCGGCCGCCTCGGCTGGCGGTTTGCCGACTCCTCCTTTATCAGCCTCGAACGTAGCGGATGCCGCCGCGACCGGCACGCTGCCGGATCGCGCCCACGCGCCCTCCCCCCATTCCAACGTATGCGACGGACCGACCGATGGGTAATGACAAGACGAACATGATCGTCGCGATCGCCTTGTCGCTGGCGGTCCTGCTCGGCTGGAACTACTTCATTGCCGCCCCGCGCGTGGAGCAGCAGCGCCAAGCCGCACTTCAGGACAAGGCCGCATCCTCCACGGTGGACGGTGTACCGAGCCCGAGCCCGAAGGAGGGCGGCCCGGCCAATCCGGTGCCCGGTACCCTGCCCAACACTCAAGGCGCGGTGGAGCCCCGCGAGGCGGTGATCGCTCGCGCGCCCCGCGTGACCATCGATACCCCGGCCCTCGCCGGATCGATCGCGCTCAAGGGCGGCCGGATCGACGACGTCTCGCTGAAAAACTACCACGAGACCGTCGACGACAAGAGCCCGCGCATCGTGCTGCTCTCGCCCACCGGTACCGCCAACCCGTATTACGCGGAGTTCGGATGGGTCGGCCAGAATACCGGGCCGCTGCCCAACGGCGACACGGTGTGGACCGCCGACGGCACCACCCTCGCGTCGGGCAAGCCGGTGACGCTGACCTACGACAACGGCGCCGGTCTGCTGTTCAAGCGCGTCATCGCCGTCGACGACAAGTTCATGTTCACCGTCCGCGACGAGGTCGAGAACAAGGGAACGAAGGCGGTCAATCTCTATCCGTACGGGTTGGTCTCGC
Source organism: Methylobacterium sp. BTF04 (assembly GCF_010692745.1). Taxonomy (GTDB): domain Bacteria; phylum Pseudomonadota; class Alphaproteobacteria; order Rhizobiales; family Beijerinckiaceae; genus Methylobacterium. The sequence continues at coordinate 33,966 of NZ_JAAHTB010000011.1, forward strand.
GCTGGGGCAAGCCGCACACCCAGGGCTATTACGTCCTCCACGAGGGCATGATCGGTGTCCTGGGCGCCGACGGCCTGCAGGAATATACCTACGACCACCTCGCCAAGGAGCCCGCGCTCGGCAACGTGTCCACCAAGGGCAAGTCTTGGACCGGTGTCACCGGCGGATTCGTCGGCATCACCGACAAGTACTGGGCCGCGGCCACCATTCCCGACCAGTCGGCGGCCTATACCGGCAGCTTCACCGAGCGGACCGATGGCGCCACCAAGGTCTATCAGGCCAACGTGCTCGGCGGCGTCCAGACGGTCGAACCCGGCGCCACGGCGTCCGCGACCCAGCAGCTCTTCGCCGGGGCGAAAGAAGTCAACACGATCAACAACTACCAGAAGGATCTCGGCATCAAGCAGTTCGATCTGATGATCGACTGGGGCTGGTTCCACTTCATCACCAAGCCGATGTTCCGGGCTCTGGACTTCTTCTTCCACCTGTTCGGCAATTTCGGCGTGGCGATTCTGGTGGTGACGCTCTGCCTCAAGACGCTGTTCCTGCCCATCGCCAACAAGTCGTACAAATCCATGGCCAAGATGAAGGCCGTGCAGCCGGAGATGGCCTCGATTCGCGAGCGCTACGGCGACGACAAGGTGAAGCAGCAACAGGCGATGATGGAGCTTTACAAGAAGGAGAAGATCAACCCGGTCGCCGGCTGCTGGCCGGTGCTGATCCAGATCCCGGTGTTCTTCGCGCTCTACAAGGTCCTGTTCATCACCATCGAGATGCGGCACGCGCCGTTCTTCGGCTGGATCCAAGATCTGGCGGCGCCCGATCCGACGAACATCCTCAACCTGTTCGGACTTCTGCCGTTCGCGGCCCCAGACCTGTTCCACCTCGGCGTCTGGCCCATCATCATGGGCATCACGATGTTCGTCCAGATGAAGATGAATCCCGCGCCGCCGGACCCGGTCCAGGCGCAGATCTTCACCTTCATGCCGATCGTGTTCACCTTCATGCTCGGTTCGTTCCCGGCCGGCCTGGTGATCTACTGGGCGTGGAACAACACCCTCTCGGTCATCCAGCAATACGTCATCATGCGTCGTAACGGCGTGAAGGTGGAGCTGTGGGACAACCTTTCGGGGATGTTCAAGAAGAAGCCCGCCGGCAAGAACGCCGTCGCCAAGAGTTGATCCGCCGGCGGATCTTCGTTCTTCGAACATCCCACCACCCTCATCCTGAGGTACGGCCAAGCGGCCTCGACGGAGCCCTCTGGTTCTCCCTGAGAACTCGAGAGGCCTCCGTCGAGGCCTTCTTCACGAAGGCGCCTCGGGATGAGGCGCCCAGCTAGGGCGACCTGACAGAAGCCTGCCTTCCGGAGCCCTTCCATGACCGATCTCGAAGCCGACGCGGCCCTCCTCGAATCTGGCCGCCTGTTGTTCGCAGGTGCGGCCGATTTCATTTCGTCGGCGCCCACCGTAGTGGCGCTGCCGCCAATGAAGGGCGTCGAGATCGCGTTTGCGGGCCGCTCGAACGTCGGCAAGTCGAGCCTCGTCAACGCGCTCACCGGCCGCAACACCCTGGCGCGGACCTCGCACACGCCGGGCCGGACGCAGCAGCTCAACTTCTTCGACATCGGCGGCCGGCTGACCCTGGTCGACATGCCCGGCTACGGCTACGCGGCGGTGGAGAAGACCAAGGTCGAGGCCTGGACCGACCTGATCCACGATTACCTCAAGGGCCGCGCCAACCTCGCGCGCGTCTTCATGCTGATCGATTCGCGGCACGGCCTGAAGGGCATCGACATCGACGTGCTCGACGGCCTCGATCAGGCCGCGGTGAGCTATCAGGTGGTGCTCACCAAGGGTGATGCGCTCAAGAAGGCGGAGATCGAGGCGCGGATCGAGAAGACCCGCGAGGCGCTGTCGAAACGCCCGGCGGCCTACCCGGAAATCCTGATCACCTCAAGCCGCGACGACCGCGGCGTGCCGGAACTGCGCGCCAGCGTCGCGCGGCTGTTGCAGGAGCGCGGGGCGTGACCTTTCCCGACCGCATCCTGCTGGTTCTCGGCGCGCTGGCCGGCCTGCTCGGCGTGGCCGCCAGTGCGGCGGCGGCCCATGTCACCGGGGCCGACAGCCTCAAGACCGCCGCGCAGTTTTTGCTGTTTCACGCGCCCGTCATTCTGAGCCTTGTGGCGCTCTCGGCAACCGGCACCACCCACCGTGGCCTGACGCGGCTCGCAGCCGGTGCCCTGGTCATCGGTCTGGCCCTGTTCTCAGGCGACCTCGCCCTGCGGGCGCTGCACGGCGTCCCGTTGTTCCCCATGGCGGCCCCAAGCGGCGGAATCCTGCTGATGGCGGGCTGGCTGATGGTGGCGATAGCTGCCTTCGTTCCGGTGAGGCGCTGAGCGCACCTGGGATACGGCGATCCGTATGAGCCTCGTTTTTAACGAACAGACCAAGCTTCTCGCCACAGCGCTGAACACAGCGGCGACATCCTGCTTCACCGTGGGAATCGCGACCCCGGTGGCGGGCTACATCTACAATGTCAGCAATCTACAGACGACGTTGAGCCCCTGGTCGTTGGGCCTCGGTGTTGCAGGTTGGCTTATCGCTGCCATCATCCTACATTTGTTGGCACGGCGCACCTTGAAGGAGCTTAAGCCATGAGCGAGCTCGCCATCCTCGCATTCGTTGTAACGCCCACCATCGTTGTGGTGATGGGCTACGTTGCGGTGCGTCTCCATGAAGCCGCCGGGCGCCGACAGGCGCATGCTCCTACGCCACCAGTCGAATTGCGCCACGGCCCGCAGCCGCGATAGCTGCGGGACCTCAGGGTCAGGCCCTATCGGATCAGCGGCGGCAATTGCGGCGACGAGCCCGCCGGCAACGCAGTCTGTGCCATGTTCAGGGTCATGGCCAGCAGGGTGTAATAGCCGTTGATCCCGGCCATATCGATGGCGCCCTGCTCTCCGAACTTCTCCAGCACGCGCTTGTAGGTCACGTCGCTCACCGCCTTGTTGCGGTGAAGCTCGGTCGAGAACGCGTAGGTCAGCGCCTCCTCCTCGCCCATCACGTCGGGGCGGCGGCCCTCTTGGATCGCCGTGACGATCGCTGGGTCGAGCCCCGCCTTCAGCGCGATCGGCTGGTGGATGTGCCACTCGAGCTGCTGGGTCCATTCCCGCGCCGTGATCAGGATGATGAACTCGGACAGGCGCAGCGGCAGCGCGCTGCGGTAGCGCAGGTGCAGCCCCATGTTGCTGGCATTGGTCATCAGTTCGGGGCTGCGCAGCAGCGGCACGAACGGCCCGAAGACCGGCACCTTGCGGGCGGCGAGGAAATCCTCTGACGCTTTTTTCTGGGTGTCGGTGAGCTTGTCGGCCGGAATATCCGGCAGGCGATCCTGGGCGACCACGGGTAGGTTCCCGAGCAGGAGGACGGACAGGATCGGCAGGATCGCTGCGCGCATGGACTTTGGCTTTCGTGAGGGAATGGACGCAGGTCGAGCTAAGCCGGCATGACCGGCGGATGATAGGTCAGCGTGAAGGCCAGCGCCCACAGCAGGAACAGCACGATCGGCAGGTGGACGAGGAGCTGCAGGAAGCTGAAGCCGACGATATCGCGCGCCTTGAGGCCGAGGATGCCGAGGAGCGGCAGCATCCAGAACGGGTTGATCAGGTTCGGCAGCGCCTCGGCGGCGTTGTAGACCATCACCGCCCAGCCGAGATGGACCTGCAGCTCGTTGGCCGCCTGCATCACGTAGGGCGCTTCCAGCAACCACTTGCCGCCGCCCGACGGAACGAAGAAACCGAGCACCGCCGAGTAGACGCCCATCGAGATCGGGAAACTACCGGTGGTGTTGAGGCTGACGAAGGCGTGGGTAATCACCTCCGAGACCGATGTTCCGGCCGCGTTCTTGGGGCCGGTGAGCATCGCGCTGATCGCCGCATAGAGCGGGAACTGGATCAGGATGCCGGCGGTGGCCGGCACAGCCTTGGCCACCGCAGTAAGAAAGCGCTTGGGTCGCCAATGCAGGAGCAGGCCGAGGGTGAGGAACAGCAAGTTGTAGGTGTTCAGGTTCGAGATCGCGGTGATCCACGATTGCCGGGCGAATTCCTGCACGATCCAGCCGCCGGCGATCACCACCAGCAGCAAGGTCAGGATCGGGGAATGCTCGAGCCATTCGCCGGGCTGGGTCGGGCGCCCAAGATCGGGCGTCTCACGGGCGACGGTGACGCCGAGATCCTCCGCCGTCACCGCCGTGGCGGGACGCGGGGCGGAGGCATAGGCGATGACGATCGAGATTACGAACAGGATCAGCGCGATCAGCATCGACTGCCACAGGAAGATGGTCTCGCTGAACGGGATCACGCCGGTGATCGGCAGCAAAGCCTTCGGCAGGCTCGCGGCGTTCGCCTGAAGCTGGGCGGCGGAAGAACTGAGGCCCATGGCCCAGGTGGCGCCGAGTCCGAGATAGGCGGCAGCTCCGGCCGCGCGGTAATCCATCCGCAATTCGGTGCGGCGGGCCAGGGCCCGGGCGAGAAGGCCGCCGAAGATCAGGCTCAGGCCCCAGCTCAGGAACGAGGACAGCATGGTGGCCGCCGCGATGAAGCCGACGGCGCCGCGCCCGGTCTTGGGGATCGACGCCAGCTTGTCGATGAGGGCCTGCACCGGAGGCGCAGTGGCCACGACGTAGCCGCCGATGGTCACGAAGGCCATCTGCATGGTGAAGGGGATCAGGCTCCAAAATCCGTCGCCGAAGCTTTTCGCGATGGCCGCCGGGGCGGCACCGTTGGCGAAGGCGCCGAGCGCGACGATCACCACCGCGATCGCCACGAAGATAAAGGCATCCGGGAACCACTTCTCGGCCCAGGCCGTGAAGCGAATGCCGGCCCGCGAGAGTGCCCCCTCGGTGACGGAGCCGTCAGCCCCCTGCGCCGGCCCCGGCTTTGATGTCGGCATCTGACTGTCCATGGAGATCGGGCGCGGGGATGCGCCGTGCGGGGCGTATGTTGCTCAAAGCCCCCGGCCGCTCAAGCGACACCGACACCCGAACGCGCGTTATAATGCGAAATTCGGTATACCATGGCCGGATCGTCACCCATCGGCACGAGCTCGACGCAGACGCGGATCGATCGCAGGAATCGTCGCGGAGATTTCAGGCTTCCTTGAGGGTTCCGCCCTCAAGCTCCCGCGAACTGCTGAACGACACACTGCACGGAGGTCACCCGGTGGCCGACATCTCGAAGACGCGAGACCTCGACGCGATGATGGCCGAACGGCGCAGCCGTCCGGGCCTGGTGCGGGACCTCACCGATGGACCCTCGGCGAAAGCCAAGGACGGGCGCGTGTTCCTGTCGCCGTTGGGCTGGCTCGTAGCGGTCTTCTGCCAGATCGGCCTCGTCGTGGCGATCGTTCTCGGCGCCCTCGCGATACCGCCGATCTGGTCGTGCCGCGATCACGATCAACGCGGCTTCTTCGCAGGAGACACGTTCACCGCATGCGCCACGCAAGGCATCGGCGCGCGGATGACGCAGTTCGATCAGTCCGTGCGCCGTCTGATCCTCGGCTCGGGACGATAGGATTCGATCGGGGCGTCACGGCCAGACGAGCCGCGACGCCTTATCCGATCAGTTCAGCAGCACGCTCGGCGGCCGCCGCTCGGTGCTGACTCCATCCTCACCCACCACGAGGCCGAGCGGCCCCATCCGGACCGGCACGGATTCGCCATCGTGGACCTTGCCCGACAGAAGCTGTTCGGCGAGCCGGTCCTGAACCGCCTTCTGGATCACCCGCTTCAAGGGGCGCGCCCCGTAGGCCGGGTCATAGCCCTTGTCGGCGAGCCAGTCGCGAGCGTCGGCATCGACGTCGATGATGATCTTGCGCTCGTCGAGGAGCTTCTGCAGGCGCAGGAGCTGGATATCGACGATTGCCCCCATCTCCGACCGCTTGAGCCGGTGGAACAGGATGATCTCATCGATCCGGTTGAGGAATTCCGGCCGGAAGTGGTGGCGGACCACCCCCATCACTTCGTCGCGGACGCCATCGGTGTCGTCACCGTCGGCCTGGTTCACCAGATACTCCGAACCGAGATTCGAGGTCATGATCAGGAGCGTATTGCGAAAGTCTACGGTACGCCCCTGCCCGTCCGTCAGGCGCCCATCATCGAGCACCTGCAGGAGCACGTTGAACACATCGGGATGCGCCTTCTCGACCTCATCGAACAGCACGACCTGATACGGTCTGCGCCGCACCGCCTCGGTGAGCGCGCCGCCCTCCTCGTAGCCGACATAGCCCGGAGGGGCGCCGATGAGGCGGGCGACCGAGTGCTTCTCCATGTATTCCGACATGTCGATCCGCACGAGGGCGGTGTCGTCGTCGAACAGGAAGCCGGCCAGCGCCTTGGTCAGCTCGGTCTTGCCGACACCCGTCGGCCCGAGGAACATGAACGAGCCGATCGGCCGGTTCGGGTCCTGCAGGCCGGCGCGTGCGCGTCGGACCGCGGTGGAGACCGCCTCAACCGCCTCGCGTTGGCCGACGACGCGCTTGCCGAGCGCCGCCTCCATGGCCAGGAGCTTGTCGCGCTCGCCCTCCAGCATCTTGTCGACGGGCACGCCGGTCCAGCGCGAGACCACGCCCGCGATATGGGCCGGCGTCACCGCCTCCTCGACCATGCCGTCGCGCACGATGGCGCTCTCGGCCTGAGCCTCGATGGCCGCAAGCTGCTTCTCCAGGCCCGGAACCACGCCGTAGGCGAGCTCGCCGGCGCGCTGATACTGGCCTTGCCGCTGGGCGTTGGCGAGTTCGGTACGGGCCTCGTCGAGCTTCTTCTTGAGGTCGGCGGCGGCGCCGAGCTTGTCCTTCTCGGCCTTCCAGCGCGACGTGATCGCGGACGATTCCTCCTCGAGATCGGCCAGTTCCTTCTCGAGCCGCACCAAGCGGTCGCGGGAGGCGGAATCGGTCTCCTTCTTGAGGGCCTCCCCCTCGATCTTCAGGCGGACAATCTCACGATCGATGTTGTCGAGCTCCTCGGGCTTGGAATCGACCTGCATGCGCAGGCGCGATCCGGCCTCGTCCATCAGGTCGATGGCCTTATCGGGAAGGAAGCGGTCGGTGATGTAGCGGTTCGACAGGGTGGCGGCGGCGACCAAAGCGGCATCCTGGATGCGGACGCCGTGGTGCTGCTCGTACTTTTCCTTGATGCCGCGCAGGATCGAGATCGTATCCTCGACGGTGGGCTCCGAGACGAACACCGGCTGGAAGCGCCGGGCCAGGGCCGCATCCTTCTCCACGTGCTTACGATACTCGTCGAGGGTGGTGGCGCCGACGCAATGCAGCTCGCCACGCGCCAGCGCGGGCTTCAGCAGGTTCGAGGCGTCCATCGCCCCGTCGGCCTTTCCAGCCCCAACCAAGGTGTGCATTTCGTCGATGAATAGGATGATGCCGCCATCCGCCGCGGTGACCTCGGCGAGCACGCTCTTCAGCCGCTCCTCGAACTCACCCCGGTATTTCGCGCCGGCAATCAGCGAGCCCATATCGAGCGCCAGCAGGCTCTTGTCCTTGAGCGATTCCGGCACGTCGCCATCGACGATGCGCAGTGCGAGCCCCTCGACGATGGCAGTCTTGCCCACGCCCGGTTCGCCGATGAGGACGGGATTGTTCTTGGTCCGCCGCGACAGAACCTGAATCGTGCGACGAATTTCTTCGTCGCGGCCGATCACCGGGTCGAGTTTGCCCTCGCGCGCCGCCTCGGTGAGATCGCGGGCGTATTTCTTGAGCGCGTCGTAGGCGTTCTCGGCGGTGGCGTTGTCGGCGGTGCGTCCCTTGCGCAGGGCGTTAATCGCGCCGTTGAGCGAGGCCGCGGTGACGCCGGCCGCAGCCAGCGCCCGACCCGCCTCGGTGTCCTTTTCCACGGCAAGCGCCAGCAGCAGGCGTTCCACCGTGACGTAGCTGTCGCCAGCCTTCTCGGCCGCCTTCTCGGCGGTGTCGAAGAGGCGCACGAGTTCGCGCGTCGCCTGCGGTTGCGAAGAATTGCCCGATACCTTCGGCTGCTTGGTCAGCCAGGTTTCGACCTGGGCTAGAGCCACGCGCGACTGCCCGCCGGCGCGGTCGATGAGCCCGGCGCACAAGCCCTCGGGGTCGTCGAGAAGCACTTTCAGGAGGTGCCCCGGCTGCAATTGCGGGTGGCCCTCGCGCATCGCGAGGGTCTGCGCCGACTGGACGAAGCCGCGGGCGCGTTCGGTGTAGATCTCGAAATTCATGGTGTGCACTTTCCCGTGTCGAACGTCCGCCGCCCGCGTAGCGCGGCACGGCCTTGCCGAAACGTCGCCTCCCGGCTCATGCCGCGAAGACCCCGGCTCCCTCCTCGGCAGCCGGTGATCCGGATGTAGTGTTGCAATTTCGCACCACAAGGGTATCGGCGCGGAAGTCGATCAACGATCGGTGAGGCGAGCCGCCGTTTCGTCAGAGTGGTTCCCGCGGGGCTTGCAACAGGGCCGCTTCCGAGGCCACGTTTGCCGGATGGCTTCCACTCATCCGCTCGCAGATATCCGCCTCGACGCCCTCCACCGCTATCCCGTCAAGGGGCTCTCGCCCGAGCGGATCGAGTCCACGCCCCTCGTGGCCGGCGCGTACTTTCCTGGCGACCGGCTGTTCGCGGTGGAGAATGGCCCGTCCGGTTTCGATCCGGCAGCCCCGACGCATCAGCCGAAGATCAAGTTCCTGATGCTGATGCGCAACGAAGCGCTCGCCTGCCTCGACACGCGCTACGATCCGGAATGCGCCATGCTGACGATCCGGCATGGGGGCGCGGTGGCGGCACGGGGCGATCTCGCTACGCCGGAGGGCCGCGCGGCGATCGAGAGCTTCCTCGCCGGTTATTTGCCCGACGCGTTGCGCGGGCCTCCGCGGGTCCTGGCTGCGCCAGAGGGCTTCCGCTTCACCGATTCGCCACGCGGCTTCGTCTCGCTTCTCAACCTCGCCAGCGTCGCAGCCGTCGAGGACATGACGGGGGCGGCCGTCGATCCGCTGCGTTTCCGTGCGAATCTTCACCTTACCGGTCTGGCCCCCTGGGCCGAACTCGACCTCGTGGGCCGCACGCTCACGACGCAGAGCGGTCTCAGCCTGCGCATCCTGAAGCGCACCGAGCGGTGCGCGGCCACCAACGTCGACCCGGCGACCGGCATCCGCGACCTCGCGATCCCACACACTCTGTCGCGCCACCTCGGCCACACCGATTGCGGCATCTATGCCGAGGTGCTGGACGGCGGCACGCTGAGGGTCGGCGACACGATGACAGTCGCGGCGATCGCGTAGCGGACTCGGTCATCGCCGAGTCACGACGGCTTCGCTCACGACACGGCCGGGACCGGCTCTCTCGAGCTTCCGCTTCGATGTAGCGTACCGAATGGTACCGCGTGGACGATCCCGCCTCGCAGTCCAGTCTGGTTTCCGCAGGCGCGAGGTCAGCGACGACCAAACGCATCATCGTGGCGCGCGGTGGATTCGATGGCATGCACCTGCGTGGAACTGGAATTGGCCGAGGCCATCGCGATCATGCTCACCGGCCGCATCGATCAGTCAGGCTGCACCGACGCGATCCGCATAGGCGAGGCGAAATCCGCGCACGAGCGCGTCGCGCTGGCGACGATCCTGGTGCGATGCCTTAAATCGCGTCCCTCGGCACAAGCACCACCGCAGCCGCATAGCCGGCGCGTCGGAGTTGACGCAGATCGGCGTGCCGCCGTTCGCAGGTGACCTTGAGATAGCGGTCGTCTCCGCCGGGAAGGCCGCTTGCGGCGGCGACGGCCTGCCCGTGCATCAGGCATTCCATCGGCGTACGGGCGGGCGAGACGATGACGTCGAGTGCGGTGTCGCGGGAGCAATTCTGGGCCAGCATCGTGCCGGCGCAGACCAGGGCAACGGACAATAATTCAGCCATGACGGACCCCTTGTTCAGTGCAAGGAAGAAGGTCCGCGGAGTTGCTCTGGCGTGAGCGGCCGCGTGATTGTTGCCTGGGCGTCCCTCGTTATCGTTGGATTGGACTAAGCACGGCGTATGCCAGTCTGGTTTCTTGGGCATTCATCGCGCCCATGCAGCGACTGCAGGCGGCACGCTGAGGGTCAGGTGCGCGCCGGTAGCCAGACCGGCTCGGGCTCGGAGCGGGGAAGGAGCGCGGCGACCTCATCGAGGTCGACGGTGTAGCGATCCGTCAGCAATCGCCAGACCTCCGCTTGCGACCCGGCCAGGGCACCGATTCGGTCCACCAAGGTGGCGATGTGGTGCGGATTGGTGAGGGTCGGGCGGGGCAGAAAGGGATCGGCGTTCAGCATTTCGAATGATCCGGTGCGACAAGGCACAGGATCACGGATTACGGTTAACGGAGCCTTACCGGCTACCACCGAAGCGTGTCATTTGGGGCTTGGCGCGGGTGCCACGCCGTGCACGCGTCGCGGCGGGCGGGCGGGCAGATCCCGCCTGGATCAAATAACCGGCGGCCTGCTTCGCACCGCCGCATTGCTGCGTTAGAAGCCCGGCGACGCGCGCGGTGCTCGACGCGCCATCGAGGACAAGCCCCACGATGAAAGAACCGCTGCCCAACGTGCATGTGCGCGCCGAGGTCCTGGTCCAGGCCCTGCCCCACATGCAGCGCTACGACCAGGAAATAGTGGTCATCAAATATGGCGGGCATGCCATGGGCGACCGCGCCGCGGCCGAGGATTTCGCCGAGGACATCGTGCTTCTCGAGCAATCCGGCCTCAAGCCCATCGTCGTGCACGGTGGCGGCCCGCAGATCGGCCGGATGCTCGGCCGCCTCGGCATCGAATCCGAATTCCGCGGTGGCCTGCGCGTCACCGACGAGGCCACCGTCGAGGTGGTCGAGATGGTTTTGGCCGGCTCGATCAACAAGCAGATCGTTGGCTGGATCTCGGCCGAGGGCGGTCGCGCGGTCGGCCTGTGCGGCAAGGACGGCAACATGGTGCGGGCCAAGAAGGCCACGCGCACCATTCTCGATCCCGAGAGCCAGACCGAGCAGGAGGTCGATCTCGGTCTCGTCGGCGAGCCCGACCATGTCGAGCGCGGCGTCCTCGACGCGGTGCTCAAGGCGGAGCTGATCCCGGTTCTCGCCCCCGTGGCCTTTGGGGCCGACGGCCAGACCTACAACGTCAACGCCGACACCTTCGCGGGCGCCATCGCCGGGGCATTGCGGGCCAAGCGCCTGCTGCTGCTCACCGACGTGCCTGGCGTCCTCGACAAGGACAAGAAGCTGATCCCCGAACTCACCCTGGAGGATTGCCGGCGCCTGATCGCCGACGGCACCATCACGGGGGGCATGATCCCCAAGGTCGAGACCTGCATCTACGCCCTGGAGCAGGGTGTCGAGGCGGTTGTCATCCTCGACGGCAAGGTCAGCCACGCAGTGCTGCTGGAGCTGTTCACGGATTACGGCGCCGGCACGCTGATCCGGCGAAGCTGAAACGACCGCTACCAACCCCGATTGCGTTCATCGGGGTTGGTAGCGTCAAGCCCGCGTAGTGCCTGAGCGACACTGAAAGCTGCATCGCCGCGCCATCGAATGGGTTCGGCCTGAGAAGCCGGCCGCCTCGGCGCGGCGGGCCTCATTGCCGGTCAGATCACGCAACCGCCGGCAGCACTTCCGGCGTCGGGCGGAAGGCCACAAGGGTCATGTCGTCCCGCCGGGCTTCGCCGCCGCGATACGCCACGAGTTCGGTTTCGAGGGCGGCGACCTGCTCTGCGAGCGGCAAGGCCTGATGCGCACCGAGGATGTCGGTGACCCCGCGATGGCCGAGCAAGCGCCGCGTCGGCTTGAGGCCGCCCATCTGGTCCGAGATACCATCGGTCATCAGGTAATACGTCGTGCCGGGAGTGACCGGAACGACGACGTCGACACTTGCGAATTGCTCGCCGGCTCTCTGCGGGTAGCCGAGGCCGCGCTTGGCGCCCTTGATGCGCGTCACCACACCGTCGGTCACGGTGGTGAGCGCGAGACCCGCGCCGGCGAATCGGATCTCGACGTTCGCCCGGTCCCAGATACACACCCCGCAATCGAGGCCGTCGTCGGATTCCGAGCCCCGTCCGTCCTGGCGCAACTGCGCACGGACCATCGTGTCGAGGGCGCGGAGAATGTCGGTGGGCGCACGCAGGCGCCGCTCGTGCAGGATGCGGTCGAGGGCAGTGGCGACGATGAGGGTCAGGAAAGCGCCCGGAACCCCGTGGCCGGTGCAATCGGCCACCACGAGGATGCCGAGCCCGTCGACCTCCTCCAGCCAGAAATAGTCGCCGCCCACCAAGTGGAGAGGTTCCCATAGTACGGCGACTTCGAGGCCGGTACCGGCGAGGGCCGAGCGCTCGGGCAGCACCGAACTCTGGATGCGCCGGGCGTAGCCGATGCTCTCCATGACGAAGCGGTTGGCGTCAGCGAGCTTGGCATGGGCTTGCTCGAGCTGCTGAAGCAGTTGCTTGGCCTCGTCGCCGGTGCGCAGGCCGTCCACCATCCGGTTGAAGGCCTGCGAGATGACGTCGATCTCGTTGCTGGCGCGGAATTCACCGTCGAGGTCCACCGGCACCCAGCGCTTGTGTTCGACCTCGCGCATGGCGAGCAGGAGACGCTTGAGCGGGGCGAGCACGTGCCGGCGCACGTTGGCGTGGAGGGTCACCACGAAGACCAGCATCAGGATCAGGCTGGTGACGAGCGCCAGGATCGCCTGCTTCTCGGCGTTACCGCGCAGGGCTTCGGCCGAGATCGCGAGGGTGAGCCTACCCAAGGGCGCCGTACCCGAAGCGGCCACGAGGTCGGCTTGGCTGATGATCAGCTCGAAGGTGCGTCCGCGCGGCATGTCTCCGATCGACATCACCACGGCACCGGCGGCATTGCGCAGGGTCACCGAGCGAAACGCCGGATCGAGGGTCAGGGCCTGAACCTGCTGGCGATAGATTTCCGGCGTCGCGCTCCAGTCGGGGCGCGCGATGGCCTTGGCGGAGAGCGCGGCCATCAGATCCGCCCGCTCCTTATAAAGGCGGATCTGATCGCTGTAATTGACCCAGGCGATGCCGATCTGGGTGACGAGGACCACCACCGCGATGACGGGGTAGATCCGCAGGAACAGGGTGTGGGCAAGGCTGTCGAGATCGCGCCCGCGCGCGGAACCACGCAGTGCACCGGGGCGCATCGTATCGGCGCCATCGGCCTGGGGAACGTCGAGAAAGCCCGCAGCCTTGAGGAATTCGCTGCTGCGCCGAGGGCCGGCGCCGCGCAGGGAGCCGCCGCGCCGCAGCGGCGCGTCCGTGGGCACCGGTGTGGACGCCGGAGCCAGAATTTCAGGCTTCATAGGGCAGACCCATCCGCGGAGGTCTCGTTCGGTGTGAGCGCGACACGGTTGCGACCAGCGCGCTTGGCGACGTAGAGCGCCGCATCGGCCCGCCGCATGGCGCTCTCGAGGGTTTCGCCGGCCAAGGCCTGTGCGATGCCGATGCTCACCGACATCGCAATGACCCCTTCCTCGGCCGGCACCGCAGTCGCCGCCACCGCCGCGCGCATGCGCTCGGCGACCGCATGTCCGGTGTCCAGATCCGTATCGGGCAGCACGATGGCGAATTCCTCGCCACCGGTGCGTCCAATGATGTCGAGGGTGCGCAGGTTAGCCCGGCAGGTCGCCACGAAGGCGACGAGCGCGGCGTCCCCCACTGCATGGCCGTAGCTGTCGTTGAGGAGCTTGAAGCGGTCGAGGTCGAGCATCAGCACGCAGACCGGCGCGCCACTGCGCTCATGGCGCAGCCATTCGCGCGCCGCGATCTCCATAAAACGCCGACGCGCCAGCGCACTCGTGAGGTCGTCGGTGTCGGCCAGACGTCGCAATTCGGATTCGAGGCGGGTGCGGTGCTCGATCTCCCCCGACAGAGCCGCGTTGAGGGCCTGGAGATCGCGGCGCTGCTCGGCCAAGCAATGATTGGCCTTCTGCAGGTCGAGCTGCATCCGGTCGCTCATCCGCACCAGGCGCCGTTGTTCGCGGTATCCGCGCCGATAGGCGTCGGCCAGCGCCTGAACGCCGCCGGCCACGTCCGACAATCCGGTGAGCATCGACTCGGCCCGCGCCAGCACCGCCTCTTCGGCATCGTACAGGCTGAAGGCATCAACCGCCGTTTCGGCCTTGGCCTCGGCGATGGCCCTGCCAGTGCCCGTCATGCCGGCTGCTCCCTCACCATTTCGAACCGGGCGCTCGAGAAATCGGCGGCGAAATCCTCGCCGGCCTCCTCGATGGTCTCGTCGCCGTCGGCAAACAGCCAACGCACCGTCACCGAGCGGCCTTCGGCAGCGGCATCCTCGAGGGGCATGAACAGGTTCATCAGCGCCTTGGCGCTCGATGAATTGAAATAGGCGAGCCCGACCTCGAACGTGATCGGGTCCGGGCTGGGCTCGGCCAGATAGCCGCGCAAGGCCTGAAGAAGCGGTCCGAAGAACGCCGCGGCATCCTCCGGGTAAGATTCACCACGAAGCTGGAGGTGCCCGGCTTCGAAGTCGAAATCGACCAGCGGCGAGCGGTCCGTGGGGGCGAGACGAATGGGGTCCATCGGTTGGCTGCCCATCAAATGTAGGCTTTGAGGCAGAAGAAGCTGCGCTCAGGCCCCAGGTCCTGGAAATCGTATTCGACGGGGGCGCTCGAGCGCCGGGCGATCTCGATCAGCCCGATGCTGCCGCCGAGGCTGCCCTCGTCGGGCGGTTGACGCAGCTTTTCGCGGTAGAAGGCCTTCAATTCGTCCCCCGTCATGCCAGCGAGATGATCGAGACGGGAGCGCAGGTTCGGCACGTCGGCGTTCGGCACCTCGTTGCCGCAGACGACGAAGAACCGGCCAGCCTCCACCCCGACCACGATCACGCCCGCGCTGATCAGGCCTCCCGACTTGGCGGGAGGCTGGGAGACCTTGTCGGCCGAATAGCGAATGACGTTCTGGGCCTGCTCCACGAAGATCGCGAAGACCCGCTTGGCGACGGTGGCGTCCGTCTCGCCCTGGCTCATGCGCAGCTTCAGCACTTCGCCGAGCGAGAACAGCACGTTCTCGGAGATGTCGCCCCCGAAGGAGAGAATCACGCCCTGTCGCCGTGAGGCGTCGAAGAAATTCCGGAAATCGTGTGCGAGCAACGGAATGCTCCCTGCCTGGCACGTCGGCCTCGAGCTACTTGCCCGTGTCGACCCCATGGCCGGAATAACCCCCAAATCCTGTATGAGCCGTTAAGACTAAAGTCTGCACGACGGACTGACTTGAAGGAGATGAGGAACAAACCCGAATTTACGTTTTGCTGACTTCATTCCGAATTCTCTGCGAAAGCCGCCGAAATCATCAGTGTTGCCTGAAATTCAATCAATCCAGCGGTGTCACCGCGGCCGCAGCGGCGAAGGACGCAGCAGAGGGTCGGGGCGAGCGTCGACCCGCGATTGCCCCTGGCAGACGACGCGGCCGCCTTGCCGGACGGACGCGATCGTGATCTGACCGAAGAACCGCAGAGCTTTCCTTCACGCGGTCTCGCTCCCATCTCGGAAGTCGAGACGTCTCCGTTCACCGCCAACCGTATCGAAACACCGTGTTGCTTCCCGGCGAGAGCCATTTCACCACTCCCGAATCCCGCGGCTTCACTGAGGTGGATACCTGGGTGTTCGACCTCGACAACACGCTCTATCCGAGCGATGCGCGGGTTTGGCCGCAGGTGGACGAGCGCATCACCCTGTACGTGATGCGCCTCTACGGGCTCGACGGGATTTCGGCCCGCGCCCTGCAGAAGTATTTCTACCATCGCTACGGCACGACGCTGAAGGCGCTGATGGTCGAGGCGCAGATCGATCCGCACGACTTCCTCGACTTCGCCCATGACATCGATCACTCGACGATCCGCCTCGATCCGGCCCTCGGCGACGCCATCGAACGGCTGCCCGGCCGCAAGCTCATTCTCACCAACGGCTCGCGCCGGCATGCGCAGAACGTGGCGGCCAAGCTCGGCATCCTCGATCATTTCGAGGACGTGTTCGACATCGCCGACGCCGATTTCGTGCCCAAGCCCGAGCGCTCGACCTATGAGCGCTTCCTCTCGCGCCACGCGGTCGATCCGCGTCGCTCGGCCTTGTTCGAGGATATCGCCCGCAACCTCGTAGTGCCGCACGACATCGGCATGGCCACCGTGCTCGTGGTTCCGGCGATCCTCGACCCGTTCCGCGAAGCCTTCGAGCAAGAAGCGGTGCGCGAACCGCATATCGACCATATCACCAGTGATCTCGCTGGATTCCTCAGCCACCGCGTCCTACCGGTGGTGGCATGAGCACCTGGGCGGGCGCGCACGCGCCGACCATCGACGATATCGAAGATCTGGCGCATGCCGCCTTCGCCAATCTTCCGGGTAGCTTCAGGGCCCTGTGCACGGGCGTAACGATCCATGTCGAGGATTTTCCCGACGAGGAGACCCTGAACGAAATGGAGTGCGAGAGCGAATTCGACCTGCTCGGCCTCTTCCGCGGGTTTGGCTTGGCTCAAAGCGGCGAAGTGGTGAGCGGCCAGATGCCGAATCGGGTGTGGCTCTATCGCCGCCCGTTGCTCGATTACTGGGCCGAACACGACGAGACCCTCGGCCATCTCGTCAGCCATGTCCTGATTCACGAGATCGGCCACCATTTCGGACTGTCCGACGCCGACATGGCGTCGATCGAGGCGACAGCCGATCGGGCCTGATCGACCGTCTCACCTATCAGACCGAAAGCCCGCGAGGCTACCCTTGCCAGATGCTGTCCGCTCCCACGGGCGATGGCGCACAGGGTCGCTTCGCCAATTGTATCAGGCGTCGTTGGCCGGGCGCAGGAGGCTCGCCTTGGGCCGGCGCGTGCGGAACTGTCCGCGGTCCACCGCCACGAACACCAGCACCGTGAGTGCGAGGGTGGTGAGCCACCACATCACCGTGAGCCCGACGCCGATGCAGGCGATGGCGAAGGCCGCCGCGAAGGCCGCCATGGCGCCCGGCACCAGCACGGGCGCGCCGCGTCCGCTACGCCGGATGGCGGCGTAGAGGGCGAAGGCCGCGGCGAACGCGCCGACGACGCCGAGTTCGTACCAGAGTTCGAACAGCAGGGTCGTGGGCGCATTGGTCGGCAGCAGATTGACGAAGCGTCCGCGCAGGGCGGTCTCGAACCCGTGCCCGGTGACGAGCCGCACCGGCTCCGTGGTCACGACCTTCTGCCAGGTCTTCAGGGTGAGAACGCCGGGTGCCACCGGGCCGAACAGGGCGGCACCCACCGGCCGGGCCAGGAACGGCAGGATTGGAGCGATCGCAAGGAGGCCCGTCACCGCCATCGCGATGGCGCGGGTTCCAAGCGCAGGGCGGGAGGTCGTCACGGCGAAAGCGGTGGCCCCGACCGCCAGCGCAACCAGCGTCGTCGCCCCGGGCGAGCACACGAGGGCGGCGGCCACCAGAAGTGCGAGACCGAGCGCCTCCAGGTCGCGCCCGCGCGAGCGCAGCCACGCCACCGCAGGCCAGGCCAGGAGCACCAGCACGGTCAGGCCGCGATCGAGGGTGCCGTCCTCGTCCGCTGCGCCGCGCAAAAGGCCGTTCCCGAATAGGCCGAGCGCAATGGCAAGGAGCGCGGCTGCGGCAATCCCCACGGGGAGGAGGTACAGGTTGGCCGAACGCATTCGGTCGGGAAGCGCGAGATAGCCCGCCAGTGTCATCAGGATCGTGGCGACGAGGTTGAGCAGGCGCTCCGTCGCCGGTTCGAGGAATGGCGTCCAGACCAGCGACAGGGCCGACCACAGGACCACGAGGAGGCCGGCGAGAAAGGCCGGCGCTCGCAGAAGCGCCAGGGCGGCCGGGCGGATCGGACGGGATTTCCCGTCGATGGCGCTGGCGAGGATCAGCAGCGCAACCGCGATAGGAGCGAGCACGACGGTGGCGCGGCGCGCAACTTGAGCCGCCAGGGGCACGACGACAAACAGGCTGAAGAAGCCGACGCGCCGCAGGAGAGCAGCGGCATCGAGGGCTGGATCGACGTTTGGTGTTGAGGCGCGCGCCATGGTTTCGATCGAAGCCGTTGCAACGGCGCCGCGAGAAGACCCGAGCGCTATTCTCCAGTCCTAGTGCAGGCGTGCGGCACCGGCTGTAGATGTCTTGCAACACTTCCCCGCCCGTGAAGGGATATCGCCGCGTGATTCAAGGCGAACCGATTGACCGGCGAACACGGTCACACCCGCTCGATCGGGACCGGTTCACGTCGGCGCGGCGCCATCCTGCGGCCGAGATCGGAGAGGACGCGCCAGCCGGCCCAGGTCCCGAGGAAGCCGAGGAGGCCGGCGACGAGCCCGTCGGTGGTGGTGGGAATGGCCGGGCTGTAGTCTTGGTAGGTCGCTCGGGCGAGGGGCAAGTCGGGGTCGCGGATCAGCGCAGCGAGGCGGCCCAGCGGTCCGCCGGCGCTGGCGAGGGCCTGCTGTTGGGCGGTCAGGTCGTTGAGCCGGGCGATGTCGTAGCGGGCGGCCTCGCCGCGGCGGGCCACGAGGGCATTGGGATCGCTGCGAAGACGATCGACCGCGTCGTCGCGGGTATGGCCGGTCGCCGTGGCATCGGCTTCGAAGCCGGCCACCACGCGGCGTAATTCGTCGAGGGTACCGCCGAGGCGCTGCGCATATTGCTGGGCGAATTCGGGGCCTTGCGCCGCGATCATCCCCCCGAGGAGGCCGAGTGCGAGGCCGAGCGTGCGTAGGACGCGAAACACGTAGCTGATCCTGATCTCGCTGCGATGCCCGGACAAGAGCATGCCGGCGGTATGGGTTCCAGGGCACTCACGTCAGGACGGCTCGGCAAGGGCCAAGGCGACGTCCGCCTGTGTCACCTCGGACACGGGTCTGGCGACCTTGACGGCCCGGGCCGGCCGCCCCGGGACCAGGACGAGGATGATGGTCTCAGTTCCGGGGCAAGCGGGATCGGCGCAGACGATCTCGTTGACCTTGATCACCACCGCGGCGTCGAAGCCGCCGAGGGCGCGGACCCAATCCGCCACCGCCATGCGGGCGCCCTGATCGGTGGGGGGACGTCGGGTACCGAAGCCGAAGAGGGCCATGGTCAGGCCGGCAGCGTAAGGATGCCGGCCTGACCGTCGACGCAGCCGAAGGCGAGGCGGCTGCCGCGCCCGTCCCAGGCCAGTGCCGAGATGCCGCTGCCCTTCACCGCCGGCCGCACCAGCAACTCGGAGGCGTCGGTAAAGCGCACGAGCAGGATGCAGCCGTCCTCGTAGCCGATGGCGAGCACCAGGGCCTTGGGGTGGAACGCCACCCGCGAGACGCGGGCCGGGCGCACGCCGCATTCGCGCGGGGCCTTGCCGGTGGGGCCCTCCTTCGAATCGAACGGCCAGACGATGGCCGCCTCGGCGCCACTGGTGGCGAGCCAGTCTCCGTCACCGGACCACGACACCGACCGGACCTTGCCGGGGTAGCCCGACATCCGCATGTGGCCGCGGTCGGGCTGCAGACGCCAGCCGTGAAGCGAATTCTCCTGCATGGTCGTGACGACGAAGCGCCCGTCCGGCGACCAGGTAACGTCGATATGCGAGCCCTTCCACTCGACGAAATCCGGCGCGGTCTCGAGGTTGGGGTACCACAGGGTCGCGCCGTTATAGTGGGCCACCGCGAGGCGGTAGCCCTTCGGCGCGAAGGCGAGGCCGCGCGCGGTGGACGGCGCCGCAAAGGTCTTCTCGCGGCCCTTGGCATCGCGCGCGACGACGTTGCGGCCGGCGCCGTAGGCGATCCCGCCATCAGGGTGGAGCGCCAATGCGTCGATCCAGGCCCCGCTCTTTGCGGCGGCCATCTCCACGGTTTCGCCATTGGCAGCGGTCGCCACCACCCGGCCATCGTCGCCGCCGGTGACGAGGCGGCGGCCGTCGCCGGCGCCGACGAGGATGCCCGCATCGGCATGGGCCTCGACCCGGTGCGTGTCCCCGTCCGAAACGAGCAGGACACCGCCGTCACCCAGCGCCAACGCCAGGGTGTCTTTCAGCCAGGCGGCCATGACCACGTGGGCCCCGGCGGCCACCGGCGCCACGTGATCGCGAAGGGAGGGTGCGGCGGTCGCGCTCATCGGGGTTTCGTCTTTCTTCACGCAGACTTGCTTCACGCAAACTTGCTTCACGCAGGCTTGGTCGCCGGCTTAGCCCTGGCCGGCATGCGCCACGCCGTCAGGATCGCCGCGACGAGCGCCAAGCTGCCGGCGATGCCGGCGGGTATGGCGAGGGCATACAACGCGTAGCGGCCGTAGGCGACCGTTCCGGACAGCGACCCGACGAGGAGCGAGAGCCAGACCATGCCGTCGCCGATCCAGGCAAAGCGCCCGCCGCGCCGGGCCAGGGCGAGGGCGAGCTTCTGGCCGAAGCTGAACAGCGCGCCGGTAACGAAGGTGGTGCCGGCGCGAAAGCCCTGGACGTGGGACAGAACCGCGTTCTGCGCGCCCATGGCGAGGGCGAGGAGCAGCGAGGCCATGCCGGAATCCGGAGCGGCGATGCCGGCCGAGAGGGCACCGCCCACGATGATGGTCTCGAAGCCGAGGATGACGGGCGTGCCCCAGCGCGACGGGGTCAGCGCCGACAGGCCGCCGCCACAGACCGCGCCGGTGAGAAAAGACAGAATCAGCAGCCCCGGCATGATCGCGACATAGGGATGTCCATGCCCGAGTGCGACGGCGAACTGGGTGGTGTTGCCGCTCATGAACGAGGTGTAGAGGCCGCCGAGCCGGATGAAGCCGAGGGCGTCGACGTAGCCGGCCATCGCCGTGAGGATGAGGCCGAAGGCCAGGTGCCAGGGTCGAGTCATGGGGTGGGCGACGCGCAGCTCACCGCTGGACCGGCAAGGTTAAAGCTTTGCTCACCAAGTCCGCGCAATTGGAGTGAACCGGGGTGAACGCCGCGCTCCGTTGGCCTGTTGGTCTGGCGATCCGGCACTGGGACGATCGTTCCCCGCCGGGTGAGTTGGAGTTGCGTCATGATCCCGTTCGCCTGCGCTGCCCTTGCGTTGCCAACCTTCCGCGCACACCGCATCGCCGAGACCGTCCTGGTGGTGGAAGACGAAGCGGCGATCTGCGAGCTTGCCGCCGAGGCCCTCCTCGGCGAAGGCTATCGCGTCCTGACCGCCGCCGACGCGGACGAGGCCGAGGACATCCTCGCGCGGGAAAGCATCGATCTGCTCTTCACCGATATCGATCTGGCCCGCAACACGAATGGCATCGTGCTGGCCCGCCGGGCACGACGGCACCAACCCGGCCTCCCGGTTGTTTATACATCCGGGGGACGGGGTCACCTGTCGCTCGCCGATGCGGTGGCGGAATCGGTCTTCGTGCCCAAGCCCTATCGCCTCAGTCACTTGGTGGCCTTGGCCAACGGCTTCCTGCGCCCCAACTCCCATCACGCCTGAACGACGGGGCGCCCGCCAGCGCCTTTCGGAACACCGGAGACCAACCCCCGATGCGCATGATCCTGGCTGCCGCCTCCGCTCTCCTGGCATTCACCGCCGGTGCGTCCGCTGCGTGCGACGTCAAGGCCGCGAAGCTGGAGGAGGCGATCGCGGCGAAGAGCGAGCTGCGAGAGACCGCCAACAAGCAGACGGTGCGTGACCTGCGCACGCTGCGCGACGCGGCGATCGTGCTCGAGACCTATAAGTACGGCACCGAATGCGAGCGCATCGTCGAGATCGTGAAGGCCCTGGCCGCAAACCCCGAGAAGACGATCGAGCGCGGCGGCGACACCGACGAAGACAAGGCCGAAGACCTGCTGGAGGCCCGCGAGCCCAAGGCGGCACCCGGTACCGCCGCTCCGGCCGCGCCCGAGCCGACTAAGGCCAAGTAGGCGCCACCCGCGCGTCCGGCTACGAGCCGGGCACCCGACACCATCATCGACGAGCAGGCGGCAACGGCATGGCGACGGATACGATCTTGCGGGAGGCCGGCATCGCCCATGCGGCTCACCGACTCCCGGCCGTCATCGTCGACGACTACAACATCGAGTTGAAGGACGAGGACGGCTTCATCGGGGACCGGGTCTCGAAGGGTGCGTTCCGCGAGCGCATCGAGGAATCGCGCGAGAAGCTGCGCAAGATCGGTGACGATCCACTCGGCGACAAGCCGAGCGACGCGATCAGCAAACGACGCCTGGATCAGTGTCTCATGGGCGAGGATGCCCAGGCCGCCGGTGTGGTGTTCGGCGCCGTCGAGGACTTCGCCCAGGATCTGGCCGGCGTGGTGCGCCGGTTCCTGCGCCAAAAGGAATGGCGCGACACCCAGGCCATCGTCATCGGCGGCGGTTTTCGCGATAGCCGCGCCGGCATCCTCGCCATCGGCCGCGCCGAAGTTATCCTGCGGGCCGGAGGGCTAGATCTCACCCTGGAGCCGATCCGCCACCATCCCGACGAGGCCGGGCTGATCGGGGCGGTGCACCTCGCACCGGCCTGGATGTTCGCAGGCTACGACAGCCTGCTCGCCGTGGATATCGGCGGCAGCAACATCCGCGCCGGGGTGGTCGCCACCAACCTGAAGAAGGCCCCCGATCTCTCCCGCGCCGAAGTGTGGCGCTCGGAGATCTGGCGTCATCGCGACGAGGAGCCGGCTCCGAGCCGCGACGAAGCTGTCGATCGCCTCATCACCATGCTGTCGGATCTGATTCGGCGGGCCGAGCGCGCCGATCTCGCACTCGCGCCCTTCATCGGCATCGGCTGCCCCGGCCTCATCGCGGAAGACGGCGCCATCACCCGCGGCGGTCAGAACCTTCCGGGCAATTGGGAGAGCAGCCGATTCAACCTCGCCGACCGGCTGGTGGCCGGCATCCCCCGCATCGGCACGCATCCGACCATGGTGGTGATGCACAACGATGCCGTGGTGCAGGGCCTGAGCGAGGTGCCGCACCAGACCGGCGTCACCCGCTGGGGCGTGCTCACCATCGGCACCGGCCTCGGCAATGCCCGCTTCAGCAATCGATCGGACGACAGCGACGCGGAGTGAGGGAGTAGGAGGTCCGCGTCGATCGCACGTCCGGGCCCGGGGCGATCAGGCGAAAGTCGCTTCCTGCCGAGTCAAGATGGGCAAATGCGGGGCGGCCGGCCCGCCCGATCCAAGAGACAGCGCGTGATCTCAAAATGCGCGGTGTGAGCACTCACCGCGCCCTGGCGGCGGCCCGCGAGAGTCTCTGGGCGATCCGTTCGCGCAGTTCCTGGGTCAGCTCGATATCGACGAGGCGCCAAGTCCAGCCGCGTAGCCGCAGCCGAACCCGGAACTGGCGTGCGCGTGGCGCCTCCGGCGGAACCCCGATGACGACGGTGCGAAAGCCGCGCATCTCCGAGCCGAAATAGAACGGAATCAGACGCCCTAGATTCTCGACGCGCAGGCCCGGCCGCGCCAGGCGGGGCGCCGAATTGCCCACTTCGGGCAGGCTGCGATCGCCGAGGTCGATGCTCTGCGGCCAGCCGTCATCGAGGAGATCGACCACGGTCTGGGGCGTCACCAGAGTTTCGGCGAGTGGGATCGCCAGGGCGACAGCGGCGTCGGTGAGACGCTGGCGTTCGCGCGGTTCGGCGTCGGCGGGGTCAGAGCCCTGGATCTGCGCCGCCGCGGCGGCCTGCCGGATGATGGAGAGCCGCAGAGTGCGAAAGTTGACGTGCCGGTCCACGTAGCCGGCATCGTGCGCCTGCACGGCGCGGGCGAGATCGTAGAGGGCCCAGAACGGCGTCAGCGTGAACGCGAACCAGCCGAACGCCAACACGAGAGGAATCAACCACCAGCGCATGCGGTCGAGACCTCAGGCGCGCCGACGGTGTGAGCCGGTACTCACGCCGATGCGCGCCATGCGGTCAATCCGGAAAAGGCCGCGACGACCCCCTCGTAGACCGGACGCTTGAACGGTACGATGAGGTCGGGCAGCCCCGCCATCGGCTCCCAGCGCCACGCATCGAACTCGGACGGATGGGCGCCGCCACCCGGCGATGCGACGTCGATCTCGTCGTCGCTGCCGATGAAGCCGAACGCGAACCACTTCTGCGTCTGGCCGCGATAGCGACCCTTCCAGACCTGCTTGAGCACGTCCGGCGGCAGATCGTAAGACAGCCAGTCCTCGGCCTCGGCGAGACGCACCACCGAGGTCGCGGCGACGTTCGTCTCCTCATAGAGTTCGCGCAGAGCCGCAGCCTCCGGGTCTTCCCCCGGATCGATGCCCCCTTGCGGCATCTGCCAGGCGCGCCCGTCGCTCACATGCTCCGGTCCGGCATCGGCGCGGCGGCGCCCGATGAACACGAGCCCAGACGGCGCGATCAGCGTGATCCCCACACAGGGGCGGTACGGCAGGTCGCGGCCGGAATCGGGAGCGGTTTTCGTCATCGGCGCGACCATAGGGCAGGCCGTCCAGGTGCCGCAACGCACGAAGCGGTCGATCTGGCGTTAAAACCGCTGCGGCGGCGTCACGGAACAGCACTGCTGAGGCGGGCTCCGGCGCCCGAACCGCGCAAGGCGACGCTAACCGGGACGAGGCGGATGCCACGCGCCTCGGCCTCGCGCGCCCAACGTGCGATCCGGTCGATACTCATCGGAAGCGCGCTCGCCGACGCCAAAGCGAAACCATTGGCACGGGCCTGCGCTTCCAGCCGGGCAAGTTCGCGGTCGATCGCTTCGGGTCGGGGAACCGCGTCGAGCACGATCTCGGCCCGCGCCACGGGCAGCTTCGCCTTGGCCGCGAGTCCCGCCGCGAGGGAGCGCGGCGAGGTACCGTCATCGACATAGCCCAAACCGCGGCCGGCGATCTCGCGCAGGACCGGCTCCAGGGCGACAGCATCGCTGGTAAGCTTGGCGCCCATGTAATTCACGATGCCGACGAAGCCAGAAAAGCGGCTCATCGCCCAGCTCAGGCGATCGAGATTCTCCGAAGGCCGTGACGTCGTGAGAAGTGTCTGGGGGCCAGGATCGCTATCGGGATAGTCGAACGGCTCCATGGGCGCCTGAAGCAGCGCCTCGTGCCCGAAATCCCGCGCGCGGGCCACCGTGCGCTCGAGATCGCTGCCGTAGGGTGCGAAAGCGAGGCTGACCGCCGGAGGCAGGCGGGTGATGGCGGTGACCGTGGCGGCCTGGCCGATGCCGAGCCCAGAGACCAGAATGGCGATTCGGGGACCGGTGCCGCCAGCATCCGGACGAGCGTAGACGTCGAGCGGGCGCAGGCGCCCCTCGCCCATGCGGGGTACGTTGCCATGACGGCCGCGCTCGACGAGACGCGGATCCGGGGCCGGCGCGAGCGTGACCGGCGCCGCATCGGGCACCCGGATCACCACGGCTTCGGTGGGGGCGGCAGTGCCGCTCGGGCGCACCACCACCACGCCCGACGCGCTCTCGACCTCATTGGCCGAACGCTGCGCCGCCACTGGCTTGTCGCGCTCGGGGAGTGCCGGTGCCGTCTCGGCCGGGGCCGGATCGCGCATGGCGATCGCCACGTTCGCCCGGGGCTCGCCACCCTGGGGATCGCCCGCGACCACGAGGATGCTGCCGGCAATGACGAGGCCACCGGCCAGGATACCGAAAATCACTGGCGTGGTCAGGCGTACGCTCCCGAACGCCCGCAGGCGCTGCGCCACCGAGCGCTTGGCGCCCAGCGGCCGGGTCAGGATGTCGTCGAAGGCCACGCGCAGCCGCTTCCTTCTGGCCTGGAATCGTCGCGCGCGAAGCGGGTCCGGCTTGCGCGGCGCAACAGCGAAGTCTCGGGAAAGCCCGACGCCGACATCGACCGATAGGGCCGTCAGCGCCGTTCGAGACCGACCCGCTCCAGACGAGAGGAAACGGCCCCCAATGTCGATCCTGGACCGACATTGGGGGCCGCTATGGTTAACGCTTCGCTAAGCCGGGACGATGAATCGCCCCGCGATCGGGTCAGTTCGGGACGACGGGCTTGGCGGTGTTGGCCGCACCCTTCTGGATACCGCGCAGGAAATCGAAGGCCGCGATAAGCTGCTTGTCCTTGGCCGGGTCCGGCGGCACGTAGGCCGAAGAACCACCGCGCTCCTCGACGTCCTTCTGCTTGAGGTGGCCCTTCAAGCCAGCCTCGCCCTTGGTCTCGTCCTTGCCCTTCAGTTCGTCGGGCACCTCCTGCAGGACCTCCTGGTCCGGCTCGATGCCCTTGGCCTGGATCGAGCGGCCCGACGGCGTGTAGTAGCGGGCCGTGGTCAGGCGGAGCGCACCGCTGCCGCCGAGCGGGATGATCGACTGCACCGAGCCCTTGCCGAACGAACGGGTGCCCAGCACCGTCGCGCGCTTGTGGTCCTGCAATGCGCCGGCCACGATCTCGGAGGCCGAGGCCGAACCGCCGTTGACCAGCACCACGATGGGCTTCCCCTTGGTCAAGTCGCCGGATTTCGCCGAGAAACGCTGGGTCTCGTCGGGATTGCGGCCGCGGGTGGAGACGATCTCGCCCCGGTCGAGGAAGGCGTCCGACACCATCACCGCCTGATCGAGCAGGCCGCCCGGGTTGTTGCGCAGGTCGAGCACATAACCCTTGAGCTTGTCGGCGCCGATATCGGCGGTGAGCTTGTCGATGGCCGCGCGCAGGCCGTCGAAGGTCTGCTCGTTGAACTGGGTCAGACGAATGTAGCCGATATCGCCGCCTTCGGCGCGCGAGCGCACCGGCTTGATCTTGATCACGTCGCGGTTGAGCGTGACCTCGATCGGGTCCTTCGACTCCTTGCGGCTGATCTTGAGCTTGACCGGCGAATTCACCGGGCCGCGCATCTTGTCGACCGCCTGGTTGAGGGTCAGGCCCTGGACCTGATCGTCGTCGATCTGCGTGATCACGTCGTTGGTGAGGATGCCGGCCTTCGAGGCGGGGGTGTCGTCGATCGGAGTCACGACCTTGATGAGGCCGTCCTCCATCGTGACCTCGATGCCGAGGCCGCCGAACTCGCCGCGGGTCTGCACCTGCATGTCGCGGAAGCTCTTCGAGTCCATGTAGCTCGAATGCGGGTCGAGGGAGGTCAGCATGCCGTTGACCGCCGCCTCGATCAGCTTGGCCTCATCGGGCTTCTCGACGTAATCGGTGCGGACCTTCTCAAACACGTCGCCGAACAGGCTGAGCTGCCGGTACGTCTCCGCCGAGGCCGCTACCGCGCTCGTTCCCGAAAGAAGGCGGGTCTGCGTCGCGACCATGGTGGAGCCGACGCCGAGGAACGCGCCGACCAGAACGAGGGAAACCTTGCGCATTATCCGCGAACCTTCTCGCTGGGGCTTTTGGCCCACCAAGGCTCCGGATCGATGGAGCCGCCGTCTTTTCTGAACTCGACGTACAAAACCGGATCGCTGCCAGCGGGAGCGGACGTTGCGCCACCCTCGCCCATTGCTGCCACGGGCTCACCCGCGAGCACGAACTGTCCGACCTCGACGTTGATCTGATCCATCCCTGCCAGCAGTAGATAGTAGCCATCGCCGGCGTTGATGATCAAGAGTCGACCGTACGAACGAAATTGCCCGGCAAACGACACCCACCCATCCGCAGGAGAGGAAACCACGGCTTTTGGCCGCGTGGTGAGCGAAATGCCGCGGGTGATTCCACCGTTGCCATCAGGCTGGTTAAAGCTTCGCAGGAGCGCTCCGCTGGCTGGGCGAGGCAAGTCGCCGCGTGTGTCGACGAAGCGGACCTTCGGCGCGAGTCGGGCCGGATCGCGCGTCCCGGCGGCGGCGAAACGCTCCTGGGTGGCGCGGGCCTCCCGGGTTTCGGCGGCACGGGCCTCCTCGGCCGCGCGGCGCGCCGAGGCCACCTCCCCTTCCATCCGGTCGAGCAGATCCTTGAGGCTCTTGGCCTGAACCCCGAGCTCAGCGGTGCGGGCGCGCTCGGCCACGAGGCCGCTTTCCACCTCATCCTGCCGGGTCCGCCGCGCCGCGACGAGGGCGTTGAGACGCTGCTGTTCCTTGGCCCAACCGGCGAGATCGTTCTTGAGCCCCTCGCGATCCGAGGCGATCAGGCCCTTCAGCCGCACCATCTCGGTGAGGTCGGCCGCAAGCGTTTCGGCCTCGCCCCGCAGCTCCGGCACCACCGCGCCGAGCAGCATGGAGGTGCGGATGACCGCAAGGACATCCTCCGGCCGCACCAGCACGGCGGGCGGCGGGCGGCGGCCCATTCGCTGGAGCGCTGCCAGAATTTCGGCGATCACGCCGCGCCGCGCATCAAGGGAGCGACGAATGGCAGCCTCGCTGGCGCCCAGGGTCTTGAGCCGCTCTTCGAGCCGGCTCATCCGATCCTCGGTGGCCTGGGACTGGCGCGCGGCGTCGAGGAGCGCGGTGTTGAGCTTGGCCCGGTCGCCGCCGATCGCCGCCACCTCGGCTTCGAGCTGCGTCCGCGCGCCGGTGCTGGCGGCCAGCGCGTCCTCGATCCGCTTGAGATTTTCCGCCCGCCGAGTCTTCTCGTCGAGGGCGCGCTGGATTGCGTCCGGCGTCGTCGCCTCCTCGGCAAAGGCGGCCCGCGGCAGGTGGGCGCCAACCACCAGCGCCAAGCCGACCAGAAGCACGGCACCCACGGTGCGCATCGGGCTCTTCACCGCCTTGCGTCGCGTGGGTCGACTCATCGGTCGTCGAGGTTTCCGCGGTGGTATGGGTGGCCGGAGAGAATCGTCAGTGCCCTGTACACCTGCTCCAATGCCAGCACGCGCACAAGGCCGTGAGGCAGGGTCGCCGCGCCGAACGACAGGGTGAGGTCCGCCCGCGTCCGCACCCCTGGATCGAGACCGTCGGCGCCGCCGATAGCAACCACGAGGGCCGGACGGGCGGCATCGCGCCAACCCGCCACACGCTCGGCCAGGGCCTCGCTGGTGAGGTCGCTGCGCCCGCGCTCGTCATAGGCGATGACGGCAGCGCCTGCCGCCTGGGCGAGCAGGCCAACGCCTTCCTCGGTGCAACGGTCCTGGGGCCGGCGAGCCCGACTTTCGGGAATTTCGGAGATGTCGCACGCGGAGAAGCCGAGACCGCGCCCGAGCTGGGCGGCCCGCTCGCGGTAGCGAGCGGCCAGGTCGCGCTCCGGGCCGGCCTTCAGTCGACCGACCGCCACGACGAGCAGGCGCACGGGACGCGCGGCCCGCTCTCGGTCAGTCCGCCAGCATCGCGGGACGATCGGCGCCCCACATCTTCTCGAGATTGTAGAAGCCGCGCACTTCCGGCCGGAAGATGTGCACGATCACGTCTCCGGCGTCGATCAGCACCCAATCGCAGGCCGGCAGGCCTTCAACGCGGGCAGAGCCGTGGCCCTTGGCCTTCATGTCCTGCAGTATCCGATCGGCGATGGCGCCGACGTGGCGCTGCGAGCGACCCGAGGTGATGATCATGGTGTCGGCAAGCGAGGTGCGGCCCATGAGATCGATGGAGATCGTCTCTTCGGCCTTCATGTCCTCGAGGCAATCGAGCGCGAGGGCCCGGAGGTCGTCGATCTTCCGGTCGACGGCCTCGGCGGAACCGGGTGGTCCCTGGTGGATCGGATCGTTCAGCGTCTCGGTTCCTGCATTTGCCATGGTCATGGGACCGACCGTAGCCTGAATGGCGGCAAAGTGGAATGTGCCTGTCGGCTTTTCGATGGTCGCTCGCCTTTTCAATGGTCGCTTGCCTTTTCGATAGGCGGTTGCCTCACCTCTTGGCTCGCAAGGCCGTCGACGACAGCCCGGAGCGCGGGCCGTGCAGGAAGACCCAGGCCGGCGGGGCCAGGTCGGCGAGCAGGCCAGCATCCGATTCGTCGATGCGCCAGCGGCTGAGGAATCGGGCGGCGCGGGCGTTGGGAGCCTTGAGGGTGAAACCCGGCCTGTCGATGATCGCGATCGGCATCGTCGCGGCGATCTCGGCGAATCCGCGCCAGCGATGGAACGTGGCGAGACTGTCTGCGCCCATGATCCAGACGAAATGCACGGATGGCGCACGGGCGCGCAGATAGCGCAGGCTCTGGCGGGTGTAGCGAACGCCGATATGGCTCTCGAAGTCGGTGACCGCGATGCGCGGGTGGGTGGCGACGTCGCGCGCCGCCGCGATGCGCGCGTCGAGGGAGGCGAGTTCGCCCCGATCTTTCAGCGGGTTGCCGGGGGTCACCATCCACCACACCCGGTCGAGGCGCAGCCGCTTCAAGGCGACGAGGCTGACATGGCGATGGCCGAGATGGGCCGGATTGAACGAGCCGCCATAGAGCCCGATGCGCAGGCCCGGCGCCGAAGGTGGCAGCCGCGCGAGCGCCGGCGCCTCAAGCCGCATCGGCACCATTCGTCGTAGCTACGCCGCCGGGGCGGCGCGTCAAGCGCGGGTCTGCCCGTTCCCGTGGACGCGGTACTTGAACGTGGTCAGCTGTTCGACGCCCACCGGGCCCCGCGCATGCATCCGGCCCGTGGCGATACCGATCTCGGCGCCGAAGCCGAATTCGCCGCCATCGGCGAACTGGGTCGAGGCATTGTGCGCGACGATGGCCGAATCGACCTCCGCCAGAAAGCGCGTGGCCTCGGCCCCATCATCGGTGACGATGGCGTCGGTGTGGTGCGAGCCGTAGGTCTCGATATGGGTGATGGCCGCATCGAGGCCGTTGACCACCCGCACCGCGATGATCGCGTCGAGATATTCGGTGCGCCAGTCGGTCTCGGTGGCCGGGGTGACGCGCATGTCGCTAGCCTGCACCGTTTCGTCCCCGCGCACGGCGCAACCGGCGTCGATCAGCATCGTGACCAGGGGCGCGAGATGCGTCTCCGCACAGGCCCGATCGACCAGGAGGGTCTCGGCGGCGCCGCAGATGCCGGTGCGCCGCATCTTGCTGTTCAGGACGATGGTGCGCGCCATGTCGAGGTCGGCGCCTGCCGCGACGTAGACGTGGCAGATCCCGTCGAGATGGGCGAAGACCGGAACGCGCGCCTCGGCGTGGACTCGCTCCACCAGACCGCGCCCGCCGCGGGGCACGATGACGTCGATGCAGCCTTCGAGGCCGGACAGCATGGCGCCGACGGCGGCCCGGTCGCGGGTCGGGACGATCTGGATCGCATCGGCGGGCAGGTCCGCAGCCTCGAGCCCGGCGCGCATGGCGCGCGCAATGGCCATGGCGGAGCGATGGCTGTCGGAACCCGCCCGCAGGATCGCGGCGTTGCCGGCCTTGAGGCAGAGCGCGCCGGCATCGGCGGTGACGTTGGGCCGGCTTTCGAAGATGACGCCGATCACGCCGAGCGGCACGGCAATCCGCTCGATGAGCAGGCCATTGGGGCGCTCGAAGGCGGCGACCTGACGGCCAACGGGATCGGGCAGCGCACCGATCTTGGCCACCGCATCGGCAATGGCGCCGAGCCGGGCTTCGTCGAGGGTGAGGCGGTCGATCAGCGCCTGGGTCTGGCCGGCGGCGCGGGCCGCCTCGACGTCGCGGGCGTTCTCGGCGAGGATCGTGTCCGCATCCGCCCGCAGGCGCTCCGCGATGGTCCGAAGCGCGATGTCCTTCACCTGTGCCGGAGCGAGGGCGATCCGGCGAGCGGCGGCGCGGGCGCGCCGGCCGATGGCCTGCATCTCCTCGGACAGATCACCGGGAGGGGTGAAGTCGCTTCTCAGGTTCAGAACGGGCACGGCCTTCATCCTTGCGGTCGCTCCAACAGGGACGGGACCGCACACTTCCAACTCCGTCATGCCACGTCGGGATGCGGCAAAACAAGCAGTCGCGACGTCATGGCCGGATGGCTGCCGGCTATTCGCCCACCATCGCGAGGTCGTCGCGGTGCACCATCTCGGCGCGGCCCGGATGGGTGAGCAGGTCTGCGATCTCCCGGCTGGGACGGCCGATGATGCGCAGGGCCTGAACGCTGTCATAGGCGACGAGCCCGCGCCCGAGGGTGCGGCCGGCCGCATCCCGGATGACCACGGCATCGCCGCGCCCGAAGCTCCCGGTGACGCCGGTGACGCCAATCGGCAACAGGCTCGCCCCGCCCTGAAGCGCACGGGCGGCGCCGTCGTCGACCACGAGGATGCCACGCGGCTCCAGCGAGCCGGCGATCCAGGCTTTCCGCGCGGCGACCGGGTTCGAGCCCGAGAGGAACCACGAGCAGCGGCCTCCCCGCAGGATGGTGCGCAGCGGGTTCTTCTCGCGCCCGTCGGCGATGATCATGTGGGTGCCGCCGCTGGCCGCGATCTTGGCGGCCTCGACCTTGGTGCGCATGCCGCCGCGCGACAATTCGGAGGCCGGGCCACCCGCCATCGCCTCGATCTCGGGGGTGATCCGCTCGATGATCGGGAGGTGGCGCGCCTCCGGATCGGTATGCGGGGGTGCGGTGTAGAGCCCGTCGATGTCGGAGAACAGCACCAGGACCTCGGCGCCGATCATCGTGGCGACGCGGGCGGCGAGCCGGTCGTTGTCGCCGTAGCGGATCTCGCTGGTCGCCACGGTATCGTTCTCGTTGACCACCGGCACGGCGCGGACTTCGAGGAGCTTGAGCACGGTGGCCCGCGCGTTGAGGTAGCGCCGGCGCTCCTCGGTATCCTGCGGCGTCACCAGGATCTGGCCGGCCGCGATGCCGTGGTGGCCGAGCGCCTCCGACCAGTGCCGCGCCAGCGCGATCTGCCCGACCGCCGCCGCCGCCTGGCTCTCCTCCAGGCGCAGGGTCCCGGGCGGATAGCCGAGCACGGTGCGCCCCAAGGCGATCGCCCCCGAGGACACCACCAGAACGTCGGCCCCGCGCGCATGGAGGTCGGCGATATCCTCCGCCAGCGCGGCGAGCCAGGCATGGCGCAGCCGCCCGCGGGCTCGGTCGACGAGGAGCGCCGAGCCGACCTTGATGACGATTCGGCGAAAGTCCTGGAGGTCGGGGGTCGCGAGCGTGAGGGTCATCGGTCCAGCGGAAAAACGGGGAGGATGTCGGTTCGGCTGAAATCATCCCCCTTGAAGAGAAGCCGAGCCGTGTTCGACTTGGCGACGGCGTAGGACAGGCAATCACCGAAGTTCAATTGTGCCGGACGACCCCGTCCCTTGCCGAACCGAGCGAAAGCGGAGCAGGCAAGCTCGTACATCGCCGCGTCGAACGCGAGAACCGTCACGGACGGACTGCGGGTGAATCCCAGCAAGAATTCCGCGGCCGTCTCCGGAATTCGGGATTCGAGGACCATTCGCGTCTCGACCAGGGTGGGCGCGCCGACGACGGCCGTGCGGGCGGCGACGACCCGGTTGAAGGCTTCCTCCTCGGGCTCGCACAACGCGATGGCGACAAGGGCCGAGGTGTCGAGCGCGATCATATCGGCAAGCCGAACTCGTCGTACAGGTCGCTATGGTCGGACGTGGCGCCCGGCAGCTTGTTTGCCGCGGCCCGGCGCGCGAGCGCCCGGAGCGCATCGTATTCCAATTGCTGGCTCGGCGTCAGGTCGCTTCGCGGCGGGAGGCGCGATCCGAACTCGCGCAGGGCCCGCACCACGATCTCCGTCACGCTGGTGTCGAGGCGGTCCGCAAAGTCGGACGCGAGGGCATGCGCCTCGTCACTGCGGATGTTGAGCTGTTTCGCCACGCCATCCCCCGATCTGCTAGCTTGGACAACTTCCATGCTAGCACAGAGTTTCGGCGGCGTCTCTCAGGGCTGCCAGGCATCCGCCGGCTGCGCCTCGGCCGCGGCGGCCTTGGCGTCGTCCATCTCGCGGGCGATCGCACGCAGGGCATCCTGCACGCCGAGGCCGGTGGCCGAGGACAGGATCAGCGGCTTCTTCTTCGAGGCGCGCTTGAGCCGGGCGACCTGCTCCTTCAGCGTGTCGGCATCGACGATGTCGGCTTTCGAGAGGGCGACGATCTCGTGCTTCTCGGCCAGATCGTGGCCGTAGGCTTCGAGTTCCTTCCGGACGAGCTTGTAGGTCTTGCCGGCATGCTCGCTGGTGGCTTCGACGAGGTGGAGCAGCACACGGCAGCGCTCCACGTGGGCGAGGAACTTGTCGCCGAGGCCGACGCCGTCATGGGCGCCTTCGATGAGGCCCGGAATGTCGGCCAGGACGAATTCACGCTCGTCCGACCGTACCACGCCGAGGCCCGGATGCAGGGTGGTGAAGGGGTAATCGGCAATCTTGGGACGGGCCGCCGTCACCGTGGCGAGGAAGGTCGACTTGCCGGCGTTGGGCAGACCGACGAGGCCCGCATCGGCGATGAGCTTGAGGCGGAGCCAGATCCACTGCTCGTGGCCCTCGAGACCCGGATTGGCGTGCTTGGGCGCCCGGTTCGTCGAGGTGGTGAAATAGGCGTTGCCGAAGCCACCGTTGCCGCCCTTGGCGAGGCGCACCCGCTGGCCGACATGGGTCATGTCCGCGATCAGGGTCTCGCCGTCGACGGCGATGATCTCGGTGCCGGCGGGGACCTTCAGCACCACGTCGGCGCCGTTGGCGCCGTGGCGGTTCGAGCCCATGCCGTGCTCGCCCTTCTTGGCCTTGAAGTGCTGCTGGTAACGATAGTCGATCAGCGTGTTGAGGCCGTCGACGCACTCGACCCAGACGTCGCCGCCCCGGCCGCCATCGCCGCCGTTGGGACCGCCGAACTCGATGAACTTTTCGCGCCGGAAGGCCACGCATCCGGCACCGCCGTCGCCGGAGCGGACATAGACCTTGGCTTCGTCGAGGAATTTCACGGTGCTGCTCGTCTCATCTGTTCAGGTCGGTTGCCGGGTCGGGCGTGTCCGCCCCACCTTACAGCGTCGGACCCGATATCGTATCCGCTCCGACGCCGCCGGATCTCGTTCTCGCATCGCGAGGTCCGAGGATCGGAATCCCCATCTCGCGACGGTGCTGTTGCGCGCCCGGGCCGGGTCCGACGGGACGTCCCGCCCGTTGCGTCAGGAGCCGGGAATCACCCGACGCCGTGCCGGCATTTCCCGTCGAGGTTCAGGTACTGCACGCTGCGCAGGCCCGCCTCGAACCAGGTCGCGTCGCGCCGTGCCGGATCGTAGGCGTAGATATTGATCGTGATCGCACCATCCGGCGCGGTGAGGGTTGCCGGACTGTCCGAGGCCTCGAACACCCAGGCCGGTCGCGGCGCCTCGGCTCCGAATTCCGTCCGCGTCCCGTCCCTCTCGATCTGGTTCGCCTGCGTGAAGACAGGCGCGACCGCACCCGGCATCATAACGAAGGTGAACCCGACCTTCGGACGACGGCCGACGAAGTCGTAGAATTCGCAATAGAGCGTGGAATCCGCCGCCTTCGTCCGGCGCGCCGTCGGCGTGTCCTCGCCGTTGGCCGCGGACGGTCGGACCTCACCGCGCAGAAAAAACGCGGCCGCGGCACCGCATGCGACCAGCAAGGCGATCAGGGCGAGGATACGCGTCATCACGGTCGCACGGCTCCAGACGACGAAAGGGAGGATGGTTGTCCATCCTCCCCGACGGTCTCTCAAGACGCCGACCGTTCCGTCACCGGATCCGGTCGAGGCAGAATCGGTCCGCTGCTACTCGGCGGCTTCCTGCATCGGCACGACGGTGACGAAAGCGCGACCGCGCTTGGTCATGAACAGCACATGGCCATCGGTCTTGGCGAACAGGGTGTGGTCCGTGCCCATGCCGACATTGGTGCCGGGATGCCATTTGGTGCCGCGCTGGCGCACGATGATGTTGCCGGCGATCACGGCTTCCGAACCGAACTTCTTCACGCCGAGGCGCTGGCCGGCCGAATCACGGCCGTTGCGGGACGAGCCGCCTGCTTTTTTATGGGCCATTGTGGCTTACTCCGAATTCTCTGAGGCTCAGATCAGGCGCTGATGGCGGTGATGCGCACCACGGTGTGGTGCTGGCGATGACCGCGCTTGCGGCGCGAGTTCTGCCGGCGGCGCTTCTTGAAGGCGATGACCTTCGCGTCGCGGCCATGGCTGACGATCTCGCCGGTGACGCTGATGCCCGAGAGCATCGGCACGCCGACCTGAGTGGCGCCGGCTGCGTCGGTGAAGAGCAGCACGTCTCCGAAGGTCACGGCCGAACCGGCCTCGCCCTCGAGGGTGGCGATCGTAATGGTGTCGTTGGCGGCAACGCGATATTGCTTGCCGCCCGTCTTGATGACTGCGAACATCGTTCTCTTTCGTGTTCTCTGCCGGCCTCCGGCGCGCCTCGCGGCGAATCCTGGACCGTCTTCTTGTTCAGGTCATCCGCATCACCGGGTCGAGCCGGGCGCGAACGCGAAACGCGCGGACTTCGTCGAGGAAGCCGCGCGCCGTGCCGGTGGATAGTCGGATCGGCACCGATTTGTCAAACCAGAAGCCGAAGGCCTTGGAAAGTTTTGTGCCCGCTTGAAGGGGCTGAGCGCTACAGTTCCAGCATTAAGCGTGAGGCTGTCAGGGGCGTCATTATACAACATTCGTGAAATAAAATTCATTCAAAATAAATCTTGTTTATCGGCACCCGATACGCCGGCCTCCAATAACAACAGCTTTTTACATTCAAATACCATCGGCCGATCAACCATTGAACATGGATCATCTCGACATAATATCAAAAATCGTATTTTATTTATCAATACTAAAATCGAATCTTACGAAAATCCGCTTAAACCACAGTCTTGTCGTGGGATCCGATCTCACAAAAAGAGCACGATTTTATGCCTGCGCCAATAAAGGCGGCCTCCAAAAAGAAATTGAGATAAAAAATCGTCCAGCTAGTGTTGATTGGCGGCAAATATGCACTCTAATATGGTGCTTGATTAGTCCGAATGGCGCTGAATGACCTCCCCAGCCATCACCGCCACCACCTATTGGACGTCCCGGCGAGTCTTGTTGAAAGGCAACACAGATGTCACAGGGTTTTTGGATGTCCGATGTAATCTGGGACAGTGAAACGAAACGAGATGATTTATCCCGACTGTATAAAATCATATTTTCGAAAATCCCACATGCTGAAAAGATCGATTCGTTAAAT
Organism: Methylobacterium sp. BTF04; assembly: GCF_010692745.1. Lineage (GTDB taxonomy): Bacteria > Pseudomonadota > Alphaproteobacteria > Rhizobiales > Beijerinckiaceae > Methylobacterium. The sequence continues at coordinate 70,845 of NZ_JAAHTB010000011.1, forward strand.
GAGTTGTCAAGAATTGCTACTGAAGGTTCATTAGCTGCCGCAATATATATTGCTTCGTATTACGACGCAGGAAAAAAAGTCGAATTCAAAGGCGCTGCATTGCGCTGGCTTAAAATTGCAGCTTCGATGGGCTCGCGTGCAGCAGCCTTTAGAATGGCGGTTGCGCAAATAGAAAGCACCACAGATCGCAACGAAGCTGAATGTTCTCTAAGAAAACTTTCCGAAGCTGGATATCTTCCGGCTAAATTTAGGCTCGCCTCTTATCTTTACCTACGAAATCCCAAAGCAAACAAAACGGAATGCTTAAATCTTCTTCGCTCTGCCTCTGCAGGTGGACATGTTTTTGCGAAAAGAGAATTGGGTAGGATCACGATGATCAGCCCTGCCCGTCCGCTAGACGTTTTTATTGGATTTTCTATCATACTATCATCGATTATTTCTTTTCTTCCAATTCTTATCAAGCTAGCAAAGGGCGACAATTCCTCTGACGAAAAATTATATGGATAGAATATCAAACCTAATTCTCATTTAAGAAATTATAATACTCTATATAAATTGGCTTTACAGATTTTTGAAATTCGTTACTTAAATTTATATCGGAGATTTTGCGGTTTCCAGAATTTATATTAATTTTAATTCATTCGCCGCATTTTTATTATTGCTCATATCCGTAAACATTAAATAGTCTTTTCAGCTACCTCTTCGTCATTCCACCGAGCACATTCCGAAGGATAGCATTGCCAACCTCAGTGCCGACCTTGCGCGCCATCGAGCGCGCGGCATTGCCGATGACCTGCTCGGCAAGGCTCGGCGCCGGGCGACGCCCCTTGGTCGACGGCTTTGTGCCGAGGACGCTGCCGAGCCAGCCACCCATCAGTCCACCCAGACCATTCTCGGAGACAGCCTCCTCGCTCGGGCCCGAATCGAGCCCCTTGCGCTTGGCCAGAATCTCGTAGGCGCTCTCGTTGTCGACGGCTTCGTCGTATTTCCCCCGCAGCGGGCTTTTGGCGATCAGTTCGGCGCGCTCGGCCGGCGTGATCGGGCCGACGCGGCCCTGGGGCGGAGCGATCAGCGCGCGCTCCACCACCGAGGGCGTGCCCTTGGCCTCCAGAAAGCTCACCAGCGCCTCGCCGACGCCGAGTTCGGTGATCGCCTCGGCGACGTCGAAACCGGGATTCTGGCGAAACGTTTCGGCGGCCGCCTTCACCGCGCGCTGGTCCCGCGGCGTGAAGGCCCGCAGGGCATGCTGGACCCGGTTGCCGAGCTGGCCGAGCACCGTTTCCGGCACGTCGAGCGGGTTCTGAGTGACGAAATAGACGCCGACGCCCTTCGAGCGGATCAGGCGCACCACCTGCTCGACGGCATCGAGCAGGGCCTTCGGTGCATCGTCGAACAGCAGGTGCGCCTCGTCGAAGAAGAACACGAGCTTGGGCTTGTCGAGATCGCCCACTTCAGGGAGCTGCTCGAACAGCTCGGACAGCATCCACAGCAGGAAGGCGGCGTAGAGCCGGGGCCGCTGCATCAGCTTGTCGGCGGCCAGGATGTTGATGATGCCGCGCCCGTCGCGATCGGTCTTCATGAAGTCGTTGAGATCGAGGGCCGGCTCGCCGAAGAATTTGTCGGCGCCCTGGTTCTCCAGCATCAGGAGCTGGCGCTGGATCGCGCCGACCGAGGCCGCCGAGACATTGCCGTACTTGCCCGAGATCTCCTTCAGATTCTCGGTGAGGTAGAGCAGCAGCGCGCGCAGGTCCTTGAGGTCGAGGACCGGCCAATGGTTGTCGTCGGCGACCCGAAAGGCGATGTTGAGCACGCCCTCCTGGGTGTCGTTGAGCTCCAGCAGGCGCGCCAGCAGCAGCGGCCCCATCTCGATCACCGTGGCGCGAATCGGGTGACCCTGGTCACCGAACAAATCCCAGAACACCGTGGGGAAGCGGTCGGGCTCGTAGGTGATGCCGAGTTCCTCGGCGCGCTTGACGAAGACCGGCTTCGATTCGCCGGCCGCCGCGAGGCCCGACAGGTCGCCCTTGATGTCGGCGGCGAAGACCGGGACGCCGGCATTGGAGAAGCCTTCGGCCATCACCTGCAGCGTCACCGTCTTGCCGGTGCCCGTGGCCCCCGCCACCAGCCCGTGGCGATTGGCGAGCCGAAGCATCAGTGCCTCCGGCTTGGTACCGCCGCCTTTGAGGATGCTCTTGCCGACCAGGATCGTGCCGTCGCCCTGCATGATCGTCCGCTCCCAACGTCCGGTCGAAACGGGTCGGAAAAGACCCGCCCGTCCGTGTCATCCGGTTATGCCGTCAGGCCGCGGCATTTTCCAGCGTCGCGGTGCGTGGTCTTGATTTCAGCGCGGACAGACCGGAAGGACAGGGTCCCGACTACGCTGGAGCGTTTTGAGATGGACGAGTTGATTGCCCGCGTCACCACCGTGACAGGCCTGGATGCCGCGACAGCGCAGACCGCCATCGGCCACATCCTGGCCTTCCTGCAAAAGGAGGGCCCGGCGACCGAAGTCGCGCAGCTGCTCGCCACAATGCCGGGTTCGGAGACCGCGGTCGCCGCATCGAACGCGGATGAAGGCGGCGGCGGCCTGATGGGCATGCTCGGCGGCATGATGGGCGGCGGCGTCATGGCGCTCGGCCAGAAGCTCATGGCGGCCGGCGTGCCGATGGGCCAGATGCAGCCCCTGGGCAGCGAACTCTTCGCCTATGGCCGCGAGAAGGCCGGCGAGGACGTGATGGGCCCGATCGTCGGCGCGATTCCCGGCCTGAACCAGTTCGTCTGATTTCCTTGCGTTTTTCTTCGGCGGCTACCCATTGGGGAACCGCCGAAGAGACCCCTGCGGGTTTCTACAAACACCTCTCGCACAACGCGAATTCCTGTCATAAAAGCGTGCGCGCTTCGTGATGATGTGACCTCCCGAAGGCGCGAGGCTCAGGGCTCCAACGGGAGCCCGCCTCGCGGTCCCGACAGGCGGATTCGACGATGGTCCCGAACTTCGCGCGAGACGCATCCGCGGCGTGGCTCACCGGCTGGGAGACGCATGTGCAGGCGCCCCTGGCCCGGATGAAACAGAAGCGGGCGGATGCCGGGTTTGCCGGATTGCCGGGCTTCGGCGGGCGCGGCCTGATCCCGCCCGGCGCCGTCCCGATCAAGTTCAAGCCGCGCCTGAAAAAGCCGCTGGCCGCACCGGGCCTCGACCCGAGCCTCGGCCGCATCGGCAACCTCGAAGTGCGGCTGGCGACCTCGGTGTCCGAGATCCGCCGGGCGCAGCGCCTGCGCTACCGTGTGTTCTACGAGGAGATGTCGGCGATCCCCACCGGCATGACCCTGCTGGCCCGCCGCGACATCGACGATTACGACACGGTCTGCGACCACCTCCTCGTCATCGACCACGCCGCCACCGACGCCAAACCGTTCCGGCGCCCGCGCCCAAAGGTGGTGGGCACCTACCGCCTGTTGCGCCAGGACGCGGCCGATCGGCATTTCGGCTTCTACTCGGCGGGCGAATACGACATCGCCCCGTTGCTCGCCGCGCATCCGGGAAAGCGCTTCCTGGAACTCGGCCGCTCCTGCGTGCTCAAGCCCTACCGCACCAAGCGCACGGTGGAGCTGCTTTGGGCCGGCATCTGGGCCTACGTCCAGCATCACCGCATCGACGCGATGCTCGGCTGCGCCAGCCTGGAGGGGACCGACCCGGACCGCCTCGCCCTCCCGTTGAGCTTCCTCCACCACCACGCCCGCGCCCCCGAGAACTGGCGTGCCCGCGCTCTGCCGGAGCGCTACGTCGCCATGGATCGGCTGGCGCGGGAAGCGGTCGACCCGAAGGCCGCGCTGCAATCGCTGCCACCGCTGATCAAGGGGTATCTGCGCGTCGGCGCCACCTTCGGCGACGGGGCGGTGGTGGACCGGCAGTTCGGCACCACCGACGTGCTGGTGGTGCTCCCGGTCTCGGCCATCGCCGCGCGCTACATCGACCATTTCGGCCCGGCCGCGAACCGCCGGGCGGCGTAAGCGCGGCCTCAGGCCTTCGTGTCCGCCATCAGGGCGGCGAGCCCTTCGCGATAAGTCGGATAGGCCAGGTCCACGCCGAGTTCGTCGCGGATCAGCCGGTTCCGTACCCGCTTGTTCTCGCCGTAGAAGCTGCGCGCCATCGGGCTGAGATCGGCGGTCTCGAAGTCGATCTCGGGCGGCAGCGGCAGGCCGGCGAGGTCGGCCGCATGCTCGGTGACGACCTGCGGCGGCGTCGGCTCGTCGTCGGTGACGTTGTAGATCGCGCCGGCGCGCGGGCGAGCGATGGACGCGAGAAGCGTGGTGGCGATGTCATCCACATGGATGCGGTTGAAGACCTGTCCGGCCTTGATGATCCGCTGCGACTTGCCCTCGCGCAGTTTCACGATCGGGTTGCGGCCCGGCCCGTAGATACCCGACAGGCGAAACACCTGCACCGCCTTGCCGGTCTCCGCGCCCAGCGCGAGCCACGCGTTCTCCACGGCGATCCGGCCGTGCGAGCGCCCGCTCGCAGGATTGGGCTGCGTCGTCTCGTCGATCCACGCCCCCTGCTGGTCGCCATAGACCCCGATGGTGGAGAGATAGCCGATCCAGCCGATCCGGCTTTGGACGATCGCGTCGCGGTAGCGGCCGAGCACCGTGTCGCCGTCGCGGCCGGGTGGGGCGGACACCAGCAGAACGTCCGTGTCGGCCAGATCGGCGGCGATCCGTGCGTCGTCCACATCTGGGCCAAAGCCGCGCAGCGCGACGCCGTCGAGCCCGGCGCCTGCCCGCGCCGGATCGGTCACGGTGGCGCGGACCTGGTCGAACTGAGCCGCTGCGCGTTCGACGAAGCGGCGCGCCGTGAAGCCGAGACCGAAGACGAAGAGATTCATGCCGCCGTGTTTCCCGCCTGATCCAAAGCCTCGCGCCACTCGGCCCGGACATCCTCATCCATTTCGCCCAAGGCATGGACGTTGAAAAGACCGCGCAACGCCGCTGTCCCACTGAGACGGCCGAGCGCCCAGACCGCCATGGCGCGGACGAGGGCCGAGGGATCGGACAGGCACCGTTCCGCTTCGGCCGCCAGCGCCGGCTCCCCCGAATTGCCGATGGCGATGAGCACGTTGCGCAGGAAGCGGTCGCGTCCCGTGCGCTTGATCGGCGTGCCGGCGAAGCGGAGCCGGAACGCCGCATCGTCGAGCCGCGCCAGTTCGGCGAGGGGCGGACTGACGAGATCGGCCCGCGCCGCCATGCGCCCCTCCCCCGCCGTGACGGCGAACTTGTTCCAGGGGCAGACCGCCAGGCAATCGTCGCAGCCAAAGATTCGGTTGCCGATCGCTGTCCGAAATTCGCGCCCGATCGGGCCTTCGTGCTCGATGGTGAGGTAGGAGATGCAGCGCCGCGCATTGAGTGCGTAGGGCGCCGGGAAGGCGTTCGTCGGACAGATGTCGAGGCAGCGGCGGCACGAGCCGCAATGGTCGGTCTCGGGATCGTCGGGAGCGAAGTCGGCCGAGGTGTAGATCGCCCCGAGCAGGAGCCAGTTGCCGAGGGTGCGCGAGACCAGCACCGTGTGCTTGCCCTGCCAGCCGAGGCCGGCTGCGGCGGCCAGCGGCTTCTCCATCACCGGGGCGGTGTCGACGAACACCTTCACCCGAACGTCGCCCTTGGCGGAGAGGTAGCCGCCGAGCTCCTTGAGCTTTCCCTTCAAAACATCGTGATAGTCGCGCCGCTGCGCGTAGGCCGCGATGGCGCCGCGGTCGCGCTGCCCGAGCAGGTCGAGGGGGTCGGTCTCGGGGCCGTAATTCATGCCGAGCATGACGACGCTCCGAACCTGCGGCCACAGGGTGAGCGGATCGGCGCGCTGGTCGGCCCGGTCCTCCATCCAGGCCATCCCACCATGATGGCCGGCTGCGAGCCAGGCCGGCAGGCGTTCGACGAGTTCGGGCACGGCATCGGGCCGGGTCACGCGGATCGCATCGAAGCCGAGATGCCGGGCGCGCGCCTCGACCGCACGGCGCAGGTCCTCCCCCGCCAGGATTTTTCGTGGGGGGCGGCGCGGCGTTGGCGAAACGGTCAGAAGTCGAGATCCGCGTAATGGTCCGCCGGCGCCATCCCGGGCACCCGGTCGGCCAGCAGCGTGCGGAAGCACGGGCGCGACTTCACCCGCGCGTACCAGTCGCGTGCGGTCTCGTCCTCGTCCCAGGGCACGTCGCCGAGGTAATCGACGCAGGAGAGATGGGCGGCGGCGGCGAGATCGGCATAGGTCAGATGGTCGCCCGCCAGCCATTTGCGGCGGGACATCAGGTAGCCGATGTACTTGAGGTGATAGCGCACGTTGGTGCGCGCCGCCCGGATGGCGTTCATGTCCGGCGGCCCGCCACCGGCGGCGCTGTTCATGAAGCGCTTCGAGATCTTCTCGGTGACGAGGTACGCCGTCACCTCGGCGTCGAACTTCACCAGGAACCAGTCGAGCAGGCGCCGCACCTCGACCCGGCCCGCCGTGGTCTCGGGCAGGAGCCGGCGGCCGGAGAGGCCGAGGCCGCGGGTTTCGTCGAGATATTCCGCGATGATGCCGGCCCCTGGCACCGCGAGACCCGATTGCTCCACCAGCACCGGGGTCGTGCCGGCGGGGTTGATGATCAGGAAAGCGTCGCGCCGCTCCCACGGCCGCTCCTCCACGAGGGCGGGCTCCATGCCCATCTCGGCGAGCACGAGACGGATGAAGCGCGAATGCGGACAGAAGGAGGAGTGGTGGAGCGTCGCCATCGAGGCCGTTTCAAACGGGGGAAAGTGCCGAGGGCGAGACGCGTCGAAGCCCCTCGGAGAGGGTCGGCGGATAAGCTTTATTGCCCGATCGTTGCCGCCTCATTAACACGCTCGATCGAGTGCGGTAACCGTCCGTCAATCCTGATCGGCGAAAGCTGCGGCCCGGACGTTGCAGGATCGGCGCGTCCCGGCCCCCGAACAATCCGAATCGTCGAGGCGATGACATGATGGATGCGATGAGCATCGCGAAGGCGGTCGTGCTCGCCGTGGTCGAAGGCGCCACGGAGTTCATACCGGTCTCCTCCACGGGACATCAGTTGCTGGTCGGCCACTTCATCGGCTTCCAGTCTCCCAACAACACCTTCGAGGTGCTGATCCAGCTTGGCGCGATCCTGGCGATCCTGGCGGTCTACTTCAAACGACTCGTCGGCATCGCGACCGCGCTGCCGAGCGATCCGAATGCGCGGCGGTTCGTGGCCGGCATCCTGCTCGCGTTCCTGCCGGCGGCGATCATCGGCGGCCTGTTCTCGAAATACATCAAATACTACCTCTTCAATCCGTGGATCGTGTGCGCGACCCTGGTGGCCGGCGGCATCGTCCTTCTGGTGCTCGACGAGACCGATCTCGATACCCGGAAGCACGACGTCTACGACTTCACCCTTCCGATGGATTTCAAGATCGGCCTGTTCCAGTGCCTGGCGATGATCCCCGGCGTGTCGCGCTCGGGTGCCACCATCGTCGGCGCGATGCTGATGGGCGCCGACAAGCGCTCGGCCACCGAATTCTCGTTCTACCTCGCGATCCCGACCATGGCCGGCGCCTTCGCCAAGGATCTGCTCGACAACTACAAGAACCTCTCGAAGGACGATGCCGGCCTGATCGTGATCGGCTTCATCGTGGCCTTCGTCTCGGCGCTGATCGTGGTCCGCACGGTGCTCGACTACGTCTCCGCCCACGGCTTCCGGCTGTTCGCGTGGTGGCGCATCATCGTCGGCTCCCTGGGCTTCGCCGGCTTGATCATCCTCGGATAGGCGGGACAGCGGCATCGCTCCGTTCTCCACGGCATAGGGGGCGAACGCAGGCTCGATGCGGTGGCGTCGCTTTCCGCCGGGACCTGGATGCAAAATACGCTTTCCCGGGGCAATTGCCTCGGGAAGCCTCGCCGTGCGAGGGCTTTTCCGGAGACAGATCGCCGATCCGCACAGGGTCGGTGCCATGACCGCGAAGGCCTGACCGATGGAAGACCGCCCCCTCGCCGACCTGTTTCCGCCGGCGACCCGCGAGCGCTGGCTCGGCCTCGTCGACGGCGTCCTGAAGGGTGCGGATTTCGAGAAGCGGCTGGTGGGCAAGACCGCCGACGGGCTGCGGATCGAACCGCTCTACGACGCCGCCGAACCGGTCGCGCAGCCGATGCGCGCGCCGGGCCCCTGGCGCATCGCCCAGCGCGTCGATCATCCCGACGCCGGCACTGCCCGGACGCTCGCCATGGCCGACCTCGAAGGCGGGGCCGACGCGCTCACCCTGGTCTTCAACGGCGCCCCGACCGCGCGCGGCTTCGGCCTCGACGTCGCGGATGCCTCGGCCCTCGACACGGCGTTGGACGGCGTGATGCTGTCGCTCATCGCCATCCGCATCGACGCGGGTGGACACGGCCTGCAGGCCGCCGCCGCCATCAAGGCGCTGGCCGCGGCACGCAGCGAGCCCCTGAGCGGGCTCGACCTCGATCTTGGTCTCGATCCGATCGGCACCTTCGCGGCCACCGGCACACTCGGCGCGGATTTCGGCGCGGCCCTCGCCCGCACGCTCACCGAGTTCGACGCCGACGGCTTTTCCGGGCGGGCCTGTCTCGCCGACGGACGGCCCTACCACGCGGGCGGTGCGAGCGAGGGCGCCGAACTCGCCGCGGTGCTCGCCACCGCTGTGGCCTATCTGCGCGCCCTGGAGGCCGGGGGCCACGATCTCGGCCGCGCCCGCGATGCCATTGCGGTGCTGCTGGTGGCCGATACCGACGAATTCCTCACCATCGCCAAGTTCCGCGCCATGCGCCGGCTCTGGGCTCGCGTGGAGGCAGCCTGCGGCCTCGATCCGAAGCCCCTGCGGCTGCATGCCGAGACCGCATGGCGGATGATGAACCGCCGCGACCCCTTCGTGAACATCCTGCGCACCTCCATGGCCGCGTGCTCGGCCGGGCTCGGCGGTGCCGATAGCGTCACCGCCCTGCCCTACACGGCGGCCCTCGGCCTCGCCGATGCCTTCGCCCGGCGCGTGGCGCGCAACAGCCAGATCGTGCTCATCGAGGAATCGAACCTCGCCCGCGTCGCCGATCCGGCGGCGGGTGCCGGCAGCTTCGAGACCTTGACGCAGCAGCTCACCGACACCGCCTGGGCCGCCTTCCAGGCGATCGAGCGCGAAGGCGGCATCGTCGCCAGCCTGCGTGCCGGGCAAGTCCAGACCGACATCGCCGCGACACGGGCGACACGCGCCAAGGACGTCGCCACCCGGCGCGAAGCTCTCACCGGCGCCAGCGAGTTCCCCTTCCTGGCGGAGAAGCCCGTCACCGTTCTCGACGTGCCGCCCGTGGATGCACCGCCGGTGCCCTTTACCGGTGGAGAGACCTGGACCTGCGCGGCGCTGCCCGCGCACCGGCTCGCCGAGCCCTACGAGGCCCTGCGCGACGCCTCCGACGCGTATCTGGCGAAGGCGGGGCGCCGCCCGGCGGTGTTCCTCGCCAATCTCGGTGCGGTCGCGGTGTTCAACGCACGCTCGACATTCGCCGCCAACGCCTTCGCGGCGGGCGGTATCGAGGCGGTGAACGAGGACGGCTTCACCGAGGCGGCGGCGCTCGCCGAGGCCTTCAAGCACTCCGGCGCGCGCATCGCCTGCCTGTGCTCGGCCGATTCGGTCTATGCGACGCACGCCGTGTCGGCGGCCGAAGCCCTCAAAGCGGCGGGTGCCGACACGATCTACCTCGCCGGCAAGCCGGGCGACCTCGCCGCGCCGCTGGAAGCGGCCGGTGTCGCGGCCTATCTCTACGCCGGCTGCGACCTGCTGGCGCTCCTCGACCAAGCCTTGGGGCGGGCGACCCACTCGTGAGGGCAACCGATCGGTCGGCTCGCGAGTTTCAACGGCCAGCCCCGCTTCCATCGAACGGATCACCATGAGAGCCGCGATCGTCGTCGCAACATCCTTAAGCCTGCTGGCCCTCACTATGGGTGGGGCGGACGCCGCCAAGAAGAAGGTCCAGGTTCCCAATCGCTACGATGGATCGTGGAGCATCGAAGTCGTCACCATGGACGGGCCCTGCGACCGCGCCTACCGGTACGGCGTCCAGATTCGGAAGGGTGAGGCGAGCTATGCCGGCGGCGAGTTCAACATCGCCGGGCGCGTCTCCAATTCCGGTGCGGTGCGCGCCGTGATCAGCCGCGGGTCCGACAGCGCCGACGTGGTCGGACGCCTCGGACTCCAGGGCACTGGGGGCGGCACCTGGAACACGACCGGATTGATCGCCTGCAGCGGCCGCTGGAACGCAGAGCGGCGCGGCTGACCGGCTGAAACCTGTGCCCGGCCGGACACAGGTGACAGGCACCTGACAATACGGCGACACGGTGCAGCGATGCGCCCTGTTCCGAACGAAATCCTCGGTAAATACTGCGTGCGAATCGGGATTGATTTCGTACGGAGCTTCGCACGATGAAGGCCTTGTTGCTCGGCGCGCTCGTCATGACCCTCGGCATCGGTACGGCCGACGCGGCAGGCCGTTCTCCCACCGACCCGCATGCCGTGATGACGCCGCTCGTTGAGGCAGCGACCGAGTGTTTCGCCGACACGGTGATGGCCAATCCCGCCGCCATGGGGCACGCCCGGGCCGGACGCTGGTATGAGGCCGCGGGAATCATCGGCTTTCTGTGCCGGCCGGAAGTCGATGCCATGATCGTGGCCCATGACCATCTCTTCGGCCGAGGCAGCGGCAACCGCTATTTTAAGACCGCCTATACGCGCCACCTCGGGCAGGAACTCGCCGCCCGGCTTCAGCCGATGCTGGAGCGCAAGGCGGTGGCGAGCGCAGAGCCTCCGGTGGAGAAGGCCTCGCTCAACGACCCCGACAAGCCGGCCGAGTAAGGGGCGCCGGACACTCCGGACATAAAACCTTAACGGACGCAAAGGTACGGTCGACGCATCGCCGTAACGTTGCCGGTAGGGGAGCCGCCCATGCTCGACGCCTCCGCAGCGGAACTGGAGAGGCCGATCACACCGGACGCTATCCTGTGTGCGGTGCCGACGTCCGACATGGCCCTGGACATCCGGGATCGAGAGGCCGCCGCGACCATCGCGCGTCTCGAAGCGCGGCTCGCCGAGCAGGCGATGGCCCTGGCCCACAGTGCGAAGATTTTCGAGCGCGCATCGGCCCTGGCGCGCATCGGCGTCTGGGAATGCAGTCTGCCCGACGAGACACTGACCTGGACCGGCGGCGTCTACGATCTCTTCGACATCCCGCGCGGCACGCCCATCGACCGAGCCCAGACGCTGAAATCGTATTCCGAAGAGTCGCGGCTCATTCTCGACGCCCTGCGGAGCCAGGCGATCGCCGAGCGCAGCGGCTTCCAATTCGATGCCGAGATCATCACCGCGACTGGGCGCCGCCGCTGGATGCGGCTGACGGCGACGGTGGAATGCGAGGGCGACGTGCCCGTGCGCATCTTCGGGATGAAGCAGGACATCACCGACGAGAAGATTCTCGGCGACCGGATGCGCTATCTCGCCGAATTCGACGTGATGACGGGATTGCCCAATCGCAGCGTGTTCCAGACCCGTCTCGCGGCCTTCGACGCGGGCGGCGGCGGCACGCTCCTGCTCGTCGACCTCGATGGGTTCAAGCAGATCAACGACACCTTCGGGCATGCGCTGGGCGACGATTGCCTCAAGGACGCGTCCGCACGCCTGCGCACGGTCTGCGCCGAGGCCGATCTCGTGGCCCGCATCGGCGGCGACGAGTTCGCCGTGGTGCTCAGCGCGTCCGTCGATGCACGGGCCTGCGAAACACTGGCGGAGACCATTGTCGCGGCCCTGAAATGGCCGGTGGAACGCGGCGGCCGGAGGCTCGTCCTCGGCGCCTCCGTCGGAATCGCGCGGGCGGATGCCTGCAGCGCATCCGAACTGTTCACACGCGCCGACACGGCCCTGTATGCCGCCAAGGCCGCGGGCCGGAACACGTTTCGGACGTTCGTCGCACCGGCTCAGCCCGCGGCATCGGGCGGCTCATGGCAATCAGACCGCGACGGGCTCCGGCGCGGCACCGGCCCGCAGACCTTCCACCGCATCGAGCCCGCCCCCCGGCTCGGGTCCGAGTAGCGCCGCCACCAAAGCATCGATGCGCGCCGCGACACCGTCGGCCCGCAGGACCTTTCTCACGAGAGCGCGTGCCTTCTGGAATGTCGCCCCAGCGGGAATTGCCACGCCGCCAGCGATGCGCTCAGCCGCCTCCCCTGCCGTCGCCAGCGCGGAATGCGCCTCCGAACGCGGGTCGAAGAGCGGTATCGGCAGGGTGAACATCAGCTTGTCGAAGTCGCGGGCGCCTTGCTCGCCGCGGCTTTGGAGTGGCGCAATGCGCGCGCGGACGGTTTCGCTGTTGAGGATCGCCACGAGATAATAGGCTTCGGCGTTTGATTCGATGCTGGCCCAATAGAGTTTATGATCGATCACACCCTCTAAATTTTGAATGATACAGGCAGCAGGTAAAATTCCTGCCTTCGAGAATACTACTCGTCTGGTTGAAAGCGGAAATTGAGAAGATAGCTTATTATAATGATCGATTTGCTTTTTGAAGGTTTTATTCCCTGCGCCAAAGCGCTTCCAAAGCGCTTCCGAGGCGTCGAGCCATTTCGCCAAGCTCGGAAAGCCGCGATCGCGCGCTTGCTCCGCCGACAGAACCGTTCCGTCCTGTAATGTCGGCACGACCCCTTCCGAGGATTCGAGAACGCGAAATGGCGCGATTGATTCCCCAAGGTATACGGGTTGTAGGAACGCAGATTCGATCGCGCCACGCAGTGGCGCAACGGTTTTCCAAACGCCTTTGCGCTCACGCTCTTCACTGCACACGATCGGTGATGTCGAACTCGTTCCCATTTTCGGAACGCTGACGCGCGTCACCAAGCATAGCGTTCTTGGATACAGCGTGGCGCCGTTCCGGAAGGTACCTCGATACGGCGACACCGCCGCGAAGTTCGCGGCGGTCGGTGCATCTGCCGCAACCTGAGTCAGATGGCGGTCGGCCAGATCTTCCGGTGCATCCTTGAACGGCAGACGGCCGGCAAAGGCGGTGATCCGGGCCGGCGTGGGATGGGGCGCGCCATCGGTGACATCGGCGAAGAGTACGCAGGTCGGCACCCGGAACAGCGGCGAGATCGCTTGGTTGTCGAGCACCCATCCCTCGGTGAAGGCGACACTCAGGCCGGTCCAGTCGCCGGTGCGGAAGGCGCGGAACTGGCCCCGACTAAGAGCCGCGAGCGGCAGCACCATGGCCACACGTCCGCCGGGACGCTGCCCCGTGGGTGCGCGGGCATAGAGTTCGGCTGCACGGGCGAAGAACAGCGCCGACAGGTCGGTCTGAGTGACCAGGCGCCCCTCCTCGGGGCCGACCCAGATGCCGAGGCGCCGCGCCGTCTCCCGGAAGCGCCCCTGCATGGCTGTCGCCATGAACCGGTAGGACAGCCAGGGCGGATTGCCGATGACCACGTCGACGCGGGCCCCATCGGACAGCGCCACCGGCCGACTGAGATTGCGTGCGAAGAAGCCCCAAACATGGTCACGTCCGGCACGGCGCAGGCGGTCGTAGGTTGCGAAGGTGATGCGCAGGGTCTCGATCTGATCGGGCGGTACCCCGAGGCCGGGCAGGCTGCGGGCGAAGGTCGCTGCGCTGCGCCCCGCCTCGCTCGCATCGTGCATGGCCGTGACGACGCCGTCGAACAGCGCCGGATCAGCGCAGAGCCCGAGCGGGAAGCGCAAGGTCGGTGCGCCCTTCTTACCCTCGCGCGGATCGCGCGGCACCTCGATGACGAGATCGCTCTCGAATGCGTCGCGCTTGACGTTCCACTGTAGCGCGTCGCCCAGATAGACCGGCAGCGAGATGTCGCCCGCCCGTCCGGGCAGCGCCTCACCGAGGGCCAGAAGGTAGGTGACCCGTGCGAAGATCGCCGCCACCGGATGCACGTCGAAACCGCTGACGGAGGCGCAGCAGCGCGCCGCGACCTCGCCCAGAGGCACCCCGGCTGCGACCAGGGCTTCCCGCTTCAGACGCACCGCGTGGAACAGAAAGCTGCCCGACCCGCAGGCCGGATCGAGGCAGCTCTGCTCGGCCGGCGCATCGAGGGCGCGTCGCACGACCTTCCGGGCGAGCCAGTCGGGCGTGTAATACTCACCGAGATCGTGCCGTTGCTCGGGATCGATCAGGGATTCGTACAAGACCTTGAGCAGGTCGACGTCGACGCTGCCGAGGTCGAATCGGGCCGCGTGCGCGGCGAGCCGCGCCACCACCGCCTCGCCGCCCGGAGCCTCCAGAATCCAGCCGAAGAAATCGGTCTCCACCGCCCCGTGCACACCAGCCTCGTGGAAATGCCGGCCGGAGAGGAGATCGGCGGGCGAGCATTCCGCCGTGCCCATCGCCCCGGCGGCGATCGCCTTGGCCAGGATGACCAGATAGGTGTGCTGGAGCCACAGCGTATCGTCGTCGATGGCCTTGCCGTAGACGAAGCCGAGATGGCGCGACCAGAGTTGGCGCTTCAGCACGGCCTCGGGATCGTCGGCCACGGTATCCCAGGCTTCGGCGAGGAGGCCAAGCGTGCGCGCGAAGGCAACGCTCTGGCGGCCGAGTTCATGGGTGATCCCATCGGCATCGGCAGGCAGCCAGTCGCGTACTGCGATGACACCCTCGAGCCAGGCGGTGAGCTTGCGGGAATCGACCGCGCGCACCGCATGCTCGCTTAGCCGTACCAGCGCGCCGTCGCGCATCTCGTAGGCGATGAAGGTCGCGCCATCGGTGGCGAGCCCGACATAGCGCTGGGCGGTGGCGCGTTCGCGCTCGGGCAGGTAGCGGGCCAATTGGACCTCGGCCGCGGGCCCCTCACGGCGCAGATCGGACTTGATCTCGATGACCGTCCGGCCGAGGAGCGCATCCACGCGGCCGTTAACCTCAGGTATTTTTCTTTCAAATGCGATCTGCTCGCTGCGGGCTCCCAGCGCGTCGGTCAGAAGACGGTACAGCAGAGCGCGGACCTTCTCATGCCCCGGGCGAACCGCTAATTCAGCTACGATAGCGCCCAGAACGTCGTCTTCGATCGGCATCGGCTCTCCCGCTTGAGGGAAGCCAGATAACATTACCTCAGGTTGTTTATCAATCGCCCGATCGCGGCTGTCGTCTTCGGGATCCGGGCCGCGCGTCAGCCCGACGGCAGGCTAAAATTCGGCCAGCCATGCTGCCAATTTGTGCATGAAGCGACGCGGCCGACAAGGTTTCTTCAATCATACTAAGGCTATTCATGACAGGTAGCCCCACCGGCCGAAGCAACTTTTTTGCAAATCGAAGCTTCTGGCGGCGTGCTGGCGTGGCACCTCCGAGAATGAGTCCTCCGTGGCCAAGATGAGTACCTTCGCGATGTTCCGGACGATCGGCGGATCACGGCGGGATGCCGATCGGCCGCCGACGACGGTTCCGCAGGATATCGGGTCCGTCCTCGCCTTCCTCAACGCGGTCGCGCGGGCCTGCGCCGCAGCGCCGACGCCCGAGGCCGCGACCCGCGACTGCCTCGCGATCGTCGCCGGCTTCACAGGGTGGCCGATCGCGCATGCCTACCGGCGCCTCGCCGACGGCAGCGGCGGCATGACCTCGATGCGCGCGTGGTACCTCGCCCCGTCCGACGTCGTGCGACAGGCCGACGCCTTCGTGGCGGCCTCCGAGAGCGTCGTCTTCGCGCCCGGCCAGGGCCTCGTCGGCCGCGTCGCGTCTGGGGGCAAACCGATCTCGTGCGAAGACGTCACCGTCCTTCCCGGGTTCGTCCGGGCGGCCACGGCCCGCGAGAACGGGGTGCGCGGCTGTTTCATGTTTCCGGTCTGCCTCGGCGACACCGTGGAGATCGTGCTGGAGTTCTTTTCGCGGGAGACCGCCGAACTCAAGCCCGACCTCCTCGAGCTCATGGCCTATGTCGCCGACCGCCTCACGCTCGCCCTCACGGAGCACGCGCAGCGGACCCGCGTCGATGCGCTGATGCGCGCCCTCGACGGTATCGCCCACCAGCTCGCCGGCACGACCGTGCAGGTGGAAGCAGGCGCCCAGGCGGTGCTGAGCGTGGCGGAAACCGTCGATGCGCGCCGCACGCAGGTGGACCGGGCCAATTCCGACGCCGCGCGCGACATCGCGCAGGTGGCGCGGTCGGCCCAGGATCTCGTGGTGCTGTCGCGTGAGGCCGGCAGCCATGCCGAGCGGGTCGGGACCATCGCGGGTGGGTCGGCCGCCATCCTCGACGAAGCCGTGGGGGTGTTCACGGATCTGCAGGCCAAGATCGCCGGCGTCGGCCAGATCAGCGAATTGATCGGCGTGATCGCGAACCAGACCAACCTGCTGGCCCTCAATGCGACGATCGAGGCGGCCCGCGCCGGACCGGCCGGGCGTGGCTTCGCCGTGGTGGCGGGCGAGGTCAAGGCGCTGTCGAGCCGCGTCACGCAGGCCACCGCCGAGATCACCACGCAGGTCGATCTGCTCCGGCAGGTCGCCGCCCGGTCCACCGCCTCGCTGTCGCGGGTGCGCGGCGAGATCGAGACCGTGCAGACCACCGCCGCCGACATCACCCGGGTGAGCGCGTCGCATCAGGACGCCGCCCGCGGCATCGCCGATGGAGTGGCGCGCGCCAGCACCACGATGGCGCAGGCGACGCTTCACCTCGACGCCCTGCGGGCCACCACCGCCGAAGCGCTGGCCTCATCGCAGACTCTGGGGGAGACCTCGGCGCAGTTGCGGGATCAGGGACACAATCTGGGGCAGGCGACGCGGCAATTGACCCTGTCGGCCCGCTAAGCGAAGTGGCTCAATCGTCCATCTTCAGGGCGGCGATGAACGCCTCCTGCGGGATTTCGACCTTGCCGAACTGGCGCATCTTCTTCTTGCCCTCCTTCTGCTTGTCGAGGAGCTTGCGCTTGCGCGAGATGTCGCCGCCGTAGCACTTGGCGGTCACGTCCTTGGACAGGGCCTTGATGGTCTCGCGGGCGATGATCTTGCCGCCCAAGGCCGCCTGGATCGGGATCTGGAACAGGTGGCGCGGGATCAGGTCCTTCAGCTTCTCGCACATGGCCCGGCCACGATGCTCGGCGCGGGTGCGGTGGACCAGCATCGACAGGGCGTCCACCGGCTCGGCATTGACCAGGATCGACATCTTGACGAGGTCGCCCTCGCGGTAATCGGAGATGTGATAATCGAACGAGGCGTAGCCTTTCGAGATCGACTTCAGGCGGTCGTAGAAATCGAACACCACCTCGTTGAGCGGCAGATCATAGACCACCATGGCGCGCTTGCCGACGTAGTTGAGATCGACCTGTGACCCGCGCCGGTCCTGGCACAGCTTCAACACGCCGCCGAGATGCTCGTCCGGGGTGAGGATGGTGGCGCGGATCCACGGCTCCTCGATGGTCGTGATCTTCATCACGTCGGGCATGTCGGCCGGGTTGTGGAGCTCCTTCATCGTCCCGTCGGTCATCTGCAGACGATAGACCACGGAGGGCGCTGTCGAGATCAGGTCGAGGTTGAACTCGCGCTCCAGGCGCTCCTGGATGATCTCGAGGTGGAGCAGGCCGAGGAAGCCGCAGCGGAAGCCGAAGCCGAGGGCCGCCGAGGTCTCCATTTCATACGAGAACGACGCATCGTTGAGGCGCAGCTTGCTCATGGCGCTGCGCAGAGTCTCGAACTCGGCGGCGTCCACCGGGAACAGGCCGCAGAACACCACCGACTGGACGTCCTTGAAGCCCGGCAGCATCTCCTTGCAGGGGCGCTTGTCCTCGGTGAGCGTATCGCCCACGCGGGTATCGGCGACCTCCTTGATCGAGCCGGTGAAGAACCCGACCTCGCCGGGGCCGAGCTCGGCGATATCGGCCATCTTAGGACGGAACACGCCGATCTTGTCGACGCCGTGGACGGCGTCAGCCCGCATCATGCGGATGTTCATGCCCTTCTTGAGCACGCCGTCGACGATGCGCACCAACACGACGACGCCGAGATAGACGTCGTACCAGCTGTCCACCAGCAGGGCCTTGAGGGGCGCATCGCGATCACCCTTCGGCGGCGGCAGGCGCTTGACGATGGCCTCCAGCACCGCCTCGATGTTGAGGCCGCTTTTCGCCGAGATCGCCACGGCCTCGGAGGCATCGATACCGATCACCTCCTCGATCTGGGCACGGATGCGCTCGGGCTCGGCCGCCGGCAGGTCGATCTTGTTGAGGACGGGCACGATCTCGTGGTTGGCGTCGAGCGCCTGGTAGACGTTGGCCAGAGTCTGCGCCTCGACGCCCTGGGAGGCGTCCACCACCAGGAGCGAGCCTTCGCAGGCGGCCAGGCTCCGAGACACTTCGTAGGCGAAGTCCACGTGGCCGGGGGTGTCCATCAGGTTGAGGATGTAGTCCTTGCCGTCCTCGGCTTTGTATTCCAGGCGCACGGTCTGCGCCTTGATGGTGATGCCGCGCTCCTTCTCGATGTCCATGGAGTCGAGCATCTGCTCGCTCATGTCGCGCAGAGCCACGGTGCCGGTGGTCTGGATCAGCCGGTCGGCGAGGGTCGATTTGCCGTGGTCGATATGCGCGACGATGGAGAAGTTGCGGATGTTGTCGATGGGCGACGTGGTCATCGAGGATGCGATCTCCGGCGCGCGCGACCCGTCGTCTGAGGACGGACCCGGCGCACGGTTTTTTTGAAATGGGAAACGGGTCGCCCGCAGATAGCAGCGCCCGCCGCCTGCGCCAAGCGTAGGGCCGGGGCGGTCATGTCTCACCCCGACAGGGGCCGGGACCGGCAGCGAACGGCGGCGCGACCCCGATCAGCGTCCGGGCGGACGATCGCCTCACGCCCAGGTCGCGGAGATACCATTATTCCGGAGCCGGAGCCGCGCCCGTGCGCGCCTCGGCCGCCATGGTGACGAGGACCTTGCGCAAATCCCCCATCGCGCGGATCGGCTCCGGGTAGAGCACCCGCGCCGTGCGGTCGCCGGCCAGGAGATCCATGCCCTCCGGATCGAGACCGGTGAGGCGCCACGGGCCGGATTCGGCGCCGGTGCCGATGGCGTAGAGCGCCAGCGCGTCGAGGTGATCGGCGTTCATGTGCTTGACAGCGCCGCGCTCCCCCGCCACCAGGGACTCGGCTCCGGTGAGATCGAGGCGCAACTCGTCCGGTGTCAGCACGGCCGCCTTGGCGAACCCGCCGTTGAGATGACCCGCCTTCGGCTCCAGGGCAAAAAAGCCGAAATCCGGGAAATCCGCATAGAGCTTCGCCTTGGGATGGCGGGCGATGAACCGCTCGCGGATCCGCGGCTCCGCCGTCTGAAGCGCCTGCCCCGTCACGGTGAGGCGCGGATGGGCGAGCGGGTCGCCCTTGCCGCCGGCGCTGAACAGCAGCGAGGCGCGCGGGTCGCTCAGGAGGTTGCGGGTATGGGCCGAGAGCCGCGAGAGCAGCATCAGCGGCGTCCCGTCGACGTCGGTCGCGATGGTCACCAGGGAGACGAAGGGCGTGCCGTCCTCCGGGTCGAGGGTGGCCAGCGCCCCCGAGCGGATGGTGCGCAACAGGTAGCGGCCGAGCCCGATGGCGTCGAAGGGCGCTTCGGACGCCGGCAACGGGACCGCCGGCCCGCGCCGCACCCCCTGGATCTCGTCATCGGCCATCGCGTCGTCCTCGTATCGGGTCCCATTCAGGTCCGCGATGATAGCGGTGCGGTGGGCCGGATTGCGAGGTCTTTGGGCCGTCCGGGGAGTGCGGCGCGTTGGCCTCAGTCAAGCACCAATGCGTCGCGGCTCGCTTTTTCGGCACATTGCCTTTACACAGCCTGACTCTCCGCGCGAATGCGGCCTGCTCCAGCGGTGTCGCCAGCGCGTTTTTGCCGGCCCTTGCCTTCGAAGGGTGGGATGCGGAGATGTGGGTGATCCGACACCCGCAACAGCCGCATCCGAGCAACAGGAAACGCGCATGCCAACCATCGCCCTCGTGGACGACGATCGAAACATCCTCACATCGGTCTCCATCGCGTTGGAGACGGAGGGATATCGTATCCAGACCTACACCGACGGTGCCTCTGCCCTCGACGGCCTGAAGCACTCGCCGCCCGATCTCGCCATCTTCGACATCAAGATGCCGCGCATGGACGGGATGGAGCTTCTCCGGCGCCTGCGTCAGAAATCCGATCTGCCGGTGATCTTCCTCACCTCGAAGGACGAGGAGATCGACGAGCTTTTCGGCCTCAAGATGGGCGCGGACGACTTCATCCATAAGCCGTTCTCGCAGCGCCTCCTGGTCGAGCGCGTGAAGGCCGTTTTGCGGCGCTTCGCCCCGAAGGATGGTCCCGGTGCGGCCGCCCGCGAGGCCGATGCCGCCGCCCGCTCCCTCGAGCGCGGCCTGCTGATGATGGACCCCGAGCGCCACACCTGCACCTGGAAGGGTGAGGCCGTGACCCTGACGGTGACGGAATTCCTGATCCTCCAGGCGCTCGCCCACCGACCGGGCGTCGTGAAGAGCCGCAATGCCTTGATGGATGCGGCCTACGACGATCAGGTCTATGTCGACGACCGCACGATCGACAGCCACATCAAGCGCCTGCGCAAGAAGTTCAAGGTCGTCGATACCAACTTCGACATGATCGAGACCTTGTACGGCGTCGGCTACCGCTTCAAGGAAAGCTGAGCGCGGCGCTCCGCCCTCCGCGCGCGACCCGCGCGCCCTTCGAGTTTCCGGACGATCGTGGCCATCACCGACCAAGTCGAAAACGAGCGCCGCGGCGTGCTGAACTGGCCGCGGGCCCTGTGGAACGGCATCGGGCAGCGGGCCTCGTCGAGTCTGACGCGCCGGATCGTGGTGCTCAACCTCGTCGGGCTGTTCGCCCTGCTGTTCGGCTTTCTCTATCTGAATCAGTTCCGCCAGGGACTGATTCAGGCGCGGGTTCAGAGCCTGCTGATCCAGGGCGACATCATCGCCGGCGCCATCGCCGCCTCGGCCTCGGCCTCGGGCGATACCGAAGCGATCCGCATCGATCCCGACAAGTTGCTTCAGCTCCAGGCCGGCGAGGGCGAGGACGCCCCCTCGCCCCTGGCGTTCTCGCTGAACCCCGAGCGGGTGGCCCCGCTCCTGCGCCGCCTCATCACCCCCACCGGCAACCGCGCCCGCGTCTACGACCAGGATGGCGGCCTGCTGTTCGACACCCGCACGCTCTCGGCGCGGGGCGAGCCCGGTCTCCGCGCGCCACGGCGCACCACCCTGGAGCAGATCTGGGACTTCGTGCAGGGCCGGGTCTTCGGCTTCGTCGGCGCGCCCCGCAGCCCGTCCGTCGAGGAAGTCGGCCCGGCGAGCGGCCACAGCCTCAAGGAAGTGCAGGTGGCGCTGAGCGGCGCCCGCGGCACCATCGTCCGGCGCAACGAGGCCGGCGAGACCATCGTCTCGGTGGCGGTCCCGATCCAGCGCGCCAGCACGGTGCGCGGCGCGCTGATGCTCTCGACCCAGGGCGGCGACATCGACCGGGTCATTGCCTCGGAGCGTTTCGGCCTGCTCCAGGTCTTCCTCGTGGCCGCCGCCGTGATGCTGGTCCTGTCGATCCTCCTCGCGGGCGCCATCGCCGGACCGGTGCGGCGGCTGGCCGATGCCGCCGAGAAGGTGCGACTCGGCATCAAGTCGCGCGAGGAGATCCCGGATTTCACCAGCCGGACCGACGAGATCGGCCACCTGTCGGGGGCATTGCGGGACATGACCCAGGCGCTCTACCGGCGCATCGATGCCATCGAGAGCTTCGCGGCAGACGTCTCGCACGAGTTGAAGAATCCGCTGACCTCCCTGAGGAGCGCCGTCGAAACCCTGCCGCTCGCCAAATCCGACGATTCGCGCTCGCGCCTGCTCCAGATCATCCAGCACGACGTGAAGCGTCTCGACCGGCTGATCTCCGACATTTCCGACGCCTCGCGACTCGACGCAGAGCTGGCGCGGGCCGAGGCGCGCAAGGTCGATATGCTCAAGCTCATGACCACCGTGGTCTCAGTGGCCAATGAGCGCCGCCGCGCGAAGGACGCGCAGATTCAATTCGACGTCGATGCGCCGGCCGGCGAGGTCGAGGCCCCGTTCACGATCTTCGGCCATGACAGCCGCCTCGGTCAGGTCGTCAACAACCTCCTCGACAACGCCCGTTCGTTCTCGCCCCCCGACGCCAAGGTCCGGGTCGATCTGCGGCGCGTCCGCGGTGACGTGGAACTGATCGTCGAGGACGAGGGGCCGGGTATCCCCGAACACGCCTTGGAGCGGATCTTCGAGCGCTTCTACACCGATCGCCCCGAACAGGGCTTCGGCCAGAATTCCGGACTCGGACTCTCGATCTCGCGTCAGATCGTCCAGGCCCATCGCGGCACCATCCGTGCGGAGAATCGCCCCGGCCCGGCGGACGAGGACGGAAAGCCGACCGTGCGCGGCGCCCGCTTCATCGTCCGCCTCCCCGCCGTCGCCCGCTGAGTTTTCCGAGGGTTTTGCAAGGCACGAGGGAATCGTCGATGTCGGTTGGCGAGACGGTCCATGCCACCTGCGTCCTGCTCGATCGGGCCGGCGTGCTGATCCGGGGCGCGTCCGGCAGCGGGAAGTCGACCCTCGCCCTTCTCCTGCTCGACAGGGCAGCGCTGAGCGGGGTGTCCACGGCGCTGATCGCAGACGACCGCGTCCGGCTCGCCCGCGAGGGGGACACCCTCGTCGCCCGGCCGCACCCGGCGTTGGCGGGCCGCATCGAAGTAAGGGGTCTCGGCCTGTGCAGCGCCATGATGGCGGGCGAGATGGCGCACCTGCGGCTGGTGGTCGATCTCGTGGCGGAGAGGCCGCGCCTGCCGGAGGCGGCGTCGGGGCAGATCGATCTCCTCGGTGTCGGACTCCCCCGGCTCGTCCTCGATGCCGCCGTGCTGCGGACGGGCCTCGCGCCGCGCCTGGTTCTCGACGCCCTCGCGGGAATGGGGGGCGTGGCCGCCGGGACGCACCAAACGATTCTCGACATCCCGTTCGGCCGCCGACCGTAGCGCGCGGGCCACCACCGTGGCATGATCATGACGTTCGAGCGAACAAAACGTCGCATTTACCTTGCGCTCGACCTTGCGCTGCACAAAATGGCGGCTCCGCTCACAAGGCGTTGGAACCCGCGTCGATGATTGGAATGGTGCTCGTCACCCACGGGCTGCTCGCGACGGAGTTCAAGGCTGCCCTTGAGCACGTCGTCGGGCCGCAGAAGCAGATCGAGACGATCACGATCGGCCCCGAAGACGATATGGAAATGCGGCGGCTGGACATCATGACCGCGGTGAGCCGGGTCAATACCGGCAAGGGCGTCGTCGTGCTCACCGACATGTTCGGCGGCACGCCGTCGAACCTCGCCCTGTCGTGCATGAACGGCGGTCAGGTCGAGGTGGTGGCCGGGATCAACCTGCCGATGCTGATCAAGCTCGCCAGCGTGCGCGATGCCGAACCGTTGGGCGACGCCGTGCTTCACGCCCAGGAGGCGGGCCGGAAGTACATCAACGTCGCCTCGCGCGTGCTCGCCGGCAAATAGTCTTCCTTAGAACACCTCGACCGCTTACAGGCAGTTCGACGGCACCGCTCGGCGGGACCGGCCGACGCCGACCAAGACGGCGCGCACGCGAGCGAGGGGACGGCGAGCACCCATGAGCGACGAATACGACGACGACGTGGACGACACCTTGCCGCCGGTGCCCGAGGGGGGCTTGATCAAGCTCATCCCGATCATCAACCGGCGTGGGTTGCACGCGCGCGCTTCGGCCAAATTCGTCCAGACCGTGGAACGCTACGACGCCATCGTCACCGTCACCCGCTCGGGCGAAACGGTCGGCGGGCGCTCGATCATGGGCCTTCTCACCCTCGGCGCCGCGCAAGGCACCGCGATCGCCGTGGTGGCGTCGGGTACCGATGCCGAAGCCTGCCTCACCGCGATCGTCGACCTCCTCGCCAACAAGTTCGGCGAGGACGAGTAGGCCGGCTCAGGCGCTGCGCGCGCGCAGCGACGCCACACCGGCGACCTGCCGCCAGACCACCGCCTGGGTACCGACTCCGAGCCGAAGGGTCGCGGCGACGACGGCGCCGTCGCACCGCGTCAATTCGACGCTTGCCTGACGCCGCTGCGCGAATAGCCGCGTCACAACCCGCACCAGTGCGGCCTCGGACGGATCTCCGATGATCGGCGCGGGCGAGACCTCGGCATCGAGGATCAGGAACGCCTCCACCGCATCGCGGATCCGGTCGGGTTCGGAGATGCGCTCCACAGCCGGCCGTTCGGGCTGGGCCGATTCCGCCGAGCGGATGCCGACGAGGGCGTCTGCCGGAATCGCGACCCGCTTGGGGACAGATCGCAGGGTGCGCCCGGGATTCGTGACCGGCGATGCGGCGTAGGGATCATCCGACAGAACCAGAGTGCCGCGCGGACGCACGCTTGCGAGGTGATCCGCGAGCGCATCCCGCACGTCGTCGAACACGGCCGCCTCGATGGTCGGCGCCACCGACACTCCGTGCGGCTGCCATGGCGCGATTTGGCCGTTGCCCCACATGGGATGCGGGATCGCCAGAGGAACCACGCCGTGCAGGCGATCGGGTCCGTTGCCGTGCGACCAAGCGAACGCGAAGACCAAGTCGCGCCCGCCGGCCTGGTGCTGGGCCGCCGCGAGCAGGAAGTCCGGGTCGGCATAGACCGGTTCGGCCGAACCGGCGCGCACGAGCAGGCCGCGCCAGGCGGCGATTTCGCCTTCGGTGACGTCGACCGCACGACGAAGGTCGACACGCCAGAGCAGCGGCCCGACCATCGGGGCAGCGGACGCGCCCTCGGCCGCGCCACCCTGGATCACCGTGAAAGGGTGTCTCATCGTCTCATCCCACTTCCATGGACCGTCCCGTTTCGGGACATCGGCACGCCCTCGAGCGGCCCTATGCCGTCACAGGTCCAAGAAAGATGCCGCCGACGCCTGCGCCGGACTGGGACGGAATCAGCCGCCCGGGATCGCGAGCGGGTTGGCGGTGAGGGCCGCGGCATCCGGCGTGTCGATACGCGGACGCCCGAGAAACGCGTCCCACAGACGCGTCACGAAGGCCGGATCGAGGTCGCGCACGATGAGGACGAGGCGGGAGCTGTGGTCGTCGTCGGGCCACGCGTCGAGATGGACCGGCATGTGAATGACGTGCTGGACGCCGTGAACCACCAGCGGACGGTCCGGCTCGTCGGCGAGCGCCACGAGCCCTTTGAGGCGCAGAAGCTTCGGCCCATGGGCCGAGCGCAACAAATCGAGAAACATCTCGAAGGCGGCTCGCGGTACCGGCACGTCGCTCGTCAGGCTGAAGGCCCGGATCGCGGCATCGTGCCGGTTCACGTCGTGATGGTGGTGGCCGTGATGGTGGTGATGATGCGCGTCGACCGCCTCGGCTCCGAGCCAGGCACGGACGTCGGCGCTCTTCCCCTCGATTCCGAACAGCCCGCCGAGCAGGTCGGACGCCGGGCCGTCCGGCGCATGGATCGAAGCCGACGGGTTGAGGGCGTGCAGGCGCGCCCGCAGGCCCTCACCGCCATCCTCGGCGAGATCCTGTTTCGCCAGGACGATCCGGTCGGCCACAGCCGCCTGCCTCTGGGCCTCCGGATGGGAATCGAGGGTCGAGGCACCGTTCACCGCGTCGACCACTGTGACGACGCCCTGGAGCCGGTACCGCATCACCAGATAGGGATGGTAGATCAGGGCGTGCAGGATCGGCGCCGGATCGGCGAGGCCGGTGGTCTCGATGACCACGCGGCGGAACGGCGTGATCCGGCCGTTGTCGCGCTTGCGCAGCAGGTCTTCGAGGGTAGCGATGAGATCGCCGCGCACGGTGCAGCACAGGCAGCCGGCACCGAGCAAGATCATCCCCTCGTCCACCGTTTCGATCAGCAGGTGGTCGAGGCCGATCTCGCCGAATTCGTTGACGATGACGACGGTGTCGCTGAGCGCCGGATCGCGCAGCATCCGGTTGAGCAGCGTCGTCTTGCCGGCTCCGAGAAAACCGGTGAGCACGGTGAGCGGGATCGGCTCGGGACGACGGATAATCTCGGGCGTCGGCAAATCACTCATGCCGACGATCTAACCCGCCCCGCCCGAGGGCTCAATCCTCGGCGGAGGCCTTGCTGGCCGCCTTGGCCGCCGGTTTGGCGTTCGTCTTCGCCTTGGCGCTCGGCTTGCCCGTGGCCTTCGCTTCCGGCTTCGCCGCTGTCTTGGCTGCTGGCTTGGCATTCCCCTTGCCGGCCGGAGGCTTGAGCGCCCCGATCTTCGGCTTGGCGGAGCCTTCCAGGATCGGCGAGGATTCCGCCGGCACGTAGGCACTGGCGGAAGACGGGATGCCGGGCTTTCCGCGGGCCAGAGATTTCCGCGATTCCGCCTTCGCTGCGGGCTTATCGGTCGCCTTGCCGGCAATCTTGGACTGCTTGGCCGCCTCGCGCTTGGCGGCCACGGCGTCGCTCTTCGCCTTGCGGGCGGCAGCGAGGGTCTCGGCGCGCTCGGCCTTCTCGGCCTCGGCCTGCTCGTTGAGCGCGATGGCGCCCTCGGCCGGATCGCGGCCGATCCAGACCAGGATCGGCTGCAGCGGCGCGCGGGGCGGCAGGGCACGGCCGCGCAGAGTGGCGCTGTTCAGGGTGGCGAGGGCCAGGGCCGATCCGGCGGGGGCGGCAGCGGCCATCAACTGCGCGGTCGCGGCATCGGGTCCGGCTGCGATCGCGCCGGGACCCTCATCGACGGGCATGGGTTTGCGCTTGTCGCAGATGTAGGGGCGCATATCGGGCGGCTCGCCGATGGCCGAAGCCGGCATGGCATCGAGAGTCTGGGCGCCCCATCCGGCGGACTGGCCGAAGCCGTAATCGAACAGGTCCGACGCCTTGAGGTCGCGCTCGCGCGCGCTCGGCTGGCCCATCACGATGGTGACGATCCGGCGGCCGTTGCGAGTGGCGGTGGCCACCACGTTGAAGCCGCCCGAGCAGATGAAGCCGGTCTTCATGCCGTCGGCGCCGGCGTAGCGCCCGAGCAAGCCGTTGTGGTTGGCCATCACCGATTTGCCGAACTGGATCGCGCTGATCGAAAACAGCGCCCGGTTGTCGGGGAAATCGCGAATCAGGGCGCGGGCGAGAACGGCCATGTCGCGGGCCGAGGTCCATTGCCGGGCGTCGGGCAGGCCGTTCGGGTTGGTCCAGCGGCTCTCGTGCATGCCGATTCGCTGGGCGGTTTCGTTCATCATCCCGGCGAAGCCGTCGATGGACCCGCCGAGATTTTCGCCGATGGCCCAGGCCACGTCGTTGGCCGACTTGACCATGATGATCTTGAGGGCGTTGTCGAGGGTGAGTTGCGTGCCGGGGCGGAAGCCCATCTTCGAGGGCGGCTCGGCGGCGGCGGCCGGAGAGATCGTGATCAGCGAATCGAGCGAGACCTTGCCCTGGCGCACCAGATCGAGCGCGACATAGGTGGTCATCAGCTTGGTGATCGAGGCCGGATACCACGGATCGGTGGCGCCCTGCGCGTAGAGCACCTTTCCGGAATCGACCTCGGCCACGAGGATCGGGGCCGTCACCGCACCCGCGCTCCCTGCGCCCAACACCCCGAAGGCGGTGGCGAGACCGAGGACGAGGCGGCTCAACATTCGGTTCGGCATCAGGCCCGTCTCGACAAGGGACACCCCGGCCCGATCGCATATCGGCCCGTACGGTCAAGGTAGCGCAACGGCCGAGCTTCGGCGAGAACGACTCTGACAGCCGATGTCTCGCTGTGGATGACCGCCGGAGCGCTGCCGGCAGGCCGGCCACCAACCCGGCCTCCGTGGCGAGAGCATGGCAAATCCCTTCGGAATGCGGCAATGCACCATGACGGGCGGGATGGCAGACCGCCCCGGGATGCATGGCGCGGCAGCCTGCGCGGTGTGGCCCCGGCGGCGCGGGCCGCCTATGTGCAGGCCGACGACCACCAACGTATGCAGGTGCCGGAGGCGTCGACCTCCACGAGGACGAGATGGGTTACGCGGTCAAGGAACTCTTCCACACGCTCCAGGGCGAGGGTGCGCAGGCCGGCCGTGCCGCGGTGTTCTGCCGGTTTGCCGGCTGCAATCTCTGGTCCGGCCGCGAGGAGGACCGCGCCACGGCCGCCTGCTCTTTCTGCGACACCGACTTCATCGGCATAGATGGCGAGGGTGGTGGCCGATTCGGAAGCGCCGAAGACTTCGCCGCTTCCATCGCGAAAACATGGGCCGGCGGGCCATGGCATCGCTATGTGGTCTTCACCGGCGGTGAACCGCTGCTTCAACTCGATGCCGCATTGATCGCGGCGGTGCATGCCAACGGCTTCGAGATCGCGGTGGAGACCAACGGCACCCTCCCCGCGCCGGAGGGAATCGACTGGATCTGCGTCAGCCCCAAGGCCGGCAATCCCGTCGTACAGGTCAGCGGTCACGAGCTGAAGCTGGTCTTCCCCCAAGCGGAGGCCGACCCCGCCCGATTTGCCGATCTCGACTTCCGCCACCACTGGCTCCAGCCGATGGACGGGCCGGACCGCCTCGCCAACACCGCGGCGGCCGTGGCGTATTGCCGTCGCGACGCGCGTTGGCGCCTGTCGCTGCAGACCCACAAGATCATCGGAATTCCGTAATCTCCGGCACGAACGATGCGTTCCGACGCCGCACAAGGTCTGTATAAGTCCGCCCCATGAAGATCACCCAAGCCTTCACCTTCGAGGCGGCCCACCGCCTGCCCAACGTGCCCGAGACGCATCGCTGCCACCGGATGCACGGGCATTCCTATCGGGTCGAGCTGACGCTCTCCGGCGCGGTCGATGCCGCCACCGGCTGGGTGGTGGATTTCTTCGACGTGGAGCACGCCTTCGCGCCGGTGCTGCTGCAGCTCGACCATTACTGTCTCAACGACATCGACGGGCTGGAGAATCCCACCGCCGAGCACATCGCGATCTGGATCTGGACGCGCACCAAGGTGGCGCTGCCGGCTTTGTCAGCGGTGAAGGTGTTCGAGACACCGATGTCCTGGGCCGAATACGAGGGCGAACCCGCGCGATGACGGATGCCGGCGCCCTGGTCCTGTTCTCGGGCGGACAGGATTCGACCACCTGCCTCGCCTGGGCCCTCGAGCGCTTTGCGCGGGTGGAGACCCTCGGTTTCGATTACGGCCAGCGCCACCGGATCGAACTCGATTGCCGCGCGACGCTTCGGAACCGCATCGCCGCGATGAACTCCGCCTGGGCGGCGCGCCTCGGCGACGACCACACCCTGGCGCTCGATGCGCTCGGACAGGTCTCGGATACGGCGCTCACCCGCGACACCGCCATCGCGTTCGAAGCGGACGGGCTGCCCAACACCTTCGTGCCCGGCCGCAACATCCTGTTTCTCACCTTCGCGGCGGCGCTCGCCTATCGGCGCTCCCTCGGCCACATCATCGGCGGCATGTGCGAGACCGATTATTCGGGCTACCCGGATTGCCGGGACGACACGATCAAGGCGCTCCAGGTCGCGCTCAACCTCGGCATGGATCGCCGCTTCGTGCTGCACACGCCGCTGATGTGGATCGACAAAGCCGAGACTTGGAATCTGGCGCGGACCCTCGGCGGCCGCGAACTGGTCGACCTCATCGTCGAGGACACCCACACCTGCTACCTCGGCGAGCGCGGTTCACGGCACGATTGGGGCTACGGCTGCGGCACCTGTCCGGCCTGCGCGCTGCGGGCGAAGGGGTTTTCGGAATATGTCGCCGAGGCGATCCCGGGCTGATCGGGCACCGATCGTCGCCCGCGGAGACCCGCGCAGTCCGGCGGGCGAACGCAGCAAAAACCCGCGTTGGCGTTTGA
This sequence comes from Methylobacterium sp. BTF04, assembly GCF_010692745.1. GTDB lineage: Bacteria > Pseudomonadota > Alphaproteobacteria > Rhizobiales > Beijerinckiaceae > Methylobacterium. Next base: position 100,707 of record NZ_JAAHTB010000011.1, read on the forward strand.
CGGTCGCGTTCGACGATGATTGTCACGGGCGCCGGATCGGAGCCCGCACCGCGGCGCCGATGATCCCAAACGAAAAAGCCAAGGGCCGATGCTCAACGTCCTGATCCCTTCGGTCCTCGCCGTCCTGGCCGGGGGCAGCATCGTCGTTCAGCAGATTCTGAACACGAATCTCCGCACGGCCCTGAACTCGGCCGTCTGGTCGGGCTTCACGAGCTACTGCGTCGGGGTCGCCTGCATGGCGCTGCTCGCCCTGGTGCTGCGTGATCCGATCCCCTCGGTGAGCGTGGCGGCGCGAATCCCGTGGTGGGCCTGGAGCGGCGGCGTGTTCGGCGCGATCTTCATCGGCCTTTCCGTTCTCCTCGTGCCGCAGCTCGGGGCGGCAACGTTCATCGCGCTCCTCGTCACCGGGCAGATGCTCGCCTCGGTGACGTTCGATCATTTCGGGTGGATGGGCCTCGTCCAGCGCTCCCTCGATGGGCCGCGCCTGATCGGCATCGCCCTCCTGATCGGCGGGGTGGTTCTGATCCGGCGTTGACCCTAGGGTCGTGTCCCTACGGCGGCGTGCGGAAGGACGGTCCCGGTGCATCTGACAGGGCTCTGCGCCTTCCCCATCACGCCTGCGGATCCGAGTGGGACCGTCGACGTCGTCGCCTTGCGCCGGCTCATTGCTCCCCTCCGTGCGGCAGGGGTCGATTCCATCGGCCTGCTCGGCAGCACGGGGACCTACGCATACCTCTCCCGGACCGAGCGACGCCGCGCGGTCGAGGCCGCCATCGCGGAGGCGGCGGGGCAGGTGCCGATCCTCGTCGGGGTCGGTGCGCTGCGGACCGACGAGGCGGTGCGGCTGGCTCAGGATGCCCAGGCGGCGGGAGCCGCCGCCGGTCTCCTCGCCCCGATGTCCTATACCCCGCTCACCGACGACGAGGTGTTCGAGCACTTCGCCACGGTGGCGCGGGAGAGCCGCCTTCCGCTCTGCATCTACGACAATCCGGGCACGACCCATTTCCGTTTTAGCCCCGCCCTGATCGGCCGGCTGAGCCGGCTTCCGGGCATCGTCGCGATGAAGTGCCCCGCCCCGGAGCCGGACGCGGCCGCCGCATATCTGCGAGACCAACGCGGTTTGGTACCGGACGGGTTGTCACTCGGCTGCAGCGGCGATTGGAACGCGGTCGCCGCGCTCCTGGCGGGCGCAGACGTCTGGTACAGCGTCGTCGCGGGCCTGTTCCCGCAGGTCGCCCTATCGATCGTCCGGGCCGTCCAAACCGGAGATGCGGGCGAGGCCCAGCGTCAGAATGCGCGGCTGGCGCCACTTTGGGCGTTGTTCAAGGAATTTTCGAGCCTGCGGGTCATGTACGCGAGCGCCGACCTGCTCGGTCGCTGCAGCGTAATGCCACCGCTCCCGATCCTGCCGCTGTCCTCAACGGCCCATCAGCGCGTTGCAGACACGCTCGCGAGCCTGGGCCTGATTTGAAGCGGCGCTGCTTGACTGGATAGCCCTACTTCCAATCTCCCGCCTCATCCCGAGGCGCCGCAGCGCAGCGGAGGCCTCGAAGGTGGGCTCCAGGGATCGCAGAGCGCACTGGCGGTCTCCTTCGAGGCCGCTGACGCGGCACCTCAGGATGAGGGGGTGGGTGGGATCGCTTCGATCTGGTCAAGCGTCGCCATTCTCAACAGCGCGCGTTTTCTCGACGTCCCCAGAGCTGACTGCCGGCTGCAGGATCGGCATACCCCGTCACGCCCCGATGACGTGGAGGACGATCTCCCGCCGGTGCGGGTGGTCGCGGTGCTCGATCAGGTAGATGCCCTGCCACGTCCCGAGGACGAGACGACCGCCGTTGACCGGCACGACGAGGCCCGAATCCGTCACCATCGTGCGGATATGCGCCGGCATGTCGTCCGGCCCCTCCAGGCCGTGGACGTAGCCGGCATGGCGCGGGGCGAAGCTGTCGAGGGCGGTCATCAGGTCGGTCCGCACGTCCGGGTCGGCATTCTCCTGGATCGTCAGCGAGGCCGAGGTGTGCCGGCAGAACACCGTGACGAGGCCCTGGCGGATGCCGCTCTCGCGCAGAAACGCCGCCACTGGTTCTGTGATGTCGGTAAAGCCCTGGCCCGGCGTCGCAACGGTGAAGCGAGCGCTCGCCTGCCGCTCCACCGGGCCGCTGGAGAACCCTTCCAGAGCGCCGATTCGGCCTGACCGCCTCATGCCTCCGCACCCGCTATTGTGCTGCCCGGCGCGATTTCACGTTCGCCCCGGGCCAGGATGGTTTCGAGCGCGTCGATGGCATCGGCCTCCGCCGCGGGCTTGTCCCAGCGGATGCGGGCCACCCTCGGAAATCGCATCGCCACCCCCGATTTGTGCCGGGTCGAGCGCTGGACTCCCTCGAACGCGATCTCCAGCACGAGACCGTGGTCGAGCCCGTAGGCGACCTCGCGCACCGGCCCGAAGCGCTTGGTGGTGTTGTTGCGGACGTAGCGATCGAGCTTGGCAAGTTCGGCATCGGTGAAGCCGTGATAGGCCTTGCCCACCGGCACCAGTTCTCGGCCGCCGTCCTCGTGTGCCCGCCAGACCCCGAACGTGTAGTCCGAGTAGAACGACGAGCGCTTTCCGTGGCCGCGCTGGGCGTACATCATCACCGTATCGACACGGAACGGCTCGCGTTTCCACTTCCACCACGGCCCCTTGGGGCGACCGGGCAGATAGGTGCTGTCGCGGGCCTTCAGCATCACGCCCTCGATGGCGTCGGCATCCTCGCCCGCCCCGACGGAGGCCGGATCGGCGCGGGCGGCGGCGAGATCGTCCCAGGTCGCGAAGGCGACGAGCGGCGAGAGATCGATACGGGCATGGTCGAGGGCCGCCACGAACGCCTCGAGCCGCGCGCGGCGCTCCGTGAACGGCAGCGGGCGCAGATCCTCGCCATCGGCCGCCATCAGATCGTAGGCGCGCGCATGCGCCGGGAATTCCTCGAGCAGCTTCGGCGTCACCGCCTTCCGGTTGAGGCGCTGCTGCAGCACGTTGAAGCTCTGCACGCGGGACTCGCGCAGGATCAGCAATTCGCCGTCGATGGCGCCGTCGAACGTGATGGCGTCCGCCAGATCGGGAAAGGCGCCGGAGATGTCCTCGCCGGTGCGCGAATAGATCCGGGCCACGCGGGAGCCGGCCTCATCCCGGCCACCGACGAGCTGAACGCGGATTCCGTCCCACTTCCACTCGGCCGAGAAAAGCTGCGGCTCGAGTTTCTGGAAATCGCCCTCCTCGTCGATGGGATGCGACAGCATTGGCGGTCGGAAAGGCGCCGGGTTGCGGGTGGTGGGGCGCTCTCCCCTGCCCTCCACCCAGGCGAACAGCGTGGCGTAGGGCGGTTCCAGCCCATGCCAGACCTCCTCCACCGCATCGGCCTCGTGGCCGCCGAGGGCGCCGATCGCCGTCTTGGCGAGCCGTGCCGAGACGCCGACCCGCAAGGCGCCGGTGATGAGCTTGAGGAGCGCCCAGCGGCCGGTCTCGTCGAGCGCATCGAGCCAGGTGGCGATGTGGCCGGGAAGATCGGCCTTGCGAATGGTCGCCAGCGTTTCGACCACCTCGGCGAGGGTGGGCACGTGCGGTGGCGGATTGTTGTGGCCGAGGACGGCGATCGCTTCACCGTCCCTTGTGCCTCCGCGGTCCTCGGGGGGCGCGGGGTCGGGCACCGGCCAGATCAGAGCGGTGGTCTCGGCGAGATCGCCGACATAGTTGTGCGACAACGCGAACAGCACCGGGTCGATGCGGGCTTCCGCGAGGCCGCGGATCATCGCCGGCTTGGCCTCGCGGAACGTCAGCCCGCCGGTCATCGCCGCCAGGGCGTAGCCGCGCTCGGGATCGGGGGCGTGGGTGAAATAATCCTGGAGCAGGCGCAGCTTGGCGTTGCGGCGCGGCTCGTAGGCGAGGCGGTCGAGGAGGTGGGCGAACTCGTTCACGCGGCTTCCTCCGCCGCTGCGACCGGCTCGGCCTCGCCATCGTCGCCGTAGCCCAGCAGATGCAGGGGCTTCGCCGCGATCCCTTGCGTCCCGCACCAATGCACCAGCGCATCCTCCTGGCCATGCGTCACCCAGACCTCGCCGGCCCCGGTCTCGCGGATGGTCCGGCACAGGTCCGGCCAGTCGGAATGGTCCGAGATCACCAGCGGGAGCTCGGCACCCTTCTGGCGGGCGCGGGCGCGCACCCGCATCCACCCCGAGGCGAACGAGGTGACGGGATCGGGGAACTTGCGCGACCACACGTCCTGGATCGCGGAGGGCGGACACAACACGATCGCGCCGTGGAGTTTTCCGCGTTCGGTGGCCACCACCTTCGGCGTCTCGCCCAGCGGAATCCCCTCGCTCTTATAGAACTCGGTCAGCTTCTCCATCGCGCCATGGAGGTAGATCGGCCGGTCGTAGCCGGCCTCCCGCAGCAGGGCCATCACGCGCTGCGCCTTGCCCAGCGCATACGCACCGACGATATGGGCGCGCTCCGGGAACAGCGCGACGGAATCGAGGAGCTTCCGGACCTCGAGGCGGGTATCGGGCATCCGGAACACCGGCAGGCCGAAGGTCGCCTCGGTGATGAACACGTCGCAAGGCACCACCTCGAAGGGCAGGCAGGTCGGGTCTGGCGCGCGCTTGTAGTCGCCGGACACCACCACCCGGACGCCCTGCGCCTCGATGGCGATCTGCGCCGAGCCGAGGACGTGACCGGCCGGCGCGAAGCGCACGGTGACCTCGCCGACGCGGATCGCCTCGCCGAGCTTCGCCTCCTGCCGGCTCCGGCAGAAATCCTCGCCGTAGCGCACCGCCATGATGCGCAGGGTCTGCCGCGTCGCCAGAACGCTGTCGTGGCCGGAGCGGGCATGGTCGGCATGCCCGTGGGTGATCAGGGCGCGGGGCACGGCCCAGGTCGGGTCGACGTGAAAATCCCCGAGTGGGCAGTAGAGGCCCTCGCGGGTCAGGGTGAGGAGATCGCTGGCGCGTAGGGTCATCGGCGCGGCATATAGGGCGCCCCATCCTCAAGCGAAGCCGCATGTCACGTCATCACAGTTCGGGCGACCTCCTCGCCGATCGTCGCTACGCCTATGCGGTGGGTTGCCTTGCCGATGGCGACGCCCGGGGCGCGGCCGAAATGGCCGAGCAGACCCTGGAGATCACACCCCGCTACGCCCCGGCGTGGTTCTTGCTCGGGCGGGCCCGGGAGGCGCGCCACCTCGCCGGCGGCCCCCTGGCCGACCACCATGCGGCCTTGCGTGCTTATTCGAACGCCCTCGACCTCGACCCCGACGACGTGCTCGGCGCCCGGCTTGCCCTGGCGCAGATCGGCCAGGGTGACGCGCTCGGGGCGATCTCGCAGGGCTATGTCCGCGCGCTGTTCGACGGCTACGCCGCCCGCTTCGAACGCCATCTCGTCGACGACCTGCATTATCGCGGCCCGGCCCTGATCCTCGCCGCCCTCGACGCGGTGCCGGACGCACCCGCGACCTATGGCGACGTGCTCGACCTCGGCTGCGGCACCGGGCTGGTGGGGGCGGCCCTCGGAGACCGGGCCACACGTCTCGTCGGAATCGACCTATCGCCGGCCATGCTCGCCGAAGCCGCCAAACGCCGGCTCTACACCAGGCTGGTCGAGGGCAACCTCGTCGGGTGTCTCGCGGACGAGCCGGAAGCCAGCGCCGACCTCGCCGTCGCGGCGGACGTGCTCATCTACGTCGGCAGCCTCGCGACCGCCTTTACAGGCGTCGCACGGGTGTTGCGGCCCAGAGGCCGCTTCGCCTTCACGGTCCAATCCCACGACGGCGACGGCCTCGTCCTCGGGGCGGACGCGCGCTACGCCCATGCCGACACTCTCGTCTCTGAGGCGGTCGCGCTGGCCGGGCTCGACCTGTGTAGCCTCACGGCGGCGGCGGTGCGGCGCGAGCGCGGTATCGATGTGCCCGGCCGGATCGTGGTGGCCAGTCGGCCAGCCCGACCGCCGCCGGCGATCTGATCGCATCGGGCTTTGCGGTCGCCTCTCCACTCGGTAAAGCCCGCAACCGGTGAACCGGACCATACGCTGGCGTGTTGCATGGCGCGCGGCGGGTTCAACCGGAAGTCGCTGCGAAACTCTTCGGCCGTCCCGGTGCGTAAAGGGTACCGACGACCGAAGACGCCCCGAAACTCGAGTGGAGACCCATGGCAGACACGCAGAACAAATCGTTTCCGGCGAGCGCCGCGACGCGCATTCCCTTCGCGCTCGCGCTTTCGGCGGTGGCAGGCTGCGCCGATTCCATCGGCTTCCTCGAATTCTCGCAGCTGTTCATGTCGTTCATGAGCGGCAACACCACGCGATTGGGCGTCTCGGTGAGCAAGTTCGACTGGGAGAGCACCTCGCGGGTCGCCTCCGTCATCGTCGTATTCTGCTTTGGTGCCTTCGCCGGTACGCTGATCGCCGCCTGGGTCGGCCGCTGGCGTCTGTCGGTCCTTCTCCTGCTGCAGGCGGTGCTGCTGACCATCGGCATCATCATCCCGCACGGGACCTTCGCGGTGCCGCTCCACGCCTATCCGATCGTCATCGCGCTGGGCCTCCAGAACGCGACGCTGCAGGACGAAGGCGGCCGCAGCCTGGCGCTGACCTACGTCACCGGCGCTGTGGTGCGGTTCGGAACCGGGCTCGCCAACCTGCTGCTCGGCACGGTGGCGCCGTCGTTCTGGATCCAGGCGCCGCTCTGGGCCGCGCTCACCACAGGGGCCATCACCGGCGGCGTCCTCCAAACCTATTACGGCGAGGATGCGTTTCTATTCCCGGCCGCGCTGGCCGGGCTGCTCGCCATGGTCGCCCTCGTGCTGACGATCCTGAAGCCCGGCAGCGCCTACGTCAGCGGCGAAGTCGAATCGCACCCGCCCGACGGGGCCTCGGCGGCCAAAATCTGACGCGGCCTCAGTCGCCCGCACCGCCGTCGCCGCGCAGGCGCTTGGTGGCCCCGCGCTTCGACTTGTCGTCGAGACGGCGCTTCTTCGAGGCCAGCGTCGGCCGGGTCGCACGGCGCGGCGTCGGTGGCACGGCGGCTTCGGCCACCATTTCGGCCAACCGTTCGCGCGCATCGGCCCGGTTCCGGTCCTGCGTGCGGAAGCGCTGAGCGCTGATGACGATGATGCCGTCCTGCGTCAGTCGCCGTCCGGCGAGCCGCATCAGCCGCACCGCCACCGCGTTGGGCAAGGCGGCCGAGCGGCGGGCGTCGAAGCGCAGCTGCACGGCAGTGGAGAGCTTGTTGACGTTCTGGCCGCCCGGACCGGAGGCGCGCACGAAGGTTTCGTCGAGCTCTCCCTCGTCGATGGCGATGTTGGGCGTGCAATACAGGGCCACGGACACCATCTCCGCTGGACGCGTCAGGCGGCTTCTGACGGCGCCCGCGCCTTCAGCGCGAGTGCATGCAGACCGCGTTTGAACGCCGGATCGAGGGCGGCGTTGACGATGCGGTGACGCTCCACCCGGCTCTTGCCCTCGAAGGCAGCCGCGACCACGTCGAGGCGGAAATGGGTCTCGCCTTCGGGACGCGCGCCGGAATGGCCGGCATGCAGGTGGGATTCGTCAACCACGTCGAGACGGGCCGGCGCCAGTTGCGCCTGCAGGGTCTCGGTGATCCAATCCTTCAGGGTTACGGTCTCGGTCATCGGGGCAATCTCCTCACACTTCGTGTCGGGGCTTCGTAGATTTCGGTCGTCCCAGGACGGAGGCCGCCCGGCCGCACCCGTCAACCCCCGATGTCCGCATGCGGCATCAGGCCCGCCGCCCTTGTGTCTCCGGCACGCCCTCTCATAATCGCACCATCATGGATCTCAACTCGCCCCTGTTCGACAGCATCCGCATCAAGCCGTCCTGCGACGAGCCGAAGAAGGCTGCTGCCCAGACCTGCGAGACCCCCGGCTGCAAGAATGCCGGGCTGTACCGCGCGCCCAAGGGTCGGAAGGCCGAGGGGCAGTATTGGCGCTTCTGCATGGACCATGTCCGCGCCTACAACGCGACCTACAACTACTTCGACGGCATGAACGACGCCGCCGTGCAGGCCTTCCAGAAGGACGCCATCATCGGCCATCGCCCGACCTGGGCGATGGGCGTGAACCCGGCCACCGCCTCGGGCAAGCCCAAGACCGATCCCAAGCGCGACTGGGCCTATGTCGATCCGCTCGACATCCTGCGGGCGGAGGGTGTCGGTGAGACCGCACGGCGCAAGGCCGCGCCCGAGCCGCGCCGCCCGAGGCATTCGGCGACGACGCTCAAGGCCCTCGACGTGCTCGGTCTCGACGAGAATGCCGATCCGGCCGCGATCAAGGCTCAGTACAAGGTGCTGGTGAAGCGCTTCCATCCCGACGCCAATGGCGGCGACCGCTCGTTCGAGGAGCGGCTGCGCGACATCATCAAGGCCCATGACGCCCTGCGGGCCGCCGGCTTGTGCTGACCAGGGGTTCCTGTCTCGGGGCCTGCGGCACGAACCATGCAAAGTTTCCGGCGCGTGGCTGCTCCGCAAAGGCGGAAAACGGCGGACGCGGCCCTATATCCCGCGTAGCTACCCCTTGGCGTCCCCCGACGCCGCCGTTTAGATGATCGACGCCCGCGGCTCGCGAACGCATCCGCACGACGCTCATTGCCTGATACATCCCGCGTGTTCCGAGCCACCGCGCCGGCACCCGCCCCGACGAGGTCCCGTATGCTTTCTGACGTCACGCCCTCCTCGCTGCCCGACAAGACCGTCTCGGTTCGCGAGGCCTTCGGCATCGACCTCGATCTCATGGTTCCGGCCTTCTCGGCCACCGACGAGCATGTGCCGGATCTCGACCGGGACTACATCTTCGACCGGGAGACGACGTTGGCGATCCTGGCCGGCTTTGCCCGCAATCGCCGCGTCATGGTCACGGGCTACCACGGCACCGGCAAATCGACCCATATCGAGCAGGTCGCCGCGCGCCTGAACTGGCCCTGCATCCGGATCAACCTCGACAGCCACGTCTCGCGCATCGATCTCGTCGGCAAGGACGCGATCGTGCTGCAGGACGGCAAGCAGGTGACGGCGTTCCAGGACGGCATCCTGCCGTGGGCGCTGCAGAACAACGTCGCGCTGGTCTTCGACGAGTACGATGCCGGCCGCCCAGACGTGATGTTCGTGATCCAGCGCGTGCTGGAACTCTCGGGCCGCCTGACGCTCCTCGACCAGAAGCGGGTCATCCGCCCGCACCCCGCCTTCCGGCTGTTCGCCACCGCCAACACCGTGGGCCTCGGCGACACGTCGGGCCTCTATCACGGCACGCAGCAGATCAATCAGGGCCAGATGGATCGCTGGTCCATCGTCACGACGCTGAACTACCTGGCTCACGACCGCGAGGTCGACATCGTGCTGTCGAAGGCGACGCACTACCAGCATGACGGCGGGCGCGACACCGTCAACCGCATGGTGCGCGTGGCCGATCTCACCCGGAACGCCTTCATGAACGGCGACCTATCCACCGTCATGAGCCCGCGCACGGTGATCACCTGGGCGGAGAACGCCGACATCTTCCAGGATATCGGCTTCGCCTTCCGGGTGACCTTCCTCAACAAGTGCGATGAACTCGAGCGCGCCCTGGTGGCGGAATTCTACCAGCGCGCCTTCGGCAAGGACCTGCCGGAAAGCGCGTCCAATGTGGCGCTGAGCTAGAGGGTTTAGCGGAGGACGCGATGGCGCATCTTGTTCCGAAAGGTGACCTGCCCTCGAATGCGACCACGTCCGCCAATCGTACGCGGTACGAGGACGATCTCTACGGTTGGGTCGAGGAACAGGTTGCGCTTCTGCGCGATGGCGCCATCGAGTCGCTCGACCTCACCAACATCGCCGAGGAACTGAGCGACGTGGGAGCGGAGCAATACAACAAGCTCGAAAGCGCTCTCGAAATCCTACTCATGCACATGCTGAAGTGGGACCATCAGCCCGAGCGGCGCAGCCAAAGCTGGGAACTAACAATCGTCGAGCACCGCAAACGCATCGAGAAGACACTTCGAAAAAACCCGGCGTTGCGGGCTCGGATCGGCGAGGCGGTTGCCGATGGGTTCGACCTTGGACGGATCAAGGCCGCACGTGAAATGCGCTGCGATCTCGCGAGCTTGCCTGAGAACTACCCCTATGACTGGACGGCGATCACCGGGCGCAGCTTCAAGCTCAGCGACATCTCCACCGAATCGGGAAGCTCGCAGTAGATTATGACGATCTCTAATCGCAAAGCCGGCGACCGCCGCGAGCCCATCGCCGAACCGCTCAAGCGGTCGGTGGCCGGGTGCCTGCGCGCCATCGCCAAGCGTTCCGAAATCGAGGTGGTCTATGCCAGCGACCGGCCTGCGCTCACCGGTGACAAGGCGCGCCTGCCCGAGCCGCCGCGCAAGCTGACGCCGGGCGACGTCGCGATCCTGCGCGGCAATGCCGATTCCATGGCGCTGCGGTTGGGCTGCCATGACGTCGCCGTCCATCGCCGTCTCGCCCCGGAGAATGCCGGCGCCCGCGCGGTGTTCGACGCCGTCGAGCAGGCCCGCGTCGAGGCCATCGGCGCCCGTCGGATGCCCGGCGTGGCCAACAACCTCTCGGCGATGCTGGAGGACCGCTATCACCGCGGTGGAAAATACGAAGAGATCACCGACCGGGCCGACGCCCCGATGGAGGATGCCGTCGCGTTGATGGTGCGCGAGCGCCTCACCGGCCAGGCGCCTCCCGAAGCCGCCAAGAAGATCGTCGAGCTGTGGCGCTCGCATATCGAGGATCGTGCCGGCAAGAACCTCGACGGCCTGATCGGCGCGCTCGAGAATCAGCGGGCCTTCGCGCGCTCGGTTCGCGAGCTCCTCACCTCCCTCGACATGGCCGACGAGACGCCGTTCGATCCGGAGGATGACGACAACGACGAGGACGACAACGAGGCGCAGGACGACGAGCAGACCCCGAGCGAGGGCGATGCCGAGGAGCAGTCGCAGGGCGACCGCTCCGAGATGGAGGTCTCGGAGGAGGCCTCCGACGATCTGCAGGAAGGCGCGACGGAATCCGCCGACGCGCCCTCGGGAGAGTTGCCGGAAGAGGCCGAGAATGCCGAATCGGAGGAAGCCTCCGAAGCATGGCGGCCGCCTTCGTCGCGGGGCAACGAGGCGCGCGGCCCTGAGTACAAGGTCTTCAATCCGCGCTTCGACGAGGTGATCCACGCCGAGGAATTGTGCGACGCCGAGGAGCTCGCGCGACTGCGCAGCTACCTCGACAAGCAGCTCGCCCATCTCCAGGGCGTGGTTGGGCGTCTGGCCAACCGGTTGCAGCGCAGGCTCCTGGCGCAGCAGAACCGGGCATGGGACTTCGACCTCGAAGAAGGTCAGCTCGACCCCGCCCGCCTGGTGCGGGTGGTTACCGACCCGTTCCAGCCGCTCTCCTTCAAGCAGGAGAAGGACACGAACTTTCGCGACACGGTGGTGACGCTACTGCTGGACAATTCGGGCTCCATGCGCGGGCGCCCGATCACGGTGGCGGCGACCTGCGCCGACATCCTGGCCCGTACGCTGGAGCGTTGCGGGGTCAAGGTCGAGATTCTCGGCTTCACCACGCGGGCCTGGAAGGGCGGACAGTCACGGGAAGCGTGGCTGACAGCGGGCAAGCCGACTGCGCCCGGCCGCCTCAACGATCTGCGCCACATCGTCTACAAATCCGCGGATGCGCCCTGGCGCCGGGCGCGCAAGAACCTCGGGCTGATGATGCGCGAGGGGTTGCTCAAGGAGAACATCGACGGCGAGGCCCTTGACTGGGCACACAAGCGCATCCTCGCCCGCCCCGAGCAGCGCAAGATCATGATGGTGATCTCGGACGGCGCCCCCGTCGACGATTCGACCCTCTCGGTCAATCCCGGCAACTATCTCGAACGTCACCTGCGCTGGATGATCGAGGAGATCGAGACCAGGTCACCAGTAGAGCTTCTGGCCATCGGCATCGGCCACGACGTGACCCGGTATTATCGACGCGCCGTGACCATCATCGATGCCGAGGAACTCGGTGGGGCGATGACCGAGAAGCTGGCCGAATTGTTCGAGGAAGATGCGAGAGGTGCATCCCCCAGAATGCCGGCGCGGGCCGGAGGGCGGCGGTAAAGGACCGACTTGCGCCCGTGCCGATCACCTCACTACGAGGTGCTCGGGTGGACGCGGGCGGTTGTCTCGCCGAGCAGCGTCCATTCCAGGCGCTTGAGCATGCGGCCGAACACCTCGGGATCGTCGAGGGCACGTGCCAGGACCAGCCCGCCCTGGATCGCCAGCACCGTGTCCTCGGCAAGGTCGAAGGCCTTTGTGTCGTGCCCGCAACGCCGGAGCGCCTGGGTTAGGGCATCCCGCCACTGCGCGAAGTAACCGGCAATCCGGTCGCCGAAGAGGTCGCGCTCATCGCACAGGGCGAAGGCTCCGACGAGGCAGACGCGACGCCCCGAGCGGAAGTAGCCATCGGTCTCGGCGAGCATCTGCCTAATCGCGGCGCGTGGATCGGGGGTGTCCCGGAGGGAGGCGTAGATCCGGCCCTCGAACCATGCGCCGATCTCGTCCAGGACGGCCTGCGCCATCTCGACCTTTCCGCCGGGGAAGGCGTGATAGAGGCTGCCCTTGCCGAGCCCGGTACGGGTCCCGATCAAAGCGAGGCTCGCCCCCGCATAGCCATGCGCGCGAAACACCTCGGCCAGCACCGGGATTGCCGCATCCCGGGCGGACGGTCTCGCCACCGGACCTAAAGGCCGAGGTCGGACAGACTCGGATGAGCATCGGGGCGCGGACCTGTGCGGTCCCAATGGAACTTGCGCTCGACCGCATCGATCGCGAGGTCGTTGATGCTGGCATGGCGCACCTGCATCAGTCCGTTCGCGTCGAATTCCCAATTCTCGTTGCCATAGGCGCGAAACCAGTCACCTGCATCGTCGTGGAATTCGTAGGCGAATCGCACAGCGATGCGATTCCCGGTGAAGGTCCACAATTCCTTGATCAGCCGATACTCGTGCTCACGCGCCCACTTGACCTGCAGGAAATCGACGATGGCCGGGCGGCCCGAAAAGAAGACGTTGCGATTCCGCCAGCGGCTATCGACCGTGTAGGCGAGCGACACCTTCTCGGGATTGCAGCCGTTCCATCCATTCTCGGCGGCGCGCACCTTCTGGGCTGCGGTCTCTGCGGTGAAGGGCGGAAGTGGCGGGCGCGCTTCGGACAGGGGAGCGTCGGACATGGCGAATTCCTCCACGCGCCAACGATCGAGGGCGCTGTACCGATCGGTACAGACATCGTCGGAGCCGGTCAATGATCGAGAACACCACGATCGAAACACGAAAAGCCGTCGCCCGCATTCACGCGGACGACGGCTCGAATTCGTGGATACTGGAGCAGACCGGCTCGGTGAGAGCCGTCGGTCGCTCAGGCGGCGACGGGCGTCTCGACTTCGGCGAGCTTCTTGTGAAGCTCCCGCTTGATCAAACGGGCCGTCTGCGACAGCTCGATCTCGCGCGCCTTGATCAGGAAGGCGTCGAGGCCGCCACGGTGCTCCACCGAGCGCAGGGCATGGGCAGTGACGCGCAGGCGCACACGACGCTTGAGAGCGTCCGACTGCAGGGTGACCTGGCACAGGTTCGGCAGGAACCGGCACTTGGTCTTGCGGTTCGAGTGGCTCACGAGGTGGCCGGTCTGCACGGCTTTGCCCGTGAGTTCGCAACGGCGCGACATTGTTTTAATTCCCGTCTCGTTCCGCAGGTCCGACAGGGCGTTGACGGGACACCGGTCGCTTGCGCGACGGGCCTCTCGCACGCCAAGCCCGGTGGAGCGGCGTTCTCATTGAAGGCGCGAGCCTATAGGGGAGAGGCGCCCTTGCCGTCAAGGCTTCGGCCGATCTTTCATGGGCTCCGGCCTGCGGTCGGACCCGTTCCCAACGATGTGTTAACCATGGACTGGGACGATACCGGACACATCCTCCGGCGTCGTCATGCCGGCCGCAATCGCGAACACCCGAGCTTTCAGCCATGTGCGCCAAGCGCCTTCTCCGCGCCAGCCTCCTCACCCTCGCGGCGGCCGCACTTGCCGGCCCCCAGGCGATCGCGCGCCCGAAGGCCGCGGCCCCGGCCAACGTCACGGTGGAGTATGGGATCGCCCTCGCCGGCATTCCGATCGGCACCGCGCAGGTCTCGGGCGCGTTCGAGAGCACGCACTATCGTATGGACGTGTCGGCCCGCCTCACCGGCCTCGTCGGCGCAGTGACGGGGGGCATGGGCTCGGCCCGCGCCAGCGGATTGATCGCCACCGGGCCGCAGCCGAACACCTTCGCCATCGCCACCAAGACCTCGAACTCGGGCATCGCCGTGCGCATGGCGCTGGCACGCGGCAACGTCACCCAGGCCGAGATCACCCCGCCGCTGATCGACATGGGCGATCGGGTTCCGATTACCGCGGCCAACAAGCGCGGCGTCATCGATCCGGCGAGCGCCCTGATGATGCCGGCCGTGAGCCGCGGCGAATTGCTCGACCCCGCGAATTGCAACCGAACCCTGCCGGTGTTCGACGGGGCGACCCGGTTCGACGTGACACTGAGTTACGGCGAGACCCGCACCGTGGAGAAGCCGGGCTATGCCGGCCCCGTCCTCGTCTGCAATGCGCGCTACCAGGCCATCGCCGGCCATCGCCCCGACCGGCCCGGCGTGAAGTTCATGGAGGACAACCGCGACATGTCGGTGTGGCTCGCCCCTGTCGAGGGCACCCGCGTGTTGCTGCCGATCCGCATTTCGGTGCGCACCACGGTCGGCACCAACATCATCGAGGCGACCCGCTGGACGCGCAGCGGCGGAGCTGTCGGCACCACCACAGCGCAGGCGGCCCCCACAGAGGCTCCGCACGGCGGAGCGATGGCCAGCCTGAACGGCGCGCGGTAGGCTCGATCATGCTCCGCCGTCTCGTCATCCTCGCGGGTCTTGTCGCCGCAGCCCCGGCGGCCGGTGCCCCTCTGAGTAGCGATACCGCAGGATGCGGTGGCGACGCCTATTCCTCGGCACAGGTGGTGGAGGGGCGCCCGGCCCGGCGCGGTCCGATCACCGCCATGCCCGACACCCTGTGCGCCGATCTCTCCGCCCCGCGCGGATCGACGCAGATCGAGATCTACGGCCTGCCCGCGAGCGGATATGGCGGCGACGGCATTGGCGCGGATGGGGGGAGCGCCCCATATGGGGGTCAGCCCCCACGTCGCCCACGCCGGGGCGACTGACTTTCGGGCCTCCTCCCGCGCGTTCGTCTCGCACGCCCATCGCCGGCCTCTTTCGCCGAAGGGACCGCCCCTCGCCCATGCTCCGCCCCACCCTCCCCCCGCAGGCCCGCGCACGCGGTGTCACAGCGGTGCTCGGGCCGACCAATACCGGCAAGACCCACCTCGCCATCGAGCGGATGCTCGCCCACCCCACCGGAATGATCGGCCTGCCGCTGCGGCTTCTCGCCCGCGAGGTCTATCTCCGGGTGGTCGAAAGGGTCGGCGTCGACAAGGTCGCCCTGGTGACCGGCGAGGAGAAGATCAAACCGGACCGGCCGCGCTACTGGATCTCGACCATCGAGGCGATGCCGCGCGATCTCGACGTGGCCTACGTCGCCATCGACGAGATTCAGCTCGCCGCCGACATGGACCGGGGCCACGTCTTCACCGACCGTCTGCTGCACCAGCGCGGGCGCGACGAGACCCTGTTGATCGGCTCCTCGACCATGCTGCCGCTGGTCCAGTCGCTGATCCCGGGTGTGCACACCACCACGCGGCCGCGCCTGTCGAAACTCACTTACGCCGGCGAGAAAAAGCTCGGCCGCCTGCCGCGACGCACCGCCATCGTCGCGTTCTCGGCAGAGGAGGTCTACGCCATTGCCGAGCTGATTCGGCGCCAGCGCGGTGGTGCCGCCGTTGTGCTCGGCGCGCTCTCGCCGCGCACCCGCAACGCCCAGGTGGAACTCTATCAATCCGGCGATGTCGATTATCTCATCGCCACCGATGCGGTCGGCATGGGCCTCAACCTCGACGTCGATCACGTCGCCTTTGCGGCGAACTGGAAGTACGACGGCACACGCTTCCGCAAGCTCACGCCCCCCGAGATGGGCCAGATCGCCGGACGCGCCGGGCGCCACCTCTCCGACGGCACCTTCGGATCGACCGGGCGCTGCGCGCCCTTCGATCCCGAGATGATCGAGGCATTGGAGAACCACGATTTCGAGCCCCTGCGGGTGCTGCAATGGCGCAATCCGGACCTCGAATTCTCATCTCTGAAGGCGCTTCAGGCGAGCCTCGACGAACATCCCCGCGAAAAGGGGCTGACCCGCGCGCCGATGGGCGAGGATCAGGCGGCTCTCGAAATCCTGATGCGCGAAGACGACATCTGCGCGATGGCTTCGAGCCCCGCCAATGTGCGTCGATTGTGGGACGTGTGCGGGGTGCCGGACTATCGCAAGGTCCATCCCCAGACCCATGCCGACCTCGTCGCCCAGCTGTTCCGCTTCCTCATGCGGGGCATGGCCGGGCGCATCCCCAACGATTGGTTCGCCAAGCACGTGGCGATGATCGACCGCACCGACGGCGACATCGAAGCGCTGTCCCAGCGCATCGCGCAGGGGCGAACCTGGACCTTCGTGGCCAACCGGCCGGATTGGCTCATCGATCCGGTGCATTGGCAGGGCGAGACGCGTCGGGTAGAGGACAGGCTGTCCGACGCCCTGCACGAACGCCTGGCAAGTCGTTTCGTCGATCGGCGCACCAGCGTCCTGATGCGGCGCCTGAGAGAGAATACGATGTTGGAAGCTGAGATCACCGCCGGCGGGGACGTCACCGTCGAGGGCCAGCATGTCGGCCATCTGCATGGCTTCCAGTTCGTGCCGGACCCCGGCGCGGAAGGACATGAGGCCAAGACCCTGCGCAGCGCGGCCGAAAAGGCGCTCGGCGGCGAGATCGAGGCCCGCGCGGAGCGGTTCTCGGCAGCGGCCGATGCGTCCCTCGTGCTGAGCCATGACGGCATCATCCGCTGGACGGGTGATCCGGTGGCCAAGCTGACCCCGGGCGACAAGCTGTTCGAGCCGCATGTGCGCCTGCTCGCCGACGAGCAGCTGACGGGCCCCGCCCGTGACAAGGTCGAGGCACGCCTCGTCGCCTGGCTCAAGGCCCATGTGGTGCGCCTCCTCGGCCCGCTGATGGAGATCGAGACGGCGGCCGATCTCACCGGCCTCGCCAAGGGCATCGGATACCAGGTGGTCGAGTCCCTCGGCGTGCTGGAGCGCGCCAAGGTGATGCACGAGATGCGCACCCTCGATCAGGACGGTCGCGGCGCGTTGCGGCGCCACGGCGTACGCTTCGGCGCCTATCATATCTTCCTGCCGGCCCTGCTGAAGCCGGCACCGCGTACGCTGGCGGCCCAACTCTGGGCCCTCAAGAACGGCGGCCTCGACCAGCGCGGCCTCGACGAAATCGCCCATCTGGCGAGTTCCGGCCGCACCTCGATCAAGGTCGACCCCGAGATCGCAAAGGGCCTCTATCGCGCGGCGGGCTTCCGGGTCTGCGGTGAACGGGCGGTGCGGGTCGACATCCTCGAGCGTCTCGCCGACCTGATCCGCCCGGCTATCGCCTATCGCCCCGGCACGACGCCGGGCGACGCCCCGGTGGGCTCGGCCGATGGCGATGCCTTCGTCGCCACCGTGGGGATGACGTCACTCGTCGGCTGTTCGGGCGAGGATTTCGGCTCGATCCTGAAATCCCTCGGCTACGCCGCCGAGACCCGTCCCGGCCCGGCCATCACCGTGCCGCTGCTGCCGGCCGCATCGACGCAGCCCGTCCAGGCACCCAGCGCGGATACGGCGCCATCGGGCGAGCTAGACGCGGTGGTGTCCGATGCCTCCGGCACCGATGATGCGCCGGCCATGACCGCCGACGCTGCGAGCGATGCCCAGCCCGAGCCGGCAGAGGATGCCGCCGCTGTCGACGCTCCGGCCGAAGACGCGGCCGAGACCGCCACCGACGAGGCGGTCGACGCCCCCGTCGTCAAAGCCTCGCCTGCGGACGCATCGCCTGCTGAACACCCCGAAGCCGAAACCGTTTCCGAACACGTGACTGCCGCACCGGCAGCCGATGACGTTGCCGACGCGGCCGAGCAGCCGGCCGAAACCGCGGCCACCGCCGATGACGCGGATGCGCCGGTGGACGGCACCACGTCCGAAGAGGCAGCGTCCGAGGAGGCTGGCACCGAGGCTCCGGCGACGGACGTCGTCACGGTTGAAGTCTGGCGGCTCCAGCGGCAGCAGCGCAGCGCCAATCCCCGCCAGAATCGTCCGCGCAGTGCCGGTCGCGACGGAGCCCCGGCCGGCAATCGGGCACCTGGGGAAGGTCGCCCCGATCAGCGTCGCCAGGGCAACGCTGCCAGTCCCGAAGGCCAGGGTCGCCCGCGTGGCGCTCCGGGCGAACGTCCGGAAGGCGGCCGCCGCGAGGGGGCACGTCCCGAGAACGGCCGCCCGCAACGCCGCGAGCGCTTCGAGCCCGGACGGACCCGGCCGGACCGTCGCGACGAGCCGCGCGCAGCACCGCGCGACGAGCCGCGTCCGCAGCGGCGCGAGCGCGCTCCGGACCCGGATTCGCCTTTCGCCAAGCTCGCCGCTCTCAAGGCGCAGCTCGAGGCGGGCGACGGCGGCAAGCGCTGAACGCGCCGTGACGCGATGAAGCCGGGGCGTCAGCGTCTCGACAAATGGCTCTGGTTCGCGCGGTTCGCGCGGACCCGCTCTCTCGCCGCCCGCCTGGTGGCGGAGGGTTATGTTCGGGTGAACGGCCGGCGGGCGGACGCGGCGGCGACGGCGATCGGCATCGGCGACGTGGTCACGGTGGCGGCCGCCCATACCACCGCGATCCTGCGGGTGCTCGATCTCGGCGAACGACGCGGTGCGGCGCCGGAGGCGCAGCGGCTCTACGCGTCCCTCGGGGGCACCGATGGCGCCGCATCCGACTGATCCGCCGCGTGTCCCACATACGACACTGGCGGCGCTGCCGCAGGGACGGCCGGGTGCTTGCGCTTGTCAGCCCTTCGGACAGGGTCTAGAGCCAGCCCCATCAAGCGGAGCGGGCATGACACCCGCACGAGCGAAGCGTTAACGGATCCATGCACCGCATCGAGCCCAGACGGAATCGACATTCCGTTCGAACGCTCCCGGGCCACCGGATCGAGGACTGAAGGCTCCATGACCTACGTCGTCACCGACAATTGCATCAAGTGCAAGTACATGGACTGCGTCGAGGTATGTCCGGTGGACTGCTTCTACGAGGGCGAGAACATGCTCGTGATCCATCCCGACGAGTGCATCGATTGCGGCGTGTGCGAGCCGGAATGCCCCGCCGAGGCGATCAAGCCCGACACCGAGCCGAGCCTCGAGACCTGGCTGAAGGTGAATGCCGACTACGCCAAGAGCTGGCCGAACATCACCCAGAAGAAGGACGCTCCGTCGGACGCCAAGGATTGGGACGGTGTCGCCGGCAAATTCGAGGCGCATTTCTCGGCGGCTCCCGGAACCGGGGACTGATCTACGGCCAAGGCCGGCGGCCCATCGAAACCGGGCCGTCTCTTCACCGCGACCGCTGGTCCCGCTCGCGGAGCGGGATCCGGCGACGGCGGCCGCGAAATCCGTGCAGAACGAAGAACCCGCTTCCGCGGACGCGTGAGGCTACGCCGGCAATCCTTTGATTCGGCGGCCGGTTTGTGGTATGACCGATGTCTGCCGTCGTTCGTGCTCGACGTGCTGCCTCCGCCATCACCAGATGGGTCTCAAGCTCAATTGAGAGAATGGGGTCGCATGCGATCGATCGCTGGAGGCGTTTTCTCGCTTTCCGCGGTCGCATCGTCGTGGCGCGAACCGTCGGGGAGCCTGGGAACCGTTGGGAAGCGCGGCATACGCGCTCATCCCGTTCGGACAAGGGGCTGAAACCGGGTGACCCGCCCCGGAGTACACGGTTCGGCGCGGCGATCAATACCGCGCGATGTTCTGGAGGCGCTTCTCGCATGACCACAGCCAAGAAGACGACGGCAACGGGCCGGCAAGGCTTCAAGACCGGCGAAGCGGTCGTGTATCCGGCGCATGGTGTCGGTCGCATCACGGCGATCGAGGAGCAGGAGATCGCCGGCTACAAGCTCGAGCTGTTCGTCGTGTCATTCGAGAAGGACAAGATGGTCCTCCGCGTGCCCACGGCCAAGGCCAACAGCGTCGGCATGCGCAAGCTCGCCGAGCCGGAACTCGTCAAGAAGGCCCTCGATCTGCTCACCGGCCGCGCTCGCATCAAGCGCACGATGTGGTCGCGTCGCGCTCAGGAATACGAGGCCAAGATCAATTCCGGCGATCTCCTCTCGGTGACCGAGGTGGTTCGCGACCTGTTCCGGTCGGAAGCGCAGCCGGAGCAGTCCTACAGCGAGCGTCAGCTCTACGAGTCGGCCCTCGACCGAGTGGTTCGCGAGATCTCGTCGGTGAACAGGATCACCGAGACCGAGGCACTCAAGCTGATCGAGCAGAGCCTCGCCAAGTCGCCGCGCCGCGCCAAGGGCGAGGCCGAAGGCGAAGCCGAGAGCGAGGATCTGCAGGAAGAGGCTGCCTGAGCGCAGCGTCCTCAGGTTTAAGAGATACGAAGCCCGGCGCACCAGCGTCGGGCTTTTTTGATTCCAGGCTCGATTTCGCCCGTCACCGCGCCGTCATCCGCACCGGCCATTCATCATGTCGCAATGCGGGAACCATCGCTGCGACGGCTCCGTTGTCGGTTGCCAGGCAAGGGCGTGATTGACCGAAGGCATTCGGCACGACGGGCTCTGCAGCAGAAGCATACGTGTTAACGAGGCGGAGGCGGGGATGGCAGACATCGCAGGGATACGGCGCCAGTTCATACGCACGGCGATGGAGGCGCCTTTCCTAGCGCGCGACGAGGAACGCGGTCTTGCCGTCCGTTGGAAGGATCAACGTGACGAACGCGCTCTTCATGGTCTCATCTCGGCCCATATGCGCCTCGTGATCGCCATTGCGGGTCGCTTCCGGCACTACGGCCTGCCGATGGCCGATCTGATCCAAGAGGGCCATGTCGGGTTGATGGAAGCCGCGGCGCGGTTCGAACCGGAGCGGGAAGTCCGTTTCTCGACCTATGCCACGTGGTGGATTCGCGCGTCGATCCAAGACTACATCCTGCGGAACTGGTCGATCGTCCGCGGTGGCACGAGCTCCGCGCAGAAGGCTTTGTTCTTCAATCTGCGCCGGCTGCGCGCCCGGCTGATGCAATCCACCGAAGAGCATGTGGGCGACGAGATTCATCGCCGGATCGCCACGGCCATCGGCGTCTCGCAGCAGGACGTCGCGCTGATGGATGCGCGCTTGTCGGGACCCGACATGTCGCTCAACGCCCCGGTGGGTGAAGAGAGCGAAACATCGTCCGAGCGGATGGACTTTCTTGTCGACGGGGCCGCTCTGCCCGACGAGACTGTCTCCGCGCAGGTCGACGGCGAGCGGCGGCTCACTTGGCTCAATGAGGCACTAACCGTTTTGTCGGAACGCGAACTGCGCATTCTCAAGGAGCGGCGCCTCGCC
The DNA here is from genome assembly GCF_010692745.1 of Methylobacterium sp. BTF04. Lineage (GTDB taxonomy): Bacteria > Pseudomonadota > Alphaproteobacteria > Rhizobiales > Beijerinckiaceae > Methylobacterium. The sequence continues at coordinate 122,305 of NZ_JAAHTB010000011.1, forward strand.
GAGGATCAAGCGACCTTGGAGGCGCTCGGTCATCGTCTCGGGATTTCCAAGGAGCGCGTGCGGCAGATCGAGAATCGCGCCCTCGAGAAGCTTCGTCGGGCGCTCGCGGAACGCTTCCCCCAGACCGCCGGAAACGTCTACGCCTGATCGATCGAAAGCCGGCGATCGACGTGAAAGTCGTCAGTTTCAGCGGGCGCTACCGCTGAAACTGGGTCGACGCATACCCTATCCGGCCCGTAATCCCCGCGACTTTCGTCGGCGAAAAAACTCCCTTAGGGTTAGCGTTCACGAATTTGTGGGTGGGCGGTTTTTATGATCCAGGGCGTTCCGCGACGATCGATCACCGTTCTGGGCGTCCTGGTAATCGCCGTTTTGCCGACCGTTCTGATCATCGCCGTTCGGCACAGCCTGTCGTGGTACGCGGGCGTGGCGCTGTTCTACGGAATCCTGGCCGTTGCGGAAATCGGCTACCTCTGCATCCTGGTCGCCATTATGCGGCGGGATGGAGAGCGCTCTTTGGCCGCCGTGTCGTAATCCGCGCAAGTCGCTGCAGTATCCAACTCGGTAGGTACAGGCTTCAGGCGGCGGCTGTTTCGAACTGGACCTTCAGGCTGAAGCGTGGCGGTTGTTCAGCCTTGTTGACACGCGTTTGCGGTCTACAAACACTCAGCGTTTGATTGGCTAAGACGCATAATGGCGGAGGCTAAGCCACAGGGCTGCGCAATATGGCCGATGGCCGAACCGAGTTGGCCGGATCGTGCGGCCGTGTGGAACATCGATCTCGCACCTTGCTCAGCTTGGCTCGCTTTCTGTGCCGACCTCCTGTCACCGGACGAGACTGCGCGGGCCGACCGGTTTCTGCGGGCGGAGGACCGGGATCGTTTCACCGGGAGCCACGCCGCCTTGAGGGTCATCCTCGGCGGGGCGCTGCGAGCCCCCCCTGAATCACTCGTCTTCACCACCGGAGCCGCTGGAAAGCCTCAGATCAGCGGTGAGTTTACGGGGCGTCTGAACTTCAACCTGTCGCATTCCGGAAGCCTCGCCCTGGTCGGTCTCGCGGCTGTTCCCATCGGGGTCGACATCGAAGTGATACGGCCTCTCCGAGACCATCTCGCGATCGCGCAGAGCCACTTCCACCCCATCGAGATCGAGGCGATCGAGGCGCTCCCACCAAACCAGAGGCAAGCCGCTTTCTACGCCTGTTGGACCCGTAAGGAGGCTTTCGTGAAGGCCGTCGGGATGGGTCTATCGATGCCGCTCAACGGTTTTGCGGTCTCGATCCCTCCCGCGCCTGCTTCCCTTCTGACCTGCGCGACAGGCGGCCTCAGTCACACAGAATGGGCGTTGCACCATCTCGAACCCGCGGATGGCATTGTCGGTGCCGTGGCGATTGCGGGCGCGAACACCGTCTGCGACGCGTTTCGGCTCGCCCCCGATTGGCTGGACCGCCTCGCGACGTGAGGCTTTGGACGCTGGAAGGTGTCTCGGCGAAATCAGTGAGTCGGCATGCCGCCTGCGCGACGACGCTCCGCGAGGGGACGTTTCATGCCGCCTTCGAAGCCGCGCTCTCGCGCTCCGGCCGTATGGCGGCGTCCTTGCCCTGGGCGGCCATGCTGCGTAACGCGGCCACCATCTCGTCTGTCTGAGCGTCGAGTTCGTCTTGGCTGATCCCGTCTTCGCTGGGTCGGCGCGAGATATGGATCGCCGCCAACAGGGCGCAGAGGCTGCCGCCGATCGGAGCCGACAGGAACGCGGGGATGAGGCCGGTGGGCGCCATCACCGAAACCGTGGCGATCCCTCCGCCGATCGCGGCAAACATCAGTGCGAACATCGGCACGACCCTCGTTGCTACGACCGGACCGGATGCGCGGTCCGATGGGCCGAAGGTGGTTGAGGGTGATGAGCATCCGGTTAATTCCGGCATGTGCAATGTCAGGGTTCCGCGGTGGCGACACCCGATCCCGATTTTTTATGAAGGCTGCGAGGCGCGGATGGTCGAGACGAGCGAGCGGGACGCCTCGAAGGCCGAGGTTGTGGTGATTGGAGGGGGCATGGTCGGGCTCGCCTCGGCCATCGCGCTCAGGGAACGCGGACTCGATGTGGTGCTGTGCGATCCGGGCGATGCCCGGGCGCGGACCTCCTTCGGCAATGCCGGCATCATCAGCCGTGGCTCGATCTTTCCCATGGCCGGCCCGGCCCTGTGGGGAAAGCTTCCGACGTACCTGCGCAATGCGGACCGGGCCTTGCGCCTACGCCACGGCCACGTCCTGCACGTGCTGCCCTGGACCGCGCATTTCCTCGCTGCCGCCCGCGCATCGGCGTGGCGACGGGCCGCCTCCGCCCTGCTGCCGCTCACCGGCGCGGCCTATGCCGAGCACGAGCGTCTCGCCCACTGGGCCGGGGCGTCGCACCTGCTGCACCGCACCGGCTGGATCAAGCTCTACCGCACCGAGGCCGCCTTTGCGGGGTCCGCCCTTGAGCGCGAGATCCTGGCCGGACACGGAGTTGCCCTCGACATCCTCGATGGAGCAGCCCTGCGCGACCTGGAGCCGGCCCTGATCCGACCCTATGCCCGCGCCATGGTGCTGCCGGAGACCGGAGCCGTCAGCGATCCGGGCGGTCTCGTCGAGGCCTATGAAGCCCTGTTCAGCGGCCTCGGCGGCCGGATCGTCAGAGCAGCAATCACCGGCCTGGCACCCGGCGATGCAGGCTGGACCGTCCGCCACGACGGCGGCGCGGTCCGGGCCCGGACCGTGGTGCTCGCGGCCGGCGCCGCCTCGGCGGAGATCGCGCGCCCGCTCGGGTACCGCTTCGCGTTCGCGGCCGAGCGCGGCTACCACCGTCACTACGCCCTTCATCCCGACTCGCCGCCGCTGACGCGGCCGGTGCTCGATACCGGGGCGGGCTCCATCATCGCGCCGATGGGCGAGGGCCGGGTCCGGGTGCTCTCGGGCGTTGAACTCAACGCGCGCGACGCAAAGCCCGACTTCCGCCAGATCGAGGCCGCGTCCGAAGAAGCCGCCAGGACGCTGCGGCTGGGCGGCCCCCTCGACAACCAACCCTGGATGGGGGCCCGCCCCTCGACGCCGGACGGCATGCCGGTGATCGGACGGGCCCCACGGCATCCGGGGCTGATCTTCGCCTTCGGGCACGGGCATATCGGCTTGTCCACCGGGCCGATCACCGGGCGCCTCGTCGCCGACCTCGTCACCAATGCGGTGCCCTCCGTACCGTTGGCGCCATTCGCGCCGGAGCGCCTCCTGCGCTGGCCGCGCTTGCGCGTGAGCCAGCCCTGATTCGAAGCGTGGCCGTGGATTGACGGCGCCCCTCTCACTCGCCATGTCGGTCCGAGCGGGTCCGCGCGGGGCGTCCGTCACGAATTCACTGGCGCCGCAGGAGATCGGATCGCGATGCGCCTGAGCGTGCGCCTCGACGGGCGCAACATCCGCCTGTGGCACCTTCGGTTGCTCGCGGCGGCTGCGGCTTTACCCAGGTTCGTCGTCACGGCCGATCCCGCTCCGGGAGCGGACGGTTTGCCCGACAATGCCGCCCTCCTGTTCCGGCTCGAAGCCCTCATCGCGGGCCTGCCCCGCGACGGTGTCTCCGCACCTGCTGCCCCCAATTCTCTCGCTGCCTATGTCGGCCGGCCGGCCGAGCCGCCGGAGGTGATCCTCGACCTGTGCGGCGACGCGCAGGCGGGGCCGGCAACGCGGGTCTGGCATCTGGCCTTCGATGGCGTCGGCGGCGAAAGCGCCCTGTTCGCATCACTGCTCGCCGGGCGCCTGCCCATCGTCACCCTGCACGACGGCGCGCGCCTGCTCGCCGCGGGCCGTCTCGGCACCGAGCGGCGCGGCATGGTGCTGACCTCGTTCGAAGACGCGCTCGTCCGGACCACGAGCCTGATCCTGTCGGTACTCGCCGGCGGCGCCCCGATGCTGGAGCCCGGCACGATCGCCGGCATCGCCGCGCCGCCACCCGTCATCCTGTCCCGAACGACGCTCGGCGCACGGGCCCTGAAGCTCACAGCGCGCGCGGTGGCCCGGCGACTCTACCGTCTGTGCTATCGCGCCCCGCACTGGCGGGTGGGCTGGCGCCACCTCGACGGGCCGGACCTTCTGGCGCTGCGAGCCCATCCGGAATCCGGCTGGCACGTTCTGCCCGATGACGGCCTGCGCTTCTACGCCGACCCGTTTCCCATCGTGCACGCGGGCCGCACGGTGCTGTTCGTCGAGGATTATGCGCACGCGCTCGGCAAGGGCATCATCTCGGCCGTCGCCTTCGGACCCGATGGCCCCCTCGGCACCCCGATCCCCGTCCTGGAAGAGGCACATCACCTCTCCTATCCCTTCGTGTTCGCCCACGACGGCGCGCACTGGATGATCCCCGAGAGCGGCGATCACGGCACCGTCGACCTCTACCGCGCCACGGCGTTCCCCGGGGGCTGGGTCAAGGAGGCGACGCTCCTCTCGGGCCTCACTGCGAGCGACGCGACCCTGGTGGAGCATGGCGGGTGCTGGTGGATGTTCGCCACCGTGCGGGCTTTCGCGCCCGGCGCCCCTCCGCGCGCGGCGTTGGGATCGTATTCCGACGGCCTCCATCTCTGGTCGGCCCTCGACTTTCGCGGACCCTGGATTCCACACCCCGGCAACCCGGTTCTCGTCGACATCGCCGCGTCCCGTCCCGCCGGCCGCATCGTGGCGCAGGACGGGGTGCTGATCCGCCCGACGCAGGATTGCCGCCTCGGCTACGGCGAAGCGCTGTCGCTCGCCCGGATCGACCGCCTCGACACGGAGGGGTATTGCCAGACCGTGGAGACCACCCTGCGGGCCGGGCCGCTTTTTCCCGGCCACCACTTGCACACCCTGAACCGGACGGCCGCCTTCGAATTCATCGACGGTTCCGGACGCTTGCCGCGTCTCGGAATGTTGCGAAGTGGCGCGAAGCGGTAGATCGGCCTCGTTCGGCCGATGTTGGACATCGGACGCTTGGTACCCGTGGTCCCGTCGAGTCGCAGCGCCTTCGGTGTCCGAGCGATGGCCTGGGCAAACAGGTTCAATTCCAAATCGGATCAGTTGCGCTATCCTGCCGCTCACGCACTGGGCAGAACCGCCTGCCTGGCATAAACGGAGCGAGCCCGCCCATGTTCGACGAATACGGCTTTCCACGCGGCGCTGAGTTGGACGAAGCCGCGCTGCCAGCGCTTTATCATTTCGTCTATTGCAGCCGTGCCGCCGACGGCGTCGACGACGCCGAGGTCGGCCGCATCGTCGAGTCGGCCCAACGCCACAATCTTGCGCGCGGCATCACCGGGGTGCTGGTCTTCGGCAGCGGCGTCTTTTTCCAGTGGATCGAAGGACCGGCCGCCGAGATCCAGAAGCTGATCGCGAGCCTGCATGGCGATTCGCGCCATTACGATATCGTCTCGCTAAGCCAGAGCGAGGAGAAGCGCGAGCGCCTCTATCCGAACTGGGACATGGAGAAGGTCGAAGCCGAGGACATCCGCCTGGTGCTTCAGGACGCGCTCGAAAGCGCCGATGACAAGAACAACGTCGCGGCACTGACGCGGATTCTCGAGCAACTCGATTCGGGGCCGCTCGGTTCGCTTGGGCGAAGCTGATCGGGCCAGCACCGGGTAGCCCCAAGCCGATCCGCCATTGGCGTCCTGGCGAAATGATCACTCCACCTGCAAGTCGCCACAACGCGTTTGCGCGAGGCGAGTTGCGGAAAGTAGCGGGTACGCGGATTGCTCATCGTCGCCGGAGCGACCGCCGGTGTCCACACCTAGGATATGGGCGGCTCATGTGCTGCTTCCTGTCGGGATCATCAATCCCCGCCAGCGCTTCGGCCGCTATCCGCGTCGTTGGCTTTGAATGGGGTGCTCGCGGCGGGCGTACCGATGGATCGTTGTGATGATCCGGTCCGGAATACGACAACGCGAGAGGTAGCGGTGTCGCCAAAAGCGGACGTACTGAGGGGCATTTTTACCGCCGATTTTCAGGCCGATCTTGCAGCAATTTGTCCGCCGAGGGTGGGTCGGGATCGGACCTAAGCCGCAGGTCCGATCCGTCAGATTTTGGCAACTCGAAATATTATTCGCAGTTTCGTACCATGTAATACGCTTGCAGTTTCGTCGCGTTAGCCTCACTGCCCGAATACATAATGCATTGATGTCTTTAGCCGTCATACGCGTGAGCCTTCGCGATCCTCCGTAGTTGCTGTTCGACTGGCCTTCGCGCCTGGGCCAACTCCGAACTCACGGAGATTTTAGTCCCCGGCCGGGAACCAACGCGCGACGACAAAGCTTTGCGCTGCGCTGGATATGGCTTGGCCGTAAGCCGCGCCCATTGTCATCCGCACTCCGTTCAAAACGTCTGGAAAGGCTCACCATGTCAGAGCCACACGTGACCGGCGACGACGTCGTGCGGACGCCGTCTGCCCGCTCATTGCGTGGCCTCGATGCCCTCAACTTCTTTCTCGCGGACGTGCGTGACGGTTTGGGCCCCTATCTGGCGATCTACCTGATCGCCGTGCGCGGCCCCGACCAGGGCTGGAACGAGGCGACCACCGGCCTGGTGATGACCATCGCGGGCATCGCCGGACTCATCGCTCAGACGCCGGCGGGCGCGCTCATCGACCGGACGAGCAGCAAGCGCGCCATCGTCATCGCCGGCGCCATCGCGGTGACGGTGAGCTGCCTGATCCTGCCCTTCATCTCGAATTTCTACCTCGTGGCCGCGACCCAATCCGTGGCCGGTATCGCCGGGGCGATCTTCCCGCCGGCCCTGGCGGCGATCACTCTCGGCGTGGTCGGACCCAAGCTGTTCTCCAAGCGCATCGGCCGCAACGAAGGCTTCAATCACGCCGGTAACGCGACCTCGGCGGCCATCGCCGGGGGCACCGCCTATTTCTTCGGGCCGATCGTGGTGTTCTGGCTGATGGCGGTGCTGGCGGCGCTCAGCATCGGCGCGATGCTGATGGTGCCTGCGGACGCCATCGACGACGATCTCGCCCGCGGCCTCGATCAGACGCAGGTCCAGGCCAAGGAGGCGGGCGAGGACGAGCCGTCCGGCCTCTCGATCCTGTTCAAGAACAAGTATCTGATGCTGTTTGCGGTGCTGGCGGCTCTGTTCCACCTGTCGAACGCGGCGATGCTCACCTCCGTCGGGCAGTTGCTGACCAAGCTCTCGGGCAAGGACAACGCCACCTCTCTGATCGCGATCTGCATCGTCGCCGCCCAGTTCGTGATGGTCCCGGTGGCGGTCTTCGTCGGCGCCAAGGCCGACGCCATCGGGCGCAAGCCGATGTTCCTGGCGGCGTTCGGCGTCCTGGCGATCCGCGGCGTGCTCTACACGGTTTCGGACATCCCGTTCTACCTCGTCGGCGTGCAACTCCTCGACGGCATCGGCGCCGGCATCTACGGCGCGCTGTTTCCCATCGTGGTCGCGGACCTGACGCGGGGCACCGGCCGGTTCAATGTCTCGCAGGGCGCGGTCGCCACCGCGCAGAGCCTCGGCGCCGCGCTCAGCGCCACCCTGGCCGGCGTCATCATCGTCTCCGCCGGGTATTCCACCGCCTTCCTGGTACTGGCCGGAATCGCCGCCTTGGGCTTCGCCCTCTATCTGTTCGCGATGCCCGAGACCTACGGCTACGAGCCGGAGCGGACCGGATCGGCCGGCGGCAGTCGGGACTCCGTCACTCCCGTGGCGGCGTGAGCCGGGTACACACCATGAGCGCGCACGACGACATCCTCGCCTTCGCCCATATCGGCGATCTGCACATCACCGCGGCGGACGCGCCCAATGCGCGGGACTTCGACGCCATCGTCGCACAGCTCGCGGAAGCGGATGGGGTCGATTTCGTTTATCTGCCCGGCGACAACGCCGACAACGGCACGCTGGAGCAATACGCCCTGGTCAAGGCTGGGCTGGAGCGCCTGAAGCAACCGTTCCACGTCATTACCGGCGACCACGACATGGAAGGCGGCAGCCTCGACGCGTTTCATGCCGGGCTTGGCGTCAGGCGCATGCCCTATGCGGTGGACGTGTCGGGCATCCGCTGCCTGTTCCTCGACATGTGCGGCCCCGGCACCGGCGGCCCTGACTTTCGCCTCGGTGCCAAACAGCTTGCGTGGCTCGAAGGCGAGGTCCAGGTGGCCGAGCGCGACGGCCTCGACTGCGCGCTGTTCATGCACAGCTACCCGGCCGATCTGACCGGCGACGGCGAAGCCGAGCGCGTCGGCCACCTGATCTCGTCGTCGACGGTGCGGCTCGTCGAGATGGGCCACACCCATTACAACGAACTCTCCAATGACGGCCGCACCATCTTTGCGGCCACGCGCTCCACCGGCCAGATCGAGGAAGGCCCGGTGGGCTACGCGGTCGCCGCCATCGATCGCGGCGTGGTGAGCTGGCGCTTCAAGGAGCTGAACCGGCCCTGGCCGTTCGTCCTCGTCACCGCCCCGGCCGATCGGCGTCTCGCCCATGACAACGCGCATCTGGTCGGCGACACCGTCGAGGTTCGCGCCATCGTTCTGGGAGCCGAGGCGGTCACCACCTGCGCGGTCAGCGTCGATGGCGGTCCGTGGTACCCGATGAGCCGCGCCGAGGGCGACCGTCGCTTCCGGGCGAGGATCGCGTGGCCGCAGACTGCGCGCCGCCTCGTGGTGCGGGCGCGCAATGCCGGCGGCGGCCAGGACGAAGATGTCGTCGAGCCGACTCGCGACCGCAGCGCCATCCCGGTCTCGAAGGGCATCGGCAGCGATGCCGATTCCGTCGGGTCCTGGCCCGAGAAGGGCCTGCTCGGCACGCAGCTCGGCCCCAACCGCAACGGCCGGCCCTGGTAGGGCACGCGTCCCACCACCGTCGACCCACTCCCCGACAAAAAGCCGAGAAGCGCCTTTCCATGCTCGCCCTGCCCATGCCGCCACACCTCGCCACCTGGATCATCGCAGGCCTCGCCACCCTCGGCGTGATCGTGCGTCCGTTCGCTTGGCCCGAAGCGGTGTGGGCGGTGCTCGGCGCGCTGGCACTCCTCGTCCTCGGCCTGATCTCGCCGGCCACCGCCTGGGAGGGCGTGGCTAAGGGTACCGACGTCTACCTGTTCCTGATCGGGATGATGCTGCTCGCCGAGATCGCCCGGAAGGAAGGGCTGTTCGACTGGCTCGCCCGCATCGCCGCGCGCAAGGCGAAGGGGTCGGCGACCCGGCTGTTCCTGCTGGTCTACGTGGTCGGCACCGTGGTCACGGTGTTCCTCTCGAACGACGCCTGCGCGGTGGTGCTGACGCCGGCGGTCTATGCGGCCACCAAGGCGGCGAAGGTCGAGAATCCGCTGCCCTACCTGTTCATCTGCGCCTTCATCGCCAACGCGGCGAGCTTCGTACTGCCGATCTCGAACCCGGCCAATCTAGTTGTCTACGCCACCCACATGCCGCCGCTGGTGCAATGGCTCGCCCGGTTCGCGCTGCCCTCGGCGCTGGCCATCCTCGCCACCTACGTGGTGCTGCGCCTGACGCAGAACGCTGTGCTCAAGACGCAGACCGTCGCCACCGACGTCGAGGCCTCGGCCCTGTCCGGCACCGGCAAGGTCGCGGGCGCGGGCATCGTCGCCACCGCCGGCGTGCTCATCGCGGCCTCTGCCTACGGTCTCGAGCTCGGCCTGCCGACCTTCCTGGCGGGCCTGGCGACGACGCTTCTCGTCCTGGCGATCAAGCGCAGCGGGGCAGTGGAGGTGATCAAGGACGTGTCCTGGAGCGTGCTGCCCCTGGTGGCCGGGCTGTTCGTCCTGGTCGAGGCGCTGGAGAAGACCGGCGTCCTTAAGACGATCGCCGACACCCTGAAGGCGATCGCGCACGGTTCGCCCACCGAGGCGGCCTGGGGCGGGGGCGTACTCGTCGCGGTCCTGTGCAACGTCGTCAACAACCTCCCCGCCGGCCTGATTGCCGGCGCTGCGGTCCAGGCCGCGGACGTGTCGGAGAAGATCGCCGGCGCGATTCTCATCGGCATCGACGTCGGACCGAACCTGTCGGTGACCGGCTCGCTCGCCACCATCCTGTGGCTCACGGCGATCCGTCGCGAGGGCGAGGATGTGAGCTTCTGGCGCTTCCTCAAGCTCGGCGCCTTGGTGATGCCGCCGGCCCTGCTGCTGGCCCTGGCCGGCCTGCTTCTGGTGCCCTGACCATCCTGTTCTGACATCGCCTCAGCTTCCCGACCCGCCCGGAGGGCCGCCGTCTTGAACCCGATCCTGCTCTATCCCTTCATCCTGGTCGCGGGTGCGCTTCAGGCTGCCGGCAATTCCATGAACGCGCGCCTGCGCGTCGGCCTCGTGAATCCCTGGCTCGCCGCCACCGTCTCGTTCGTGCTCATCGTCTTCGTGTTCACGACGGTGTTCTTCATGATGCCGGTGCCGCTGCCGACCCTGGAGACCCTGGGGCGTATGCCCTGGTGGGCGCCGCTCGGTGGGGCGGCCGGCGCGGTGGCGGTGTTCGGCGGCCTCGCCTTCGTCGACAAGGTCGGGGCCGGCCCGTTCAACGGGCTTCTGATTACGGCCAACATCCTGACCTCGCTCGCCATCGACCATTTCGGCTGGTTCGGCATGGCGCCGCATGCGGCCGGCTGGGCGCGTATCCTCGGCGGGACACTGATGGTCGGCGGCATCGTGCTCATCGCCAAGTCGACGGCGCAATCGGAGGATGGCGAGGCCAAGAACGGGGCCAAGGCCGGTCACGGGCTCAACCCCGCGCTGCTCTACCCCTTCATTCTCGTTGCGGGCGTCCTGCAATCCGTCGGCGTGTCGATGAACGCGGTCCTGCGCGGCAGCGTGGTCAATCCCTGGCTCGCCGCCATGGTGTCGTTCCTCCCCGTGGTCTTCGTCTTCGCGACCATGCTGGCGGTGCGCCCGACGCCCCTGCCGAAATCTGAGGACGTGGCGGCGATGCCGTGGTGGGCGCCCTTGGGCGGCATCGCCGGCGCGGTGGCGGTGTTCGGCGGCCTGCTCTTCGTCGATACGGTGGGGTCGGGCCCGTTCAACGGGCTGCTGATCACCGCGAACCTGCTGACCTCGCTCGCCATCGACCATTTCGGCTGGTTCGGGATGTCGGTGCACAAGGCCGGGAAGGAGCGGATGGGCGGCGCCGGATTGATGGTCGCCGGCATCGTTCTGATCGCCGCACTCTGAGGTTGGGGCGGACGTCTACCCCACGCGTTTACGTCGACATGCGGATAGGTGCGTATAAGCACGGGAAATGGTCGCTTTTTCGACCCGCCTCATGCTAGACCGCAGGTATCCCGCCTGAAGCCGATCCGCGCGAAGGTGTGTGGACTGCCCTTCCTGCCGCCCGATCGCCGTTCTATACGGTTGATCCGGGGCGCGTCGTGACCTCATCGGTCGCTGAGCCGAGCGAACAGTTTCGCTGTGGCCCGCACACGATGGTGCGCGCGATCGTGGGAGGGTTCGAGGACAGGAATGCGATGAGCGAAGAGACCGACGCCCGGACCCGATCCGAAGAGCGTGCCGAGCGTGCCGAGCGCATGGCCAAGGAAGGCGCCCAGGCGATGGCCGAGCACCTTGCCTCGGTCAAGGCGGTCGATGAGCGGACTGTGAAGCTGCGGGCCCTGCGCCTGGCCAAGGAAGCCGCCGATGCGGAGGCCAAGGCGGCTGCGGCTGCCGCGGCTCCGCCGAAGCGCAAGCGCTCGTGATCTTGCGCTCCTGACACGGCTCCCCGGAGGACAACGAGATGGCATTCGAGCGCACCCGTCGCCCGAGCGACCCGCGCCAGGCGGCCGAGGCCGCCTTCAAGGCCGCGACCACGAAATCGCCGGAGGTGGCCAGGGCCGCGCCTGCGCCCGCGCCCGTCCCGGTGGTGGGCCAGAGCGCCGCCCCGGTGCCGGGCGCCCGCGAGATGGTGACCCTGCGCATCGACCGGGCCGTGCTGGAGCATTTCCAGAAGGACGGTCCGGGCTGGCAGGACCGAGTCAACGCCGCGTTGAAAGCCTTCGTCGGGCTCTGATCCGGCGCGCCGCGCGATCCGATCCCACCCGCTTCCTCATCCTGGGGTGCCGCGTCAGCGGCCTCGAAGGACACCTCCGCTGCGCTGCGGCGCCTCAGGGTGAGGCAGAGATCGGGAGAAATTCTCTACGGTCCGAGTCCCGCCGAGTGTCCGACCGAGGCCCTATCCGAATCCACCACGCTTGAGCCGCATGATCGTGCGGTCGAGTTCGCCGAGGAAGGCGGAGCGGTCGCGGGGCGAGAACGGCTTCGGCCCGCCGGTGATCGCTCCGGCCTCGCGCAGGTCCTGCATCAGGTTGCGAGTCGCCAGCGCCATGCCCACCGAGTTCTCGCTGAAGGGCTTGCCGGTGGGGCCGATCACTGAAGCGCCCGCCTTCACGCAGCGGGCGGCAAGCGGCACGTCCGCGGTGATCACGACGGCACCGGGGCGCGCGCGCTCGGCGATCCAATCGTCGGCGGCATCGAAGCCGTCGCTCACCACCACGCGTTCGATCCACGATTCCCGCGGCAAGCTCATGAAGCTGTTGGCGACCACGGAGACGTGGAGGCCGTAGCGCCCGGCGACCCGATAAATCTCATCCTTCACCGGGCACGCATCCGCGTCGACGAAGACGATGATGCTCCTGTCGGCATCGCTCATGGCAGAGCGACGATGCGGGCGACGAGGCCGTCCGGCGGCCCCACTGCGGCAGTGGCCCGCTCCAGGGTTGAGACCCGGAACGGTTGCCCGCGCCCGCGCAGGGCGTGCGCGCCGAGGGAGCGCGCGAAGATGCCCTCCGGCAGGGTCGGCAGCCGGGCGAGGAGATCGTCCGAGATCAGGATCTCGGTACCGAGCGGGCGGCACAGAGCCTCGATCCGCGCCGTGACGTTCACGGTATCGCCGAAATAGGCGATCTTGTGCCGATCGACCCCGACTTCCGCCGTGACGATCGACCCGCCGTGCAGAGCGGCCCGCAGACGCGGCACCGTGCCGAAGCGCGACTGCCACGCCGCGGCCTCGGCCTCGATCCGGTCGAGCACATCGAACACGCACGCGACGCAGCGTGCGTTCTTCAGCCCGCGCGCCATCGGCCAGGTGATCATCGCCATGTCGCCGATGTAATCGTCGGTGGAGCCGGCGTTGCGCCGCACCGGTTCGGCCAGAGCCGCGAACACCGCGCCGAGATATTCCTGCGCCTTGAGGTCGCCGTGAGTCTCGGCGAAGGCGGTGGAGCCGACGACATCGAGGAACAGGAAGATGCGCTCCTCCCGCACCGGCCGGTGATAGCGCCCCACGAGGAAGTTGACGAACACCTCCCCGCCGATGAGGTCGCGCATCCGGATCACGAACACCAGGAGAGCTGAAACAGCGAGCGAATAGGCCAGCACACGCGGGGTGATTTTCACCGCCTCGGACAGGGAATCCGTGGTGAGCCCGAGCGCCCAGACCACCAGCCCGCCAAAAGCGATGCCCGCCGCGATCATCAGCACATAGGCGAACTCGGCCGCCGGCACGTAGAGCTTGGCCGGCATCCGCCGCATCCGCGTCTGCAGCCCCCCGAGGATCAGCCCCCGGTCGAAGGCCAGCGTCGTGCCGCCCACCGCCAGGCCGTAGGCGAGGCCGGCCAGGGGCGTCGCGCCTCCGACGAACAGCATGTTGTAGAGCAGTCCCGCCCCGCCACAGGCGACGAGGATCAGAAGCCAGAACCAGCGGTGTTGCGGAAGCATCAGACGCCAGCCTGCCGGCGCAGGCGAAACGCCCCCGACGGCCTTGCGCGACGGACGAAGCAAGCGGCGATGCCCACGGTGACCCCTTCGACGATGGCTGAGGCGACGGAGCAGCCCATGGCGGAACGCCCCCTCTGGGGGTCGGCGCCCCGAACCCGTCACCCTTGATCACCGACGCATGATGGCGCGATTATGGCCGAGGGCGTGGGGAGACGCCATCCTGGGTGGCGTGGGTGACTCGAGATTCATCCGCCCGGATGAATGTTCCGGCCGCATTCCATCATCGGAGCACTGGTCAAATCTATAAGCCCGCAAAAGGTCAATGTATCTTCAAAAAATGCCCAAATTAATCATTAAAACGACCTATTTAATTATGCGTCAGCGCTTCTATCTATTTTATTAGATTGATCCATAACAAACATCGTAATGTCGTTCCTAGATGCAATATGCTTTTATTCTATAATAATCTTACGAATAATTACATATTAATATATCTGCTTTATTACTTAAATATATTAAATAATTTCACTAATTCAGACTCTATAAATCAAGGCACAGATTTATTTTAAGCAATTAGGACGTTTTTGCTGACGCTCATATAATTTTTGCGCAGCTGAGCTCGAATTCTAGAACCCATGAAAATTCCCCTAACAAACCAACACCTTCATTCCCACCGGGTTAACACCCCTTAAACCCGCCGTATTTACCGTGCGGAACCGGGCCTGCGCGATGCGCGGAACTCCTGGGACAGACGGAACGCATGGCGAAGGGACGCGGACACGCGGGCAGGGGTGAGCCGAACTTCGACGTGCCGGAAGGCCGTGTCGCGGGGCCGGCCGATCTCGACCTGCGCCTGTCGCGTGCCGATCGCGCGGGGGGCGGCGTGGCGAGACGCGAGAGCGGCAACGGGAAACGGGCTTCGGACGACGCGCCGCGTCGGGCCACTGCCCCCAAGAAGATGTCCCGAAAGGTCCGGCGGCGCTCGATCGTCGGGCGGCTGGTCTATGGCAGCCTCGTCCTCGGGCTGTGGGGGGTGATCGGGGTCGCGGGCCTCGTCGCCTATCACGCCTCGCAATTGCCGCCCATCGACCAGCTGGCGGTGCCCAAGCGCCCACCCAACATCGCGATTCTGGCGAGCGACGGATCGCTGCTCGCCAATCGCGGCGAGACCGGCGGCCGCGTGGTCGGCATCAAGGAATTGCCGCCCTACCTGCCGCGCGCCTTCGTCGCCATCGAGGATCGGCGCTTCTACGGCCATTTCGGCGTCGACCCCGTCGGCATCCTGCGCGCCATCGGCCAGAACCTGACCCGCCGCGGCGTGGCGCAGGGCGGCTCGACCCTGACGCAGCAGCTCGCCAAGAACCTCTTCCTCACCCCGGAACGCTCCGCCTCGCGAAAGATCCAGGAGGCGATCCTCGCTCTGTGGCTGGAGCACAAATACTCGAAGGACGAGATCCTCGAGCTCTATCTCAACCGGGTCTATTTCGGCGCCGGCGCCTACGGCGTCGAGGCGGCGGCGCAGCGCTATTTCGGCAAGCCGGCCAAGGCCGTGACCTTGGCCGAGGCGGCGATGCTCGGCGGCCTCGTCCAGGCGCCCTCGCGACTCGCCCCCAACCGCAACCTCCCCGCGGCCCAGGCCCGGGCGGTCCAGGTGCTCGCGGCGATGGAAGAGCTCGGTTTCGCCAAGCCGGCGGACGTGAAGCTGGCGCTGGCCAATCCGGCCCGGCCCGCCAGCGTGCGCGGCGGCGGCTCGGCCAATTACGTCGCCGACCTCGTCATGGACGTCCTCGATGATTTCCTGCCGAAATTCGACGCCGACATCGTCATCGCGACCACGGTGGATACTGGCCTGCAGGCCGCCGCCGAAAAGGCCCTGGTGGACGAGCTGAACCAGAAGGGCACGCGCTACAATGTCGGGCAGGGCGCGCTCGTCTCGATGAAGCCCGATGGCGCGATCCGCGCGCTGGTGGGCGGGCGCGACTACGCGCTGAGCCAGTTCAATCGTGCAACCACGGCCAAGCGCCAGCCCGGCTCCGCGTTCAAGCCCTTCGTCTATCTGGCGGCCGTCGAGCATGGCCTCACCCCCGATACGGTGCGCGACGACGCGCCGATCAGCATCAAGGGCTGGAACCCGGAAAACTATTCGCGCGATTACCGCGGCCCGGTCACCTTACGCGACGCGCTCGCCCTGTCGCTCAACACCGTGGCGGTACGTCTCGGCCAGGAGGTCGGCCCGAAGGCCGTGGTCCAGACCGCCCAGCGCCTCGGCATCTCGTCTCCGCTCCAGGCCAACGGCTCGATCGCGTTGGGTACGTCGGAGGTGACACCGCTCGAGATGGTGGGCGCTTACGCGGCCTTCGCCAATGGCGGCACCGGTGTCATCCCCTACGTCATCGCCACCGTGAAGGCGGCCGATGGCAAGGTGCTCTACAAGCGCAAGGATGGCGGCCTCGGCCGCGTCATCGAACCCGGAGCGGTCTCGATGATGAACGCGATGATGCACGAGACCTTCGTCACCGGCACCGCCAAGAAGGCCGAAGTGCCGGGCTGGGATCTGGCCGGCAAGACCGGGACCAGCCAGGACTTTCGCGATGCCTGGTTCATCGGTTTCTCCTCGACCCTGGTGACGGGCGTCTGGCTCGGTAACGACGACGGCGAATCCACCAAGAAGGTCTCGGGCGGCAACCTGCCCGGCGAAATCTGGAAGGCCTACATGACCACCGCGCTCAAGGGTCAGACCCCGACGATGCTGCCGGGGGCCAGGACCTGGCGCAATCGCGGCCCGGCGGAGGCGCCCGCCACCACCGGCAGCACACCCGGCGGCCTGATCGGTGCGCTCCTCGGCGAGCCGCAAGCGGCCGCTCCGCCCCCGCGGGTCGCCACCGCCAACCCGCGCCGGTCCGGCCCGAGCCGGGACGACCGCAACTTCCTGGAGAAGCTGTTTGGTGTCGGTGAGTAGGGAGTGGGTAGGCTCGGTGTGAGCCGCTACCTCGTTTGTCGAGTGAGGAGAACCGTGGCGCTGCCACACCGATGCGGTGGGTGCCCGGTAGCGTATGACCCTGCGACCTGGCGGTAGCGGATTGGAAAGCTCCCGGGTCCCCTCCCCTGTCGGGGAATGGGTCGTGCAATGTCTTGGCCTCACATCTGACAACGCAAAAACGGCGGAGCCTTGAGGCTCCGCCGTTTGTATGTGGTTTGGTGTGTAGTTTTGGTTGCGGGGACAGGATTTGAACCTGTGACCTTCAGGTTATGAGCCTGACGAGCTACCGGGCTGCTCCACCCCGCGCCAAGGACGTATCGTTTATCGGGAATGTGATGTTGTTCTTGTCCTGTGCAGGTCTGGCGGCGACCGACTCTCCCGTGTCTTGAGACACAGTACCATGGGCGCTGGTGCGTTTAACGGCCGAGTTCGAGATGGGATCGGGTTCTGGGCACACCGCTCAAACCACCAGACCGGCGCAGGACAAGTTTTGGGTTCTGTTCGGCAAGCTGACCGACAGCCGTTGGCTGTGGTCGTTTGGTCTTTGTCTCTCCGACCGGTCCGTCCTTGACGGACACGGATCATGAGAACGATCAAGTTCAATCGAGCGATTAGTACTGGTAAG
>NZ_JAAHTB010000012.1 GCF_010692745.1 Methylobacterium sp. BTF04
GCTTCATCCGGTAGAGCAGCGACAGGATCATGGTGTTGATCGCCACCGACTTGCCGGAGCCGGTGGTGCCCGCCACCAGCAGGTGGGGCATCCGCGCCAGATCGGCGATGATCGGCTCGCCGCCGATGTTCTTGCCGAGGCAAAGCGCAAGGCTCTGCTTGGTCTCGGCGAAATCGGTAGAGGCGAGGAGTTCGCGAAGGTACACGGTCTCGCGCCGGGCATTCGGCAATTCGATGCCGATGGCGTTGCGGCCGGGGACCACGGCGACGCGGGCCGAGACCGCCGACATCGAACGGGCGATGTCGTCGGCCAGAGAGATCACCCGGCTCGACTTGGTGCCGGGCGCCGGCTCGAGTTCGTAGAGCGTCACCACGGGACCGGGGCGCACCGCGAGGATGTCGCCACGCACGCCGAAATCGCTGAGGGTGGCCTCGAGCAGCGTCGCGTTCTGCTCCAGGGCCTCCGAGGAAACCTGCGCCGAGGGCAATGGCCGCGGCGCCTCGGCCAGGAGTTCGAGGGCGGGAAGCCGATAATTCTCGGAATCAAGAGCGGCCGGCGCTCGGCGCGGGGCAGCCGGAGACGGTGTCTGGACCGGGGGCGCCACGCGTGAGCGCACCGGCGGCAGAACCGGCTCCTGACGATCGGTATCGTCGACGGAAGCGGCGCTTTCGTCGATCTCGTCGTCATGCACCACCGGCGCTGGGCGACGCTGGGGCGAAGCGGGCCGTGGCGCAGGCTCGGCCGGGTCTGTGTCGAAGACGGGTTCGCGCCGGCCGTCACCGGCGGGGATCCCGCGCGGGTCCGGCGCCTGCGTCGCCCAGGGGGCATCGTCCTCGGCCGCGAAGGCGCGCTTGGCGGCGAGCGCCGGGGAGGCTCCGGCATAGGCCAAGGCGGTGGCGGACGCGGCACGCTCCGCACGCCAGTCGGCGATCCGCGCCGCGAGGGCGGCACGACCGCCCATCAGGACCTGCGCCATGGTTCCGAGGGAGACGATGCCGAGGCTCGGCTCGTCGTCTTCGTAGCGCCCGTCATGGCTCGTCGACACTGCGCGGTTGCGGGTCGGCTGGACCGGCGGCGCGTAGGCATCCTCCTCCTCAATCCCCTCGCCGATCCGGCAGGCGCCGGTGAGGCACAGGATCGCGATGCCCGCGAAGACGAATCCGATGAGTCCGGTGAGCGGTGAGGCGACGATGCCGACCATGGTGCGCGCACCCTGCATCAGCGCATCTCCGGCGACCCCGCCAAGGCCCGTCGGCAGCGGCCAGCGGGCGGTGGATGGCAGGGCGCTGGCCACGGCGCTGGCCGCGAAGAAGCCCATGATCCACAAGGTGAGGCGCAGCCCGCCGCGCGGCAGGTCGCGTGAGCGCATGAGCTGGACGCCCCACAAGGCGGGGGGCAGCACGAAGGCCAGGGAGCCGAGGCCGAGAAGCTGCATCGCCAAATCCGACACCACGGCGCCCCCGGTCCCGAGCACGTTGTGCGCGGCATGGTCGGTGGCGTGGTTGAGGCTGGGATCGTCGATGGACCACGTCGCCAAGGCGACGGTGAGCGCAGTGGCTCCGGCAAACAGGACGAGACCGCCCAACTCCGTCATCCGCTTGGCCATGAAGGGGCGAAAGCTGTCGATGAAAGTGTCGTAGGGCGATGCGGAACGGCGGAGCGAGCGCATACGGGACCAGACGCGTTGGGAACGGTCCGGTAACGCTAACGGTCCTGAGGTTAATGGCGGTTTAAGTCACCGCCGAACCGGCTTCGCATCTGCGCCACAGCGCTGAAAATACAAGAAGACGGCGATGGTTACCCATCGCCGTCTTCTTGCAACGTGATCAGGATTTCCTGCCGTCATGCGGCCGGGGACGAGGGCAGGATCAGAAGGTGATACCCGTCTCGACCATGTAGCGCTCCTGCGAGGTCTTCAGGCCGGTGCGGCCGAAGCCGAGGCCGGGCGTGATGTCGTAGAGCTGCACGGTGGAGAACTCGCCGCGGAGGAAGTAGCGGTCGAAGGTGAAGGTCGGCGTGACCGTGAAGGACAGTGCCGAGCTGCCGGCTCCGTAGAGCAGGGAGGTCTGACCGAACGGGTTCCCGCGGTTGCCGCTCTGGGAGATGTATTCGAAGCGGCCGGCCAGGGCGAAGTTGTCGGTGAAGGAGTAGCTGGCGAGAAGCGCGCCGCCGAAGGTCTCGGCTCCGGCGAGGCCGAGCACGGCGTTGCTCTCGACGTTGGTGTACTGAATGTACGGCGTCACGATCCAGGGGCCGTCAGCGTAGGTATAGTTGGCGCTGACGATGCTGCTGTTCTGGAGCGCTGCAGGCGTGGCGAACTGGAAGCGAAGGCCGCGCGACGTGGTCGAGTCGAAGTTGGTGTAGCTGGTGAAATGGGTTCCACCGTTGATGCCGATCGTGTTGGCGGCGTCGATCTTATAGGTGATCGCGCCGGTGACCCAATTGATCTCGCCGGAATAGAATCCGTCGGTGGCGGCGAACGAGGCAGCCCAGGGGCCATCGGCCCAGTTCACCTGCACACCCTGGTTGATCACGTTCTCCTGGTTGAAGAGGAGGCCGCGGGAGATGTTGAGGTTCTGGAAGGTGAAGGGCGCCTCGGAGCCGATGAGCGTCGGCATACGGCCGCCCTGGATCGACCAATTGTCGTTGAACACGTACTTCCCGAACACGATCGGGATCGGCGAGTAGAGCAGGTCGGTCTGGTCGAAGCTGCTGTAGACCGGCAGGCCGAGGCCCGGGATCGTGTAGGCGCCGAAGGCTGCGTAGAACTGGAACGCGCCGTCTGCCTTCTGGATCGTGCCCATCAGGTTCGAGAAATCGACGCGGCCTGCCCGGTCGGCGGGAATGCCGGGAGGGGCGAAGGCGCCGGAGAACTGGTTGGTCTGGCTGTAAGCGTAACCGGTGACGGCACCGCCCACGTAGATGTCGCCGAAGGCGCCGAGGGTGAGGCAGGCCGGGTTCGGGTTCTGCTTGATGACGCCGCCCATGGCCGGGAAGCTGATGGCCGCCTTGCAGGCTTCCGGAACGGGGACGGGCGCGACGAGCTTCGACGGCATGTCGGCCGCGAACGCCTGGCTGGTGGCCAGCGTCGCGATCGTCGCCGCGGCAGCCAACGATGTCAGTCTGATGGTCATCTAGGTCAACCCCTGTTTGTCTTCTGGTTCCAAGGTGCCGAAGAGGTTCCACATGCGCAAAACCAAGTTTCGTGCATTTGCCTAATCCTTATGCAAAAACGGCCAAGCTCAGTCGTTACTGCCGCATTGTTGCTTCGGCGCCACATTTTGGTCGCTGCATTGCGAACGCAATGAGGCTGGGCGCATGGTTAATTTCTCATGAAAAAGGCCCCCGTTTCCGAAGAAACAGGAGCCTTTCCATTTGGTCACTCGCACCGGCAGTCTCCCGGCTCATCCGTGAAGGACGAGCCGGACCACCGCCGGGCCAAGTCTCTTAGTAGTTGTAGGCGCGCTCGCCGTGATCGGCGATGTCGAGGCCTTCGCGCTCCTCGTCCTGCGTGACGCGCAGGCCAATGGTGAGATCGACGACCTTGTACAGAATCGCCGAGCCGATGCCCGACCACAGGATGGTGAAGCCCACCGCCTTGGCCTGGGACAGCATCGCGGCCGCCATGTCGTAGGTACCGACGGCGAGTTCACCGGGCTTCGTGGAGTAGTCCGGCAGGCCGACGCCGCCGAAATCGACGTTCACCAGGATGCCGGTCGCCAGGGCGCCGATGATGCCGCCGATGCAGTGGACACCGAACACGTCGAGCGAGTCGTCGTAGCCGATGGCGTTCTTCACCGTGGAGCACATGATGAAGCAGACGGCGCCGGCGACGAGGCCGAGGACGATGGAGCCCATCGGGCCGGCGAAGCCCGAAGCCGGGGTGATCGCCACGAGACCGGCGATGGCACCGGACAGCATGCCGAGCAGCGACGGCTTGCCCTTCAGCACCCACTCGACGAACAGCCACGACAGGGCGGCGGCGGCGGTGGCGACGAAGGTGTTGAGCATCGTGAGGGCCGCAGTGCCGTTCGCCTCGAGGTTCGAGCCGGCGTTGAAGCCGAACCAACCGACCCACAGCAGCGAGGCGCCGATGGTGGTCATGGTCAGCGAGTGCGGGGCGAGCAGGTCACGGCCGTAGCCGATGCGCTTGCCGAGCATCAGGCAGCCGACGAAGCCGGCGATACCCGCATTGATGTGCACCACGGTGCCGCCGGCGAAGTCGAGGGCGCCCCACTTGAACATCAGGCCTGCATCGGCATTGACCGCGTCGAGAGCCGCCTGGGCGGTCGCCTTCGAGGCGTCGTCGGTGGCGGCAGCCAGCGCCTTGGCGGCGTTGCCGACCGCATCCGGGCCACCCCAATACCAGACCATGTGGGCCATCGGGAAGTAGATCAGCGTGACCCACAGAACCATGAACACCACCAGGGCGGAGAACTTCATCCGCTCGGCGAAGGCGCCGACGATGAGGGCCGGGGTGATCATCGCGAACGTCATCTGGAAGCAGATGTAGACGTATTCGGGAATCACGACGCCGTTGGAGAAGGTCGCAGCGGTGGAATTCGGATCGACGCCCTTGAGGAACGCCTTCGAGAAGCCGCCGACGAAGTCGTTGAGACCGCCGCCGTTGGTGAAGGACAGGCTGTAGCCGTAGAGCACGTAGAGAATGCAGACGAGGCAGGCGATGGCGAAGACCTGGGTCAGCACCGAGAGCATGTTCTTGGTGCGTACGAGGCCGCCGTAGAACAGGGCGAGGCCCGGCACGATCATCAACAGCACCAGGGCACTGGAGATGAGCATCCAGGCGGTGTCGCCCTTGTTCGGAACCGGCGCGACCACGGCCGCGGCCGGTGCGGCCTCAACGGTCGGCGTCTGCGCGAGGGATGGCTCGATGAACAGAAGGGCCAGGGCGGCGCCTCCCATCCCGAGCGCCAGGGCATTGCGAAGTTTCATGGAAACGGGACTCCCGATCGCGGTGCGGTGCTGATGTGAAGGAACTGGAGTGGGAGCAGCCGGGCGACGCCCGACCGGCATTGGAGCGCGGGGCTGGACCTAGAGCGCGTCTGCGTCGGTCTCGCCGGTGCGGATGCGGACGGCCTTCTCGAGGGGAAGGACGAAGATCTTGCCGTCACCGATCTGTCCGGTGCGGGCGGCCGCCGCGATGGCGTCGATCACGCTGCCGGTGAGATCGGCGGCGACAGCCACCTCGATCTTGAGCTTGGGCAGGAAGCTCACGGCGTATTCGGCGCCGCGGTAGATCTCGGTGTGGCCCTTCTGGCGGCCGTAGCCCTTGACCTCGGTGACGGTGAGACCGTGCACGCCGATACCGGTCAGCGCGTCGCGGACCTCCTCCAGCTTGAACGGCTTGATGATAGCCATCACGATTTTCATGGGCGGCGCCCCCTTGTACGATTGAAGACCTTGCGGACGGCGCGCTCTGCGTCGCGACCCGACCAGCGGGCGCGGATCGGAATGATCCCCGCGCTCGACCGCCTCATTCAAGGACTATGCCAAAGGGAACTTTTTCTCGCGGCGCCTACCTGCTCAGAAAGTGGCCGACCACTGATGCGCGCGAAGGCGTAATTACTGCCAAGTTTGCATCAACTCCGCGCATGATGGCGCGAAATTAATCATCTTGCGGCGTCCCTGAGCAACATCCAGACACGATGGGAAGGCCGCGTCGTCAGGCCTCGACCCGACGCGGGCGGATCATCCCCTCCTGCGCGACGGACGCCACCAGGATCCCGTCACGGGTGAAGATCTGGCCGCGGGCAAAGCCCCTGGCGCCCCCGGCACTGGGGGTATCCTGGGCATAGAGCAGCCACTCGTCGGCGCGGAAAGGCCGGTGAAACCACAGCGCATGGTCGAGGCTCGCCGACTGGATTTCGCCGTCGAACACCGTCTGGCCGTGGGGGACCAGGGTCGCATCGAGGAGCGTCATGTCGGAGGCGTAAGCGAGGACCGCGCGATGGATCGCCGGATCGTCCGGTAGACGGTCGACCGCACGCAGCCAGACATGGAAGCGCGGTTCAAGCGGCGCCCGCCGCAAGTAGCGTTCGATTTCTACCGGGCGCAGTTCGATCGGCCGCTGCCGCCCGAAATACGACAGGATCGGCGCAGGAATCACCGCGCCGCCCTGAACGGCGCGCGCGGCTGCCGCCGGAGCCTCGGCGACGTCCTCGGGAGCGGGCACGTCGGGCATCTCCGCCTGGTGGGAGACCCCGTCCTCGGCATCATGATAGGACACCGACATCGCGAAGATCGCGCGGCCATGCTGTTCGGCGACCACCCGACGGGTGGAGAAGCTGCGCCCGTCGCGAATTCGCTCCACCGCGTAGTCGATCGGCGCATTCGGGTCGCCACCGAGGAGGAAATAGGCATGCAGGGAGTGCGGTGGCCGGCTGTCCGGCACCGTGCGCGAGGCCGCCACCAGGGCCTGGGCGACGACCTGGCCGCCGAAGACCCGGAACCAGCCGGTCTGCAGGCTCTGCCCCCTGAACCGGTCCTGATCGAGACCGCTGAGATCGAGGACGTCGAGGAGTTCGGCGACGATGGCTGCCATGCGGTCTCTCTGACGTCGTTCGAGGTAGATCACTGCGCCAGTGTCGAGGGAGATTCGGACTGGCGAAGCCCGATACCGAAACCTGATGGCGTTCGGCCAACCGCCTTAGCAAGCCTGCTTTGGGCAAGTCCATCGGCGCACAAGCCCATCCACGTCCCATCGCCGAAGAGCCGCCAAACCGGTTCGCCGCGCCCTGCGGCGACGCGGTTCACCGCGGGCATCCGAGCGCGCGTTGCCCCGGACGGCGGGGAGTGGCACTCCGGCACGGAATGCAGCGTGAGGGGGTGTCAACCATGGGCGGATCGAAAGCGCATTTGGGTCGCCGCAGCGTGCGCATCGCGGGGGCGGGCATTCCCGGCCTGAGCCTGGCGCTCGCCCTGAAACAGGCCCATGGGGCCTCCCTCGACGTGACCGTGTGCGATCCCGGCATCGCCGAAAAGGGTGGCCGCCACCGCGGGCGGGCCTATGCCGTTGCCGCCGGGGGGCGCCGGATGCTGTCGCGATTGAGGGTTTGGGACACGGTCCTGCCCGCGGCCCAACCAATCCACGACATGGCGATCAGCGACAGCCGGCTTGCCGACCCGGTGCGGCCGGTCTTCCTGACCTTCAAAGCCGATCGAGACACCCGCGCGGACGGCGACGGCATCGACGCCCCCTTCGCCCATATGGTCGAGGCGCAGGAGCTGGTCGACGCCCTGATCGCCGCGAACGCGGCCAGTGGCGTCGTGCTCGATCCCACCGGCATCGCGCAAGCCCTCCCCGAGGGCAACGCCATAGCGGTGCGGATGGCCGATGGTCGAGAGACCCGCGATTCGCTTCTCGTGGCCGCGGACGGTGCCCGCTCGCGCCTACGCGAGGCCGCCCATATCGGCTGGGTCGGGTGGTCGTATCCGCAATCCGGCATCGTTGCGACCATCGGGCACGAACGCGATCACGGCGGCCGCGCCTATGAACACTTCCTGCCGAGCGGGCCGTTCGCGGTGCTGCCGTTGGTCGACGGCGGGGCGCTCGGCCACCGCTCGTCCATCGTCTGGACCGAGCGCGCCGCCGACGTGGCTGCGCTCCTGGGTGGCGACCCAAGCCAGACCCTGGCCGAGATCGAACGGCGCTTTGGGCTCGCCCTGGGCAAGCTGGTGCTGGAACGCGGTCCGAGCGCGCATCCCCTCGCCTTCGGCATCGCGCGCAGCTTCCGCGCCGAGCGCCTGGCGCTGCTCGGCGACGCGGCTCACGTCATCCACCCCATCGCCGGCCAGGGGCTGAATCTCGGGCTTGCCGACGCGGCGTCCCTCGCCGAAGCCGTGACCGATGCCCTCCGCCTCGGGCTCGATCCGGGTGCGACGGATGTCCTGCGCAGCTACGAGCGCAGCCGCCGCTTCGACACCCTGGCGATGGGTGCCGCCACCGACGGGCTCAATCGCCTGTTCTCCAACGACGCCTTGCCGGTGCGACTGGCCCGCGACCTCGGCCTCGGCCTCGTCGACCGATTGCCGGCGCTCAAGCGCTTGTTCATCGGCGAGGCGGCGGGGAACCGGGCAACGCCACGGCTGATGCGAGGCGAGGCACTGTGACGACAAAAGGCCCTCCCGTTTCCGGAAGGGCCTTCTGAACCGACTGGCGGTCTCGCGACCCGATACCGACCCTACTTGGCCTTGGCCGCCTTCTCGCGCTCGATCCCCTCGAGGATCAGGCGGTGGGCCTCGGCCTTGTCGCCCCAGCGCTTGATCTTGACCCACTTGCCGGGCTCGAGGTCCTTGTAGTGCTCGAAGAAGTGCTGGATCTGGTGGATCGTGATGTCGGGCAGGTCGGTATAGTTCTCGATCCGGTCGTAGCGCATGGTCAGATGGCGCGACGGCACGGCGATGATCTTCTCGTCCTCACCGGCATTGTCCTCCATTACAAGGACACCGACCGGGCGCACGCTCATGATGGCACCGGGTGCCACGGCGCGGGTATTGGCGACGAGCACGTCGCACGGATCGCCGTCACCCGAGAGGGTATGCGGGATGAAGCCGTAATTTCCCGGGTAATGCATCGCCGTATAGAGGAAACGGTCGACGACCAGGGCGCCGGCATCCTTGTCCATCTCGTACTTGATCGGCTCGCCACCGAGCGGCACTTCGATGATGACATTCACATCGTCGGGTGGATTCTTACCGATCGAGACCGCATCGATAATCATTGGGCTTGTCTCCCGCACAGCGTGGACCGTTCGATCCCGTTGCCGCGTGTCTTAGAACTCAATGCCCACGAAGGAAATCGGCAGGAACCACCGACCGCAACGTTTGGGCGAAAATGTCGTGCACTGTGCCTCGCGGTCTTGCCGCCTCCTCCGACGCGCCGTCGCAAGCGTTCCACACCGCGCTGCGGCAGCTTGCCGCTCGGACGCGCCACACGCGCACCCCAAACCTTGGGCCCACCCGTCAGGGTGCCCGTTCCATTAGATCGCGACCCCGACATGCGGGATCACGCGCATTGATGATTGGGAATAGGCGGCCCGGCACGGGCGCGGCAGACGATCACTCGAAGCGATATCCCACCTTCGGCAGGACCGATCCGGCAATGCGGTCGACGGACCGACCGGTGAGAACGCCGCCGAGCCCGGCATAGAAGTCACGGGCGCGGTCGTTCTCCTCCAGCGCCCACACCCCGATGCGGGCAAGGCCGTGGTCGTGCATGTCGTTGCTCACCGCCCGGAACAGGCGCCGCCCGAGCCCGAGGCCCTGGTGCGAGGGCAGGATGTAGAGTTCATCGATCTCGCCCGCCGCCTTCAGCGACCGGGCGCGGGCTGCTCCGTAGACCGCGTAGCCCACCACCCCGTCGCCGGTCTCCACCACCACCAGCGGACGGCTGCGCTGCGTGGCGCCGAGCCACCATTGAGAGCTGCGCTGAGAGATCATCCGCTCCAGCGACACCCCCGGGATGATCCCGCGATAGGCTTCGCGCCAAGCCGCGTCGAACACATCGCTGAGCGTGTCGGCATCCGTGCTGCGGGCGCGGCGAATACTGGTGGTGCTCGTGCTCATGACGGGTCCCCGCGCTCGTCTGTCGACTGGTGATCAGGTTCGGTAAACGTCCAGGTCAGGGTAACGGTGTCGGAAGCGCCATCGAAGATGACGATCCAGGCGGAGACAAGGCAAATGGGATGCCGATTTTCGGGGCCCTGTTTCGCTCCACCGGTTTGCCGCCGGTTCCCACGATGTTAGAGCCCGCAGATCGTCGTCCGCCACACCTTGCCAAGAGCGCCCGTGTTCAACCGCTTCCTCAAGCCAGAGACCCGCTACGCGCGGCGCATGGCGCGCATCGCCCGCTTCGAGCGGCCGATCGCCGGGACGGTCTCGCGCGCCAAGGCGTGGGCGAACATGCTGCTGGTGGACCACGGGGTCTTCCGTCTCGCCTATCTCAACCGACACCGGGTGGGTCAGGGCAAGCTGTGGCGCTCGGCCCAGCCGACCCCGCATCAGCTCGCCTGGTTCCGGCGCCAGGGCGTGCGCACGATCATCTCCCTGCGCGGCGGGCGCGAGCATGGCTCGTGGCCGCTCCAGCGCGAAGCCTGCGAGCGCCAGGGCCTCCACCTCGTCGAGTTCGTGCTGCGCTCGCGCGAAGCGCCCTCGCGGGAGACGATCCTGTCCGCCAAGGCGTTTTTCGATTCCGTCGCGTACCCGGCGATGATGCACTGCAAGTCGGGGGCGGACCGGGCCGGCCTCGGCGCGGTGCTCTACCTGATCCTGCACGAAGGAAGACCGGTGCGGGAGGCCATGAGCCAGCTCTCGGCCCGTTACGGCCATTTCCGCTTCGCCAAGACCGGCATCCTCGATGCGTTCTTCGACCTCTACCTGCGCGAAGGCGAAGCCCGCGGCCTCGATTTCCTGACCTGGGTCGAGACCGTTTACGATCCCGATGCGCTCAGGCGCGACTTCCGGCCGGGCTTCTGGTCCGACCTCGTCGTCGACCGGATCATCAAGCGCGAGTAGCGCGCGCCCGCATCATCGCGTCGCGAACTTGATGCTGATCGCCGCCTTGGCCACCAGCCCCGGGTTGGGAAGCGCGTTGAGATACTGGGTGTAGCGCTTGTCGAAGGCGTTCTGCAGGATGAAATCCGCCTTGATCCGGTCGTTGACGCGGTAAGACGCGAAGAAATCCACCAGGGCGTAGGCCTTGGTCGCCAGGATAGTGGCGCCGGTCGGCAGATCGGTGCGGGCCTCGACGAGGTTGAGGCGGCTGCCCACGGTGAGGCGGTCGTCGAGGAAGCGCAGGCCGAGGGTCGTGCTGATCCGGTCCGGCGGGACGGTGATCAGGCTTTGGCGGGTGGCCTTGTCGCGCCCTTCGGTGTGGGTGGCGGCGACCGACAGGAAGCCGCGGCCCCAATCGTAGGCGCCTTCCAGTTCCACGCCGGACAGCTCTGCCTGAGCGATGTTGAGGTACTGGAACGACTGGACCGGGATGACGCAGGGGAAGCGCCCCGGAATGCTGGCGCAGATCGAGGCCGGGATGCCGGCGATGGCCGGCACGAAATAGGTCGGGCCCACGGTCTGGATGTTGATGAAGTCGTCGATCTCGTTCTGGAAGACGTTGAGCTTGGCGCGGAACGCGTCGCCAGGCACGAAGACCTCGTTGTACTTCAGGTTAATTCCGCCCTCGACGGTGCGGGCCACCTCCGGGCGCAGGGTCGGGTTCGGCAGGATGTTGAAGGCCGGAAACGGGTGGATTCCCTGCACCAGGGTCTCGGTGATGGACGGCGCCCGGTAGCCCTCCGCATAGGTGCCGTAGAACTCGATTCCGGCGAAGGGCGAGATACCGACCGTGATCTTGGGTGAGACCCGGTCGCCGCTGGAGCGATAGACCCCGCCCGAGAGGTCGTAGCTGTCGTAGCGCAACGCGCCGATCACCCGAAGCCAGCTCGCGTAGCGGATTTCGTCCTGCACGAAGGCACCGGCGAGGCTGCGCTGGCCCGAGGGCGTGAACGCGCCGCCGAATCCGCCGGCATTGTCGGTGGTGCGCACGCTGTTCTGGACGAAATCACCCCCCACGGTCAGCGCGTGGCTCAGCGCCCAGGTGTCGAAACGGGCGGTGTTGTGGACGTCGAAGCCCGTGGTCTCGATGTCGTAGGTGAGCCGGCTGCCCGCCCGCGTGCCGAGGCGGCCGTAGAGCCCGCTCGCGGTATCCTGCAGGAAGGTCAGGTCATTATGCGTGGTGGTGTAATAGCCCTTGATGCTGAAATCGATCAGCGGCACGTCCGGTCGGGCAAAACGATAGCCCAGCGTGTAGGTGTCGGCCTGCACCGCGTTGGCGAACCGCGCCCCGGCATTGCTGGTGCCGGAATTGGCGAAATCGAAGCGCTGCAACAGCGCGGTGCCGCTGAACTCGTGCCCATCGGCGGGCCGGACGTTGAACTTGGCGAGGCCCGAGGTCAGTTCATTGCCGGTGTCGCGCACCGTCGTGCCGAGACCGTCGCGATACGGACCGTTGTTGCGGAAGACGAACTGGCCGAACACGTCCGCCGCCGTGCCGATGCGCGCGCCGAGCGCGGTGGAGTTGATGAACTTCTGGCCGTTGGTGCCGAAGCCCTGCTTCTGCACGGCGCCGGCGGTCTCGTCGGGCGCGAGAATGTCATCGATGGAGCGGGTGCGGAACGCGGCCACGCCACCGATGGCGCCCGAGCCGTAGATGGTCGCGGTCGGCCCGCGTGTGATGTCGACGCCGCCGACGAGTTCGGGATCGAGATAGAAGACCCCGTTGGCGCTGTGGCCCGAGGTTTGGAAGTCCTGGCGGGCGCCGTCGACCAGCACGTTGACGCGGCCGAAATCCTGCAGGCCGCGGATGTTGATCGCCTGGGCCGGATCGTTCTGATTCTCCTGCGTGGTGACGCCGGGGACATCGCGCAGAACGTCGGAGAGCCGACTGGGCTGGAGCCGCTCGATCTGCTCGGCGGTGATCACGCTGGTGCCCGACAGGGCATCGACCGCGGCACCCGGAGTCTTGGTCGAGGTGACCGAGATAGTGTCGAGGCTGATATCGGTATCGGCCGGCACCGGGCGCGCCGGTGGCGGCGTTTGCGCCATGGCGGCGGTGAGCGCCAGGAACGAGACGCCGAGCGCCAGACCGGCGCGACGAGACAGATAAGACATGGACGCAATCCACCAAGAGCACAGTCGATCGATTGGCTGGCTGGCAGAGGGCTGGCTGGCTGATCCTCACGTGCTCCGGTGGGCGCCGTGGGGTCAACAGCCCATAAATCGTTCCAGATTATTGCGATTCCGATCTGCCTTCACGGATTGTTGAAGTGCTTCCAGGCTACGGATTCACGGCCTTCGCCTGTGGCTCAACCGCAACGGTTCGTCGTGGCAGCAGGAAGGCCTGGCCGGCCTCCGGAACCCGTCCGACCGGCCAGGAGACTTGGAAGACACGCGCGATCAGGTCGTCACGCAACACCATCGCGGGTGGTCCGTCCGCCACCAGGCGGCCCGAATCCATCACCAGCAGCGTATCCGCATAGGCGGCGGCGAGGTTGAGGTCGTGCAGGATCGCCACCACGCCGACGCCGTCCCGGGACAGCGCGGCGGCGGCATCGAGCAGGGAGGCTTGGTGGCGCAGGTCGAGACTCGCGGTCGGCTCATCGAGGAACAGAACCTGCCGCCCGGCGATGGTCCGGCCGGCCGCCAATTGGCACAGCACGCGCGCGAATTGAACACGCGCCTGCTCGCCCCCCGAAAGGGTCTGGTAGGCGCGCTCGGCCAGATGCGCCACATCGGCTTGTTCGAGGGTGCGTGCGAGAATCGCGCTCCGATCCCGGCGCGTCAGGCCACGACCGATCCCGTCGAGGCCGATCCGGGCGACATCGGCGACCGAGAACGGAAAAGCGAGGCGCGCGGCCTGGGGCAACACCGCCCGCATGCCGGCGAGCCGCCAGGGCGGGATACTGGCGATCGGCTCCACACCGTAGGCCACCGAGCCACGGCTCGGATGGATCTCGCCGCAGAGCAGTCTCAGCAGGGTCGACTTGCCGGCGCCGTTCGGACCGACGATCACCTGAAGCGTACCGGGCGCCACCGTCAGAGAGACGTCGCGCACGAGGTCGCGTCCGGCGACCGTGTAGGTGAGGTCCGACGCAGTGAGAAGCGACTCAGGCATCGGCGAGCCGCGCCCGGCCAAGCAGCAGCCACAGGAATACCGGTGCGCCGACCATGGCGGTGACGATCCCGATCGGCAGTTCGGCTGGGGCCGCGACGATGCGGGCGATCACGTCGGCGAGGACGAGGAGTGCACCGCCGAGCAGAGCAGAGGCCGGCAGCAGCAGCCGGTGTTCGGGTCCGACCAGCAGGCGCAGGGCATGCGGCACTACGAGGCCGACGAAGCCAATGACGCCGGCCGCCGCCACGCCTGCGCCGACGGCGACCGCCACCAGCAGGATACAGGCGCGCTTGAGCCGCTCCACCGACACCCCGAGGTGGAAGGCTTCGGCCTCTCCGAGCACCAGGGCGTTGAGCCCGCGCCCCAAGAACGGCACCGCGACGAGCATGGGCAGGATCAGCGGGGCGCTGGACAGGACCTTGGTCCAGGTGGCGCCGCCGAGGCTGCCGAGCGACCAGAAGGTGAGATCGCGTAATTGCCTGTCGTCGCTGGCATAGACCAGCAGGCCGGTCAGCGCTCCGCTGAGCGCACCGAGCGCAATGCCGGCGAGCAGCATGGTCGCCACTGAGGTTCGGCCGGAGCGGGTCGCCAAACCATAGAGAACCAGCGTTGCCGTCAGGCCGCCGAGGAAGGCCCCGACGGGGAGGATCGCATACGGCACCGGGCCGGGCATGCCGAAATGGGCGATGAGCCGGTCGCCGAGGACGATCACGCTGGCTGCGGCGAGCCCGGCCCCCGCCGAGACCCCGACCAGAGCCGGATCGGCCAGGGGATTGCGAAACAGCCCCTGCATCAAGGCGCCCGATACGGCGAGCCCGGCGCCGACCATCAGTCCGAGCAGCGTGCGCGGCAGGCGGATGTTGAGGATGACCGTCGCGTCGCGGGCGAGCGCGGGGTCTTGTCCACCGAGGAGAACGTCGAGGACGCGCCCCGGAGGAATACGGATCGCTCCCATGCCGAGGGAGAGCAGCGCCACACCCAGCATCAATACCGCGAGCCCCGCGAGCACGAGCGCGCCCGACCGCTCGTGCTCACCCACGCGGCAGATCCGGATAGATCGCCCGCATCAGCTCACCCGCCGCTTCCGGCGTGCGCGGCCCGAAGCCGAGGAGGTAGAGGCCGTCCATGGTGACGAGGGATCGGCGGCCGGCAGCGGGTGTCCGACCCAACGCCGTCTCGGGGGCGAACACCGCCTCGGCTGTCGGCGGCTCGGCGCCGGTGCGCATCATCACGACCGTGTCGGGGGTAGCGGCGACGATGGCCTCGTCGGTCATCGGCTTGAAGCCCTGGAGCCCGGCGGCGGCGTTCTCGACGCCGGCGAGCTTGAGGATGCCGTCCGCCGTAGTGTCGAGCCCACCGACCATGGTGCGGCCACCTTGGAGCGAAAGCACCACCATGGCACGCGCCGGCCTTGCGATGCGGGCGCGCTGCGCCGCCAGATCGGCGAAATGCGCCCGGACCTCGGCGGCAAGCGCCTCGGCCTCCCGCTCGCTCCCGCTGAGGCGTCCAACGAGGGCGATCTTGTCGAGGACGCCGTCCGGGGTCGGCGGCTCCTTCACCATCTCCACCCGCACGCCGGCCTCGCGAATCAAGGTGAGGATTTCGGGCGGACCGGCCCCCTCCGCGGCGATGACGAGGTCTGGTCCGACGGAGAGCAGGCCTTCGGCGGACAGCGCACGCAGATAGCCGACATTCGCCTTCTCGCGCAGCGCCTCGGGCGGCTGCAGGCTCGTGGTGTCGACGGCGACGATCCGCGGGCCGGCGCCAAGGCGATACAGGATCTCGGTGACGGCACCGCCGAGGGACGCGATCCGGGTGGCGGGCCCGGCGGCCCATGCCGTACGCGGCGTGAGTGCGCCCACCGACGCAGCCAGCAGCAACCGGCGGCGATTCAGCAGCAGGGCGGGACGGGCCGTCATTTGGTGAGGATTAGCTTATCGTTGGCGGTGATCCGGAGGCGGTAGCGTTCACCTCCGTGAACGATCACGACCTCACGCCGGCCGTCCATCAGGACGGCCGAGGTGATTACCGCCTCGATCTGCGCACCGCGTGCGTCCGCCACAGAACGTGCCGCGAGACCTGCACTGGAAATTTCGGAGTCGAGCTTCGACATGTTGCCGATTCTAAAGAACCGCACCTTTGAATTGTTTTATTCTAAAGTACGGATACTGCATCTTCCCGCTCATAAGATTCTTTAGTCTGGTGTACAAGCAGACTTGATCACGCGACCTATCCACCAGGACCGCCGCTCAGCTGAACGCGGCGGCCGGGCCGATCCTCAAGCCGCGGGCTGCCAGCCGATCGATTGCCTCAGGAAACCGATGCCGAGGGCGAGGAAGGCGGCGGTCTCGGCGCTATCCTTGCCGTAGCCGTGGCCACCGGCGGCGGGCTCGTAGAAGGAAGCGGGATAACCCAGCGCATGGAGCTTGCGGGCCATCTTGCGGGCATGGCCCGGGTGGACGCGGTCGTCGCGCCGGCTCGTGGCGATGAGGATCGGCGGATAGGGGCGCCCGGCCTCGGCGACGTGATAGGCCGAGATGGCGCCGAGGAAGCGCCAATCCTCCGGGTCGTCGGGGTCGCCGTACTCGGCGATCCAACTCGCTCCGGCGAGCAGCTTGGCGTAGCGGCGCATGTCGATCAGCGGGATAGTGCAGAACAGGGCGCCGAAGCGTTCGGGATAGCGCGTCAGCATGTTGGCGATGAGGAGCCCGCCATTCGAACCGCCCTCGGCGGCGATGCGGCCCGGCCGGGTGATTCCGCGGGTGACGAGGTCGGCCGCGACGGCGGCGAAATCGTCATGCGCCAGGGCCTTGCCTTCGCGACGCCCGGCCTCGTGCCAGCGCGTGCCGAATTCGCCGCCGCCACGGATGTTGGCGACGACACTGGTCCCGCCGGGCTCGAGCCACAGCTTGCCAAGCACGGCCTGGTACGTCGGCAGCACCGAAACCTTGAAGCCGCCATAGGCGGACATGTGGACCGGAGCCTCTCCGGTCTCGCCCGCCGGCCCGACCTGGACGTAGGGGATGCGGGTGCCGTCCGCAGAGACGGCCTCATGCCGCGTCACGGCCAATCCGGATGCATCGAAGGCGGCCGGCATGGTGCGCAGGATTGTCGGGCTCGACAGGGCCGGTGGAATGGCGAGCAAGGTCGGCGGCGTCACCGGGTCCTGCACGACGGCGAGGAGTTCGCCATCGGCCTCCTCGGACTCGGCGTCGAACGGCCAGACCGAGACGCTACCGACCGTCGGCAGCCCGGGCACGCCGCGACGAATCCAGCCTTCGGTGTCCGGGGTGAAGACCTCGAAGGCGGGACGCAGGTCGTCGAGGGCGCCGATGACGAGGCGACCGTTCGACCAAAAGATCTCCTGGAGAGCGTTTTGCTCGCTCGGCTGCCACAGAACCGCGAAATCGCGGGCACCGGCGAGAAACGCCGAGAGTGCGATGACCAGCACGGTATCGGCCGCATGGGTGGCACCGCCGACGCTCCACGGGGTCCGCGGCCGCACGGCAAGCCAATCGCGATGCAGGTGAATTTCCGCGTCGGTGGGGATCGCCAGGAGCGTGCGCGCACCGGTCCGGTCACCGAGATGGATGGCGGCATCGAAAAAGCCGGTGCGTTCCGAAAACACGATGCGCTCGCTGCCGTCATGGCGCTCGACTTCGCCCCAGACGGCCATGTTCCCGGGCGCGGTCTCGAACAGAACCTGGGCGGACGACGGATCCGAGCCGCGCGGCCACAGTCGCACCGTGCGGGCATAGCCAGAGCGCGTCGCCATGCCCTCGCCAAAAGCACTCGACAGCAGCAGGGTGTCCCGATCGAGCCACGTTGCCCCGCCCTTGGCCTCTGGCAGGACGAAGCCGTCGGCGACGAAGCGGCAAGTGGTCAGGTCGAACTCACGCTGAACCGTGGCGTCACCGCCGCCCCGGCTCAGGCGCAGGAGCGCGCGGTCGTGGGCATGCGGGAGGACATCGGCGCCGGCCCAGACCCAATCCTCGCCTTCGGCCGCGGCGAGGGCATCGAGGTCGAGCAGAATCGCCCAGACCGGATTGCCGGCGCGGTAGCCCGGCTCATCCGTCCGACGCCACAGTCCGCGCGGGTGCTCCGCGTCTTTCCAGAGGTTGTGGAGAAAGTCGCCGCGGCGCTGGACCATAGGAATGCGGCCGGGCCGGTCGAGCAGCGCATGCACCGTGTCGCGGTCACGTGCGAAGGCGGCATCGGCGTAGCGCCCCAGGGTCTCGGCGTTCTGCGCCTCGACCCAGGCGACGGCCTCGAGCCCGTCGATTTCCTCGAGCCAGAGATGGGGGTCGTCATCCGGCTGAGCGAGCGTCGGGCGGGGATCGGGGGCAAGCGTCGTTGCGGTCATAGGCGAAGGTTAGGCGATATCGGCCAAGGAGGCACCGCCATCGGCTTGACGAAATGCCCAACCCGTCAGGTCACTCCGCCGCCATCCGGCTCGCCTCCCGATAGGGATGGGCCGGATAGGTCCCGATGATCCGCACTTCGCGCGAAAAATAGGCGAGTTCCTCGAGGGCACGGGCGAGGCCCGGATCCTCGGGATGGCCATCCACCTCGGCGTAAAACTGCGTCGCCGAGAATTGCCCGTCGACCATGTAGCTCTCGAGCTTCGACATGTTGACGCCGTTGGTGGCGAAGCCGCCCATCGCCTTGTAGAGCGCGGCCGGAATGTTGCGCACGCGGAAGATGAAGCTCGTCACCGCCGGGCCGGCATCGGCCGCCATCGGCTCGGGCTCGGGCGAGAACACCACGAAGCGCGTGGTGTTGTGGCTCTCGTCCTCCACGTCACGGGCGACGATGTCGAGCCCATAGACCTGTGCCGCAAGGGCGGGCGCCAGAGCGCCGCGGCTCGGATCTCCGGCCTCGGCGACCTCGCGCGCGGCACCGGCCGTGTCACCGGCGACGATCGCCTTCAGACCGAGGCGCCGGATGATCTTGCGGCACTGGCCGAGTGCATGGACGTGGCTGTGGACGCTCTTCAATGCCTCCACGGGCGTGCCGGGCAGCACCATCAGCTGAAAATGGATCGGCAGGAAATGTTCGGCGACGATGTGGAGCGCCGAGGTCGGGATGAGATGGTGGATGTCGGCGACCCGCCCGGCGATCGAGTTCTCGATAGGGATCATCGCCCGCGCTGCCCGGCCCTCGGTGACCGCCGCGAAGGCGTCCTCGAAGGTCGGGCAAGGCAGCGGCGTCCAGTCGGGATAGGCCTGGGCGCAGATGATGTGGGAGTTGGCGCCGGGCTCGCCCTGATAGGAGATCGTGCGGTGGGGCATGGCGGTCGATCTTTTTGCGGGGTGTCGGTGAGGATCAATTAAGGCGGCGGGCGCTGAGCAACGCGCGGGCCCGCTCCAGATCGGCGGGGGTATCCACGCCCAGCGGCAGGTCGTCGACGATCATCGCGTCGATGCGCATCCCGGCCTCCAAGGCGCGCAGTTGCTCCAGCTTCTCGCGGGTCTCGAGTTCCCCCGGCGGCAGGGCCATGAAGCGCGCGAGCGCCCGGCGGCGATAGGCGTAGAGGCCGATATGGTGGTGAAGAGGGCCCTCCCCCCAGGGGGCCGCAGCGCGAGTGAAGTAGAGCGCCCGCAACCGGCTCGGGCCGACGTGATGGCCGACGAGCTTGACCACGTTGGGGTCGTGGCGCTCCTCCTCGCGGGTAATGACCGCGCACAAGGTGGCGATATCCACAGATCGATCGGCCAAAGGCGCGATCGCCGCACCGATTGCGGCCGGATCGATAGTCGGAAGGTCGCCCTGCACGTTGACGACCACGTCGTGATTGCCGTGCGGATCGACGATCTCCAGGGCCTCCGCGAGCCGATCGGACCCGGTGGCATGGTCCGCCCGTGTCAGGACAGCGAGGCCGCCCGCGGCGGTGATCACATCGATGATGGCCGCGGTGTCGGTTGCCACCACCACCGGCCCGATGCCGGCTTCCACGGCGCGCCGCCAGACATGGACGATCATCGGTTCACCCGCGAGATCGGCGAGCGGCTTGTTCGGCAGGCGGGTCGCCGCCATGCGGGCAGGAATGAGGACAAGGGGATCGGACATCGGTCTGGCGTCGATCTTTCGGTTTCAGAACGGCCGCCATGTCATGAGGCCATTCCGTCACGCTCACGGCCTTAAGCTCGACCGAAGCCGAAGCGGTGCCGGTGGCAAAGCGGCTCTATCAGCCGGGGGACGCCTTGTCATCGCGAGGCGAAATCCCGGTCATCGCGAGGCGAACCCCTCCTTCCCGCGAAACGAAGCCCGCCTGGCCCTGTGCGTGCACGGGCGCGTGTCTGCGACTACGCGGTCCTGCACTCCGCCATTGTCAAGATCGGCCTTCAACGGCTAAGCACCCTCGATCCTTTCCAAAGTCCGGCGCGTGGCGCCACTGCCGGACCCATCCTGCGTACTTCCCCTGCCGGATACTTCGGAGTTGTCGAGAATGGACTCTTTCGAGCTGAACAAGGTCGCGGGTGCAGCGCTTGGCGCCGTCCTGTTCGCCGTCGGGTCGGGCTTCGTTGCCGAGCTGATCTACAATCCCAAGCCCGCCGGCACCGCCGGATATGCTCTACCCGAGCCGCAGGCCAAGGCCGCCGGCGCCTCCGCGGCGCCCGAGGCGCAGGCCGAGCCGCTGCCGATCCGGCTCGCCAGTGCCAGCGCGGACAAGGGCCAGTCGGGCGCCAAGAAGTGCACCTCCTGCCACAGCTTCGAGAAGGGTGGCCCGAACAAGGTCGGCCCGGACCTCTACGGCATCGTCGACCGGCAGCGCGCCCACCACGAGGGCTTCGAGTACTCGGCCGCGATGAAGGAGAAGGGTGGCAACTGGAGCTACGACGAGCTCGACAAGTTCCTGACCAATCCGAAGGTCTACATCGCCGGCACCAAGATGGCGTTCGCCGGCATCACCTCGCCCACCGAGCGGGCCGACGTCATCGCCTATCTGCGCACGCTGGCCGACACGCCGGCACCGCTCCCGGTGGCGGACAAGAAGGCCGAGGCCAAGCCTGTCGACGCCAAACCTGCCGAATCCAAGCCCGCCGAATCCAAGGCCGCCGCCGAATCCAAACCGACTGAGGGCAAGGCCGAGCCGAAGCCCGCAGCCCCTGCGGTGCCGAAAGCCGCGGAACCGAAGCCAGCGGACGCACCCCCGCCCGCTCCCGATGCGGCCCCGGCAGCCCCCGCCGAGAAGCCGGCGGAATAGGCGAGCGTCGTCAATCAGCGAGACGATCGGAAAGGCCGGGTATTCCCCGGCCTTTTTGTTTTGGACCCCGCTTCGAGGCTCACGCCTCTGCGCGAAAATCGCTCACTTGGCGTCGCCCGCCGGTCCGTCCTAGAACGGCGCCCTGCCGTCGCCGCTCAGGCGACGAAAACGCGCCGCCGACGGACCATTCGGAGACCGCCAGATCGTGATGCGACAAGCCCTGCTCGGACGCCTCCTCGCTGCCACCCTGGCCGTTCTCACCGTGGGATCGCGCGCCTGGGCGCAGGAACCGGCGCCTGCAGCGCCGAGCGGGCCGTGGCTTCACGCCGTCACGCTGATGGGGCAGCCCAAATACCCGGCCGATTTCAAGGCCTTCGACTATGCCGACCCGGCAGCCCCCAAGGGTGGCCTCGTGCGCCTCGGGGCGCAGGGCGGCTTCGACAATTTCAATGTCGTCGTGTCCGGCCTCAAGGGCGACCTCGAAGGCGGCATCGCGATCCTCTACGACACCCTGATGACCGAATCGGCCGATGAGCCGTTCACCTCCTACGGCCTGCTCGCCGATGGCGTGCGGCTCGCCGACGACCTCTCGGCGGTGTCCTACAGGCTCCGTGAGGGCGCCCACTGGCACGACGGCGCACCGATCACCGCCGAGGACGTGGTCTGGTCGTTCGATACACTGAAGGCCAACAGCCCGTTCTACGCCGCCTATTATCAAACGGTGACGAAAGCCGCGGTGACCGGTCCACGCGAAGTGACCTTTACCTTCGCCGAGAAGGGCAACCGCGAATTACCGCAGGTGATCGGCCAGCTCCGCGTGCTGCCCAAGCATTGGTGGACCGGCAAGGATGCGCAGGGACGCCCGCGCGACGCCACCCAAACCACCCTTGAGATCCCCCTCGGCTCCGGCCCCTACCGGCTCGCGAAGTTCGAGCCCGGCCGTAGCGCCACCTATGAGCGGGTGGCGGATTACTGGGGCAAGGATCTGCCGGTGAATGCCGGTCGGAACAATTTCGGCACGATGCGCTACGAATATTTTCGCGACTCCACCGTGCTGATCGAGGCACTGAAGGGCGACCTGTTCGACTTTCGCCAGGAGAACGTCGCGCGCAATTGGGCCACGGCCTACGATAATTTCCCGGCCGTGAAGGACGGTCGCCTGATCAAGGAGGAGTTCCCGGATCGCGGCAACGGCACGATGCAGGCTTTCGTATTCAACACCCGCCGGCCGAAATTCGCCGATCCGCGTGTCCGCCGGGCTTTCAACCTCGCGATGAACTTCGAGGAGATGAACCGCTCGCTGTTCTTCGGCCTCTACAAGCGGATCGACTCCTATTATTTCGGCTCCGAACTCGCGTCCTCCGGCCTTCCGCAAGGAGAGGAACTGGCGATCCTGGAGAGCGTGAAGTACAAGGTTCCGGCGAGCGTCTTCACCACGCCCTATACCAACCCGGTCAACGGCAACCCGGATGCGGTCCGGGCCAACCTGCGCGAGGCGGTCCGTCTCCTCAAGGAGGCCGGCTACGAGTTGCGCAACGGCCAGATGACCGATGTGAAAACCGGCGAGCCGCTCACCCTGGAATTCCTGGAATTCCAGAGTGTGTTCGAGCGGGTGGTGCTGCCGTTCGCGGCGCAGTTGAAGCTCATCGGCATCAACAGCAGCCTCCGGGTGATCGATCAGGCCCAGTACCAGAACCGCCTGCGCGCCTTCGATTTCGACGTCACCACCAGTTCGTGGGGTGAATCGTTGTCGCCCGGCAACGAGCAGCGCGAGTATTGGGGCTCGGCCGCTGCCGACAAGGCTGGTTCGCGCAACCTGATCGGCATCAAGGATCCGGCCATCGACGCGCTGATCGAGCGGGTGATCTACGCAGCGGATCGGCCCGGCGTGCTCGCGGCGACGCATGCCCTCGACCGGGTGTTGCTCGCCCATGATTACGTGGTGCCGCAATGGGCCTCCAACGTCGCGCGGACCCTGCGCTGGAATCGCTTCGCCCACCCCAAAACTCTGCCGCTCTACGGAAGCTCGGGCTTTCCCACCACGTGGTGGTACGACGAGGCACTGGCCGCCAAGACCGGGGCGCCGCGGTGAGTGCTGCGCCGAGCCGGCGCACCCTGGTCCTCGGGGCCGGGGTCATCGCCGCCTCGGCGGCGTTGCCCGGCTCGAGCCGGGCGGATGGTCCCAGGACCAGCCACGGGCTGTCGAGCTTCGGCGAGCTGAAATACCCCGCCGATTTTCCGAACTTCGCCTATGTAAACCCGGAAGCGCCGCGCGGCGGCCGGTTCTCGGCGCAGCTCGCCTCCACAATGGGCAACCAGGCGTCGGACACCTTCAACACCCTCAACATCTACGTGCTGCGCGGCGATGGCGCCGCGGGCATGAACCTCACCTTCGACTCCCTGATGGTGCGCGCCCTCGACGAACCCGACGCGCTCTACGGGCTCCTCGCCCGCTCGGTGGAGATCGCGCAGGACGGGCTGACCTATCGGTTCGCCCTGCGTCCGCAGGCCCGCTTCCACGACGGTTCGCGCCTGACGGCAAAGGACGTCGCCGCCTCGCTGATGCTCCTGAAGGAGAAGGGCCATCCCGAGATCGCGCAGGTGATCCGCGATATGACCGAGGCTGTGGCCGAGGGCGACGAGACCGTCGTGGTGCGCTTCGCGCCTGGTCGCAGCCGCGACTTGCCACTGTTCGTGACGACGCTGCCGATCTTCTCTCAGGCCTATTATGAAA
Source organism: Methylobacterium sp. BTF04 (assembly GCF_010692745.1). Lineage (GTDB taxonomy): Bacteria > Pseudomonadota > Alphaproteobacteria > Rhizobiales > Beijerinckiaceae > Methylobacterium. The sequence goes on from NZ_JAAHTB010000012.1 coordinate 23,632, forward strand.
AACGCGACTTCGAGGCGTCGTCGTTGGAGCCACCACTCGGGTCGGGCCCTTACCGGGTCGGGCGTATCGAGGCCGGCCGATTCATCGAGTTCGAACGGGTAGCCGATTACTGGGCCGCCGATCTGCCGGTGACGATCGGCCAGAACAATTTTGACGCCATCCGCTACGAGTATTTCCGCGATCGGCAGGTGGCGTTCGAGGCGTTCAAGGGCGGCGCGTTCACCTTTCGCGAGGAGTTCACCTCGCGGGTCTGGGCGACCGGCTACGACTTTCCCGCTGTCACCGAGGGACGGGTGCGCAAGGAGGTCGTGCCCGACGCGCGCCCCTCGGGCACTCAGGGCTGGTGGATCAACACCCGCCGCGAGGCGTTTCGCGATGCGCGCATCCGCGAGGCGATCGGCCTGTGCTTCGACTTCACTTGGTCGAACAAGAACCTGATGTTCGGCGCCTATCAGCGCACCGCGTCGTTCTTCGAGAATTCCGAGCTCAAGGCCACCGGCAAGCCGGGGCGGGAGGAACTCGCCCTGCTCGATCCCATGCGCGCCGACTTGCCGGCGGATGTCTTCGGCGAGCCCTGGAGCCCACCGGATTCGGACGGCACCGGTCAGGACCGGGCATTGCTGAGCCGCGCCGTAGCCCTGCTGCGCGAGGCCGGCTGTACCCGTGAGGGCGGCACGATCCGCCTCCCCTCAGGCAAGCCGCTCGAGATCGAGTTCCTCGACAACGATCCGGTGTTCGAGCCGGTGACGCATCCCTTCATCCGCAACCTCGGGCTGATCGGGATCAAGGGCCGCATACGGCTCGTCGATGCCTCGCAGTATCAGGCGCGGCTCAAGGATTTCGACTTCGACGTGACCTCGCGCCGCTATGCCGGCGGCATGACGCCCGGCCCCGAACTGCGCGAGATCTACGGCTCGCGCGCCGCCGACACCCCGGGCTCCAACAACCTCTCGGGCATCGCCAACCCGGCGGTGGATACGCTCATCGCCAAAGTCGTCGACGCCACCTCGCGCATCGAGATGGTCCATGCCGCTCGCGCCCTCGACCGGGTGCTGCGCGCGGGCCGCTACTGGGTGCCGATGTGGTACAAGGCCGATCACCGGCTCGCGCTGTGGGATGTCTATGGCCGTCCGGCACAGGGTCCGGCCTACGACCTCGGCGTACCGGGTGTGTGGTGGTACGATGCCGCGAAAGCCCGGCGCATCGGCCGCAACTGAGGATACTCGCCTTTGCTCGGCTACATCCTGCGACGCCTCGCCCTGATGATCCCGACCATCTTCGGGATCATGCTCATTACCTTCGTCATCGTTCAGTTCGCCCCCGGCGGCCCGGTGGAGCGCGTACTGGCGCAGCTTCAGGGTCAGAGCGAGGGCAGCCTGTCGCGGGTGACCGGCGGTGCCGGCGATCTCGGCGGCTCGGCTCGATCCTCTGGCGGCGGCGAGGCCAGTTCCCGCTATCGCGGCGCCCAGGGGCTCGACCCGGCCTTCATCAAGAAACTCGAACAGCAATTCGGCTTCGACAAGCCGGCGCCCGAGCGCTTCGCCAAAATGATCTGGGACTACGCCCGGTTCGATTTCGGCAACAGCTACTTTCGCGATGTCTCGGTGCTGCAACTGATCCGCGAGCGGCTGCCGGTTTCGATCTCGCTGGGTCTGTGGATGACACTGATCTCCTACGCGATTTCGATTCCGCTCGGCATCCGTAAGGCGGTGAGCGACGGTTCGCGCTTCGACCTGTGGACCTCGGCTGTCGTGATCGTCGGCTACGCGATCCCGAGCTTCCTGTTCGGTATCGCGCTGATCATCCTGTTCGCCGGCGGCTCGTTCGTCCAGATCTTCCCGATCCGCGGCTTGACCAGCGAGAATTTCGAGACCCTCAGCCTGTGGGGGAAGCTGGTGGACTACGCTTGGCACATGACGCTGCCGCTCACCGCCCTGGTGCTGGGCGCCTTCGCAACCTCGACGCTGCTCACCAAGAACTCGTTCCTCGATGAGATCCGCAAGCAATACGTGCTGACCGCTCGGATGAAGGGCCTCTCCGAGCGGAGGGTGCTCTACGGGCACGTGTTTCGCAACGCCATGCTCATCGTCATCGCGGGCTTTCCCGCGGCCTTCATCTCGGCGTTCTTCACCGGCTCGCTCCTGATCGAGACGATCTTCTCGCTCGATGGCCTCGGACTCCTGTCCTTCACCTCCATCGTCGGGCGCGACTATCCTGTGGTCTTCGCGACGCTGTACATCTTCTCGCTCCTCGGGCTCGCGGTGAACCTGCTGTCCGATCTGATCTACACCTGGATCGATCCACGCATCGATTTTTCGGCGCGCGCCACATGACCACCCTGCCCCTGGTCATTCGGCTGGAACGCCCAGGGGACGTCGCCGCCATCGATCGCCTGCATGCCCGCGCCTTCGGGCCGGGGCGCTTCGCCCGCACCGCCTATCGCCTTCGCGAAGGGACGCATCCCCTGGCCGAGCTGTGCTTCACGGCATTGGTCGGCACCTATCTGGTCGGCTCGATCCGCATCGGGCCGGCCGAAGCAAGCGGGCCACTCCTCGTGCTCGGGCCGCTGACCGTCGATCCGAGTTTCGAGAAGCGCGGCATCGGCGCAGCGTTGATGCAGACCAGCCTGGATGCGGCGGTGGCCACGGGCCACAGCCTCGTCGTTCTGGTGGGCGACGGCCCCTATTACCGGCGCTTCGGCTTCACGCCGGTGCCCCCCGGACGCCTCGTGCCGCCCGGCCCCGTCGATCCGTCACGCTTCCTATGGCGCGAATTGAAGCCCGGCGCCTGCGAAACCGTCTCAGGCAGCGTCAGCGCCACCCGCAGCCGCTGACGCGTCGATCACGGGACGGGCGGATTGCGAAGACCGCGGATTGATCCGTCGACGTCCCTCAAGCCACGCTGCCGCGCCGACCCTCCACCAGCCACATCGCCAGCACGGCTCCAGCGAGGGCAGCCAACGCCCAGAGGCCGAGCGCCAGCGGGTAGACCTCGACGCCGCGGATATTGGCGCTGTCGCTCGGGCGGAACCCGATCCAATCGGCGCCGGCGAGGCGTCCACTCCGGACTGCCTGGAGCCGGGGGACGGCAGTGCCGCCATTGGCCTCGGCGATACGCCGGATCGAGCCGCCGGTGGCCTCCGCCAGGGCCTTGAGGCGCTCCGTGTCGCTGAACACGTCCGCCAGTTCGCGCGGGTTCGGCGGCCCGACGCTGACGAAGGCGACGAGGTTGCCCGAACGCAGGGTGTGCAGCCCGAGTTCCGTCGCCTCGAAGGTCGTGGAGAACAGGCCGGGTTCGCCCTGCGCGAGGGTCAATGTGCGTTCCGTGCCGGTCGGACCGGTGACGCGGACCGGCTCGATCGTGTCGGCCATCGTCTGGCGCTCGACGCGAATCTCGCGACCGTGTCCGGTGGTCTGCGCCCGCAGCGCCTCTTCCTCGAGCGCCGGCTCTTTCATCAGCCAATGGCCGAGGCGGCGCAGCAGATCGAGATAGGGACCGCCATCCTGATAGCCGCGCGCCCACAGCCAGGCATGGTCCGACAGCAGCAGCGCGACACGACCTTTCTCCTCGCGCGACAGGGCGAGAAGCGGCAGGGCGTTCGGGCCCTGGAGGATCGGCTGGATCCCGGGCTTCACCTGGGCCGAGACGATCCGCAACCAGTCGCCCCAGGCTGGCGGCGATACCTCGGAGCCCGGCAGCGCCCGTGTCACCGGGTGGCGGTTACCGGTTGCGGTCAACGCTGCCTTGTAGGGCTGCTCGACGACACGGCCGTTGGGCTCACCCGGCAGAATCTGAGCGAGTCGGGTTCGGGCGAGACTGGATGAAGATGCGAATTCGGGTCCGGCCGCGATCAGCAGCGCACCGCCTTCGCGGACGTAGCGGACGATGTTGTCGAAATAGGCCGACGGCAGGACGCTCTGGTTGGCGTACCGGTCGAAGATGATCAGGTCGAAGTCCTTGATCTTCTGAACGAACAATTCACGCGTCGGGAAGGCGATCAGCGAAAGCTCCGAGATCGGCGTGCCGTCCTGCTTCTCCGGCGGCCGCAGAATCGTGAAGTGGACGAGATCGACGTTGGCGTCCGATTTCAGGAGGTTGCGCCACGTACGCTCGCCCTGGTGCGGCTCACCCGAAACGAGGAGCACCCGCAGCTTTTCGCGAATGCCCTCGATGGGAAGGACGGCGCGGTTGTTGACCTTGGTGAGCTCACCGGCAAGGGGCTCAACCTCGATCTCGACCACGTTGGGACCGCCATGGTCGATCCGCATGGTCAACGAGAACGGTTGTCCGGTGGGGAAGGCGCGCCGACCGACCTCTTCGCCGTCGCGGCGAACGGTCACCACGGCATTGCCGGTGCCGCCGCGCTCCATCACCTCGGCGCGGATCGTCAGGTCGCGCCCGACGATGCCGAACCGCGGCGCCTCGATCAGCTTGATCTGACGATCGCGCTCGTCCGGGTGCCCGGTGACGAGCACGTGGAGCGGTCCTTTAATTCCCAATGCCGCCACCGAGGCGGGGATATCGTGAACGACCCCGTCGGTGAGCATGACCACGCCGGCGAGGCGCTCAGGGGGGACGTCGGCCAGGGTCTGGGACAGAGCGGTGAACAGCTTGGTGCCATCATCGCTGTCCTTGGCATCGGGCACATCGATGAAGCGCGGCTCGATCTCGGCCAGTGCACCGAAGCGGCGCTGAAGCTCCGCCCGCACCGCGTCGGTCATTGCCGGCCTGTCGCCGAGCGCCTGCGAGCCCGAGCGGTCGACCACCACCGCGACGATGTCCTTGACCGGCTCACGATCCTCGCGGACCAGCGACGGGTTGGCGATGGCGAGCAGCACAAGCGCAAGCGCTACGCTGCGCAGGAGCGCTGTGCGTCCGCGCGCCAGCAGCGCCAGGACGCAGAAGATCGCCACGACGATCCCGAATCCGGCCAGGACCGGCCAGGGCACCAGGGGAGTGAAGCTGAGGCTCAGCATCGGCGTGTGGCCTCTAAATTCGCTGTGATGTCGGTTTGTCCCCTTACGGCGTCTTCCACCTCAGTAGCTCGCCAAATCGGTGCGGAAGAAGGCCTCCAGTTTCTCAGCGGAATGCTGAGAGAACCTTGAGATGAATCCGCGGCGCGCAGCCACTTTAGAGCGAAGGCCGCTATTTCGATCGTTGGCATCGCTACGATCGTCACTGTCCGAGCCGCTCCAGCAAAGCCGGTACGTGGACCTGATCCGCCTTGTAGTTCCCGGTCAGGGTGTAGATCACGAAGTTGATTCCGCCGCGAAACGCCATCTCACGCTGGCGCTGGTCGCCACCGACGATGGGGTAGAGCGGCTCGCCGCGCTTGCCCACCGCCCAGGCCGCGGCGAGGTCGTTGCCGGTGATGATGATCGGCGAGACGCCGTCTCCGGCCCGTGCCGGCCGGCGCTCGGTTCCCTCGGCGGCCGGCGGCAGGGTCTCGACCCAGGTCTGACCGGTGGCATAGCGGCCAGGGAAATCATCGACGAGGTAGAACGCCTTCGTCAGCACGTGGTCGGCCGGCACCGGCTCCAGTTCCGGGACCTCAAGGGTGGACAGCATCTTGCGCAGGTAGGCGCCTTCCGGCGTCGGCGGCCCGCCTGGACGTGCGGTGAGCGCGTCCCGGGTATCGAACAGGACTGTGCCGCCATTGCGCATGAAGGCGTCGATACGGCGGATCGCGGCCTCGCTCGGCTGCGGCCGGCCGGCGACGATGGGCCAGTAGATCAGCGGGTAGAACGCGAGTTCGTCCTTGGCCGGATCGATACCGATCGGCTCTCCGGGTTCGAGCGCGGTGCGGCTCGCGAGCATCTGAGTCAGGCCCGACAGGCCAGCCCGACTCGCGGCATCGGCCGCCTCGTCACCGGTGACGACGAAAGCGAGCCTGGTCGCAAGCGCAGATTCAATCCCGTTGGGTCGAGACGCCGCCGTCTGCGCCTGGACCGGCGTCGGAAGCAGTGCCGGCGCGACGAGGATCATCGCCAGAAGCGCAGCGGTGGCGGAGCGCCCGAAGCCGCCACGGCGGCGGAGGAACCCGCCGAGCCAGAGGCCGGCGAGCGTATCGAGAATGAGAAGCATCAGGGCCAGGGTGAAAAGGGTGGCGCGCAGATCGAGGGTCTCCGCCCCCGCGAGGGAGCCGGTGCGGGCCGCCTTGAGGGGCGCAAAGTCGAGGGGCTTGAGGCGGTCGTCGGCCTTGAGCGCGTTCACCGCGAGACCGCCATCAGCCGGCCCGTAGAAACCGGGTGGGTGCTCGAACGATCCCCGCTCGGAATAATCAGCCGCAACCGCAGTGGCGCCGGCCGGCGGGCTGCCGAGAGCGCTGAACCCATCGAGGGTGAGGCGTGGCGCCAGCACCGCGGCGGGCTTGGCCGATGTTTCTCCGGCCGGCGCCGCAGTGGAGCCGGCAAGCGCCACCACACGGCGCAGCATGTCGATGAACAGGCCCGACAATGGCAGGTTCGACCACGTCGTATCGGCGGTGACGTGGAACAGCACCACGAGCCCTTTTTCCCGCTTCTGTGCGGTGACGATGGGCGTACCGTCCTGCAGCGACGCCCATGTGCGGCCCGGCAGATCGCCATCGGGCTCCGCTAAGATCTGGCGTCGCACACCGATATCCGCAGGCGGGACGAGGCCCGCGAACGGGCTTTCCGGGGCGAAGGCGGCCAGTGTCTTGGGGCTATCCCAGGACAGTGTGCCGCCAAGCGTGCGACCACCCCGGCGAAGGCGGACCGGCACCAGAGGATCGTTACCGGCGGCCAGACGCGGGCCAGCGAAACGCAGCAGCAACCCGCCGTCGTCCACGAACGATTCCACGCGAGCCAGGGTCGGCGCGTCGAGGGCCCCGACATCGGCCAGCACGAGCACCGAAACCTGGGCGTCGAGCATCTGCGCCACGGAATCGGCGACACCCTTGGCGCCGCGTGGCTCCTGCACATCGGCGAAGGGGGTAAGCGCCCGCGACAGGTAGTAGGTCGGGGCCAGCAACGGCTGGGCCTGGTCGCTGGTGCCGCCGAAGACGAGGCCGACGCGACGGCGCTTCCCGCGCTCGTCCATGAGCGTGACGGCGCCGGCAGAACGCTCGGCGAGAATTTCGAGCCGGCTGATGCCGTTGCGCAGCTCCACCGGCAGATCGAAGCCGATCTCGGCCTCGGTCGCGCCATCTCCAAACGTAAAATCGTGCTCTGCGAGGGGCAGACCCTTCTGATCGAGGGCGCGCACGAGGCCAGTATCGCGCCCGTTCGGAGCGGCACGCAGGACACGAGCGGTGAGCCGACCCGCCGATTCGGCAGCCGAGAGCGCCAAGGCCGTCGGCCGGTCGGCCGTCAGGATAGTGAGCCCGGCGCCGTATTTTGCCGTGAGATCGGCCAGCCCCTTGGCGAACGTCTCCTCACCCGGCCCGGTAACGCCGTCGCTGATCCAGATCAACGATGCATTGGGGGTACGCTCGAGAAAGGCGCTGATTCCGTTCAGGTGCGCTGAGCGATCCGCCAGATGCGGTCGCGGCGCAATGGCACGCAGGCGATCGAGAGCCGCCGCCGGCACCTTGGCCTCGAAGGCTGCCGCCGGTTCGGCCAACGCCACGACGGCCACGGGGCGCCCGTCGCGCGCCGCGGCCTCGATGGCGTCAGTGGCGACGCGCAGGCGATCGCGCCAATCGTGGGCGGCGGAGAAGCCGTTGTCGATCAGCACGAGAAGCGGCGTGCGGCCGGACGCGGCGACGATGCCGGACGGATTCCAGACCGGGCCGGACACCGCGAGGACGAGACAGGCGGCGGCGAGAATCCGAAGAATGAGGAGCCACGGCGGGGTGCGGGCCGGCGTCTCGCGCTTGGCCAACAGGTCGGCCATGATCCGCAGGGGCGGAAACTCGATCCGCTGCGGACGCGGCGGCGTCACCCGCAGCAGGAACCACAGGGCCGGCAAGGCAACAAGGGCCGCGAGAGCGAGAGGAGCGGCGAAAGTCAGGGGCAATCCGAACACGCGATGATCCTCAGCCGGTCCCGCGCGCCGCAGCGACGAGGGTCAGGAGGCGAAGGGCGGCTTCGCTGGCCGGTCGGTCGGTGCGGTGGATGGTCAGCGTCCAGCCTTGTGCGCGGGCGATCTCCGAGAGGCCGGCCCGATGCGCGGCGATTCGCGTGCGGTAGGCCTCGCCCCACGCGCCGGCATCGCCAATGGCGAGGCTGGTACGCGATTCCGGATCGTGCAGTACCGCCTGGCCCGAGAACGGGAACGTCTCTTCGACCGGGTCTACGATCATCACGAGGTGGCCGTGCGTGCCATGTCCGGCGATGCGATCGACGGCGGCTTTCACCTCGGCCAGCGGCGACAGAAAATCGCTGATCAGGATCGCCTCGTCGAAACGCCCCGGCGCGGCAGCGGGTGGCATATCGCCATCGAGCCCGGCGGTATCGGCGACGAGCGCCTGGGCCAAGGTCTCGACGATGCGGCGGGACGTCACCGCGCGGGTGAGACCGAGGAGGCCGGTGCGCTCGCCACCCTCCACCAAAGCGTCCGCCAGCGCGAAGCCCAGGACCAGGGCACGTTCCACCTTCGGCGCCTGAGCGAGTTGGGAGGCAAAGCCCATGGAGGCCGAGCGGTCGATCCAGAACCAGATGTTGTGGGCGGCCTCCCACTCGCGTTCACGCACGTAGAGCCGGTCGTCGCGGGCCGACCGGCGCCAATCGATCCGCGCAGCCGCCTCGCCGGCCACGAACGGGCGAAACTGCCAGAAGCTCTCGCCCGGGCCGGCCCGGCGGCGACCATGGAGGCCATGCGCGAGGGTGGTCGAAACGCGCCGCGCCTCGAGGATCAGGCGGGGCATCCGCTCGGCGAGCGACAGCGCCGTTTCAGTCTCGCGTCGCCCGGGAGAGCGGGCGGCGGCGGGAAGAACCCGCGTGGTGGCCATGGCCATCCGGCGCCTAGAGCTTCGCGGAGAGTTGGGCGATCAGACCCGGAACGGTCTCGCCATCGGCGCGCGCGGCGAAGCTCAGCGCCATGCGGTGTTTGAGGACGGGCTCGGCCAACGCCTTCACGTCGGCGATCGACGGCGCGACGCGTCCCTCGATGAGGGCGCGGGCCCGCACGGCCAGCGTCAGCGCCTGGCTGGCGCGCGGGCCGGGTCCCCACAGCAGCTTGCCCTTCAGCAATGGGTCGCCGCCCTCGGGACGGGCCGAGCGGACGAGGTCGAGGATCGCGTCGACCACGGCGTCGCCCACCGGCAAGCGGCGCACGAGACGCTGCGCGGTGAGGAGGCTTTCCGTCGACATCACCGCCTGCGGCTTGTGCTCATCGACGCCGGTGGTCTCGATGAGGATGCGGCGCTCGGCGGCGCGGTCGGGATAACCGACGTCGATTTCCAGCAGGAACCGGTCGAGCTGCGCCTCGGGCAGCGGATAGGTGCCCTCCTGCTCGATCGGGTTCTGAGTGGCGAGCACGTGGAACGGGCGCGGCAGATCGTGGCGCTCGCCGGCCACCGAGACGAAATGCTCCTGCATCGCTTGAAGCAGGGCCGACTGGGTGCGTGGGCTCGCGCGGTTGATCTCATCGGCCATTAACAGCTGCGTGAAGACCGGCCCCTTCACGAAGCGGAACGAACGATGACGATCGGCATCCTCGTCGAGGATTTCGGTGCCGAGGATATCCGAGGGCATCAGGTCCGGCGTGAACTGGACACGGCGTCCGTCGAGCCCGAGCACGATGCCGAGCGTCTCGACGAGCTTGGTCTTTGCCAAGCCGGGAAGGCCAACGAGGAGGCCGTGGCCGCCGGCCAGGATGGTGATCAGCGAAAGGTCGACCACCTGCTCCTGGCCGAAGATGACCTTGTGGACCGCCTCACGCGCCTGCTCCACCGCACCGAGACAGGCTTCCGCCGTGGCGACGATACCGTCCTCGAGGGTCACGGCTGGCTGGGAGCCCTGAATCATGCGTTGTCTGTCCTCAGCGTCTCGCTTCGACTTCCGGCGGTCGATCGCGGCGGCATCTCGGAGGCGGCCGGACACCATCTGGTCCTCGGGCCGCCGGGGGAAGAGTGTGGCGCCGTTTGCGCCGCCCTGGCAAGGTCGACGCGACGCCGCAGGTCCGACTCGCATTTGACAGCGGCGCCCGGGCGGCGAAACACCGATGCCACAGACACGTTCCCAAGCGATACGCAGCCGCTATGTAATGAGGCCATGACGCAGACGGATTCCGCCCCCTCAGACCCGATGCTCCCCGACCCGACGATCGCCCGCCTCAGCGCAGCGCTCGGTGACCTCCCCAGGCGCGGGCCGCCCCCGGTGGAGCGCTGGAATCCGCCCTATTGCGGACCGATCGACATGCGGATCGCCTCCGACGGGACGTGGTTCCACGATGGGGCGCCGATCCGGCGTCCGGCTCTAGTAAAGCTGTTCGCCTCGATCCTGCGCTGCGAGCCCGACGGCCGTGTGGTGCTGGTGACACCGGTGGAAAGCGTCGGGATCACCGTGGACGATGCCGCCTTCATCGCCGTCGAGATGGCGGTGGAGGGTGACGGCGATCACCGTCATATCGCGTTCCGGACCAACGTCGACGACCTCGTGGCGGTCGGCCCCGATCATGCTCTGCGCTTTGCACAGGATGAGGCGGGGGGCCTGCGGCCTTATATTCACGTACGGCGCGGCCTTTGGGCTCTGGTAACGCGGGCGCTCACCTACGATCTCGTCGCCCTGGCCGAAGAGCGCGACGGCTGGCTCGGTCTCGGCGCCGGAGGCGCCTTCCACCGCATCGCGGCCGTCGAACCGGCATGAGCCGCGACGACGCCCTGGACGACCTGATCGCGCGCGCATCGGCCCATCTCTCCGCCGATCCGCCGGAGCCCGGGGACCCGACGTCGAATCCGCGCGGCGACCACGATCTCGATTCCGACGACGCGTTCGTTCCGCCCGGCCCGCATCGCCAGGCAGCCGTGCTGGTGCCGGTGGTACCGCGCGACGACGGACTTGGAGTGCTCTTCACCTTGCGCGCCGCGCACCTGCGCGACCATTCCGGGCAGATCGCCTTTCCCGGCGGTAAGATCGACCCAGCCGACGCCACGCCCGCCGACGCGGCCTTGCGCGAGGCCCACGAAGAGGTCGGCTTGGATGCTGCCGCCATCCGGCTCCTGGGATATCTCGACCCCTACCTGTCGGCTACAGGCTTCCTCGTGATGCCGGTCCTCGGTCTCGTCGACCCAGCCGCTCCCTTGCGTCTCAATCCAGACGAGGTCGCCGATACCTTCGAGGCGCCGCTCGCCTACCTCCTCGACCGCTCCCGGCGCCGGATCGAAAGCGGGACGTGGCGTGGCCGGACTCGCCGCTACTATGCGATTTCCTATGGACCCCACCGGATCTGGGGTGTGACGGCGGGGATCGTGAACAATCTCCACGAGCGCCTGTTTCCGTGACATGACGCGGTGCACGCTATTCCGGTCCCCTCCCCGATGAGAGCACCATGATCCGCAGACTCGCCGAGGAGCTCCTGATCTTCCTCCTGCCGTTCCTCATGTTTGCGATCTATCTTGCGGTGAGTGGACGGCACCCGAAGAACCGCGAGCATTGGGAGGGTCAGGTCTTCCGCCTGACGCTCGGCGGAATCATCCTCGTCATCGTCACGCTGGTGGCCACGGGACTTTTGGGTGAGCGGCATCGCGGCGGCTACGTCCCGCCGCATCTGGAGAATGGGGAGGTGGTGCCGGGACGTTTCCAATGAGCGTTCGCTCCCTCGATCGGGACGCCCCCGGACGCCTCCTGGCGGAACCTGGCGTCGCCATCGTACTGGCCGCACTCGCCATGGACGGCGAGGAGACCCGGCTAGTCGGCGGCTGCGTCCGCGACGCCCTGCTCGGCACCCCGATCAGCGACATCGACCTCGCCACCACCCTTCCCCCCGCGACGATCATCGCTCGGGTAAAGGCGGCAGGATTGCGTAGCATCCCCACCGGGATCGAGCACGGCACGGTCACGGTGCTTGCCGCCGACACCACCTTCGAGGTCACGACCCTGCGTGAGGACATCGAAACCGATGGGCGCCATGCGGTGGTGCGCTTCGGCCGAGACTTCACCCTCGACGCCGCCCGGCGCGACTTCACGATCAATGCCATGTCGGTGGGCGGCGATGGCCGGCTCAACGACACCACTGATGGTTTTGCCGATCTGGCGGCCGCTCGGGTGCGCTTCATCGGCGATGCCCCGACCCGAATTCGTGAGGATGCTCTGCGCATCCTGCGCTTCTTTCGGTTTCACGCTCGCTACGGCATCGGGGAGCCGGACCGCGATGGACTCGCTGCCTGTATCGCGGCGCGCGATACACTCGACGGCCTGTCGCGTGAGCGCGTTCGGGCGGAGTTCCTGAACCTGCTGCTGGCGCCAGGTGCCCTGGCCGCGGTAACGACCTTGAGCGAGACCGGCCTGCTGCTGCGACTGATCGGAGGCGTGGGCGACGTCGAGCGCCTGAGGCGGGCCTCCGCGCGACGCGAAGACGCCCTTCCTATCGCTCCGAACTCACGGACCGATGCCATCGATCGACTGGCGGCGCTGGCGGTGTTCTCGACCGACGACGCCGACCGGCTCCGAATCGGATTGCGGCTTTCGAAAGCCGAACATGTGCGGCTATCCGACTACGCACCGGCGATCGCAGCACTGCACGACATATCGAGCATCGACAGTCCGTGCATGCGCCGTCTTGCGGCGATCCACGGCGTTCCCAGTCTAGCGCTGGCACTCCGTGTCACGCACGGCGAACCACATCCCCGCGTCGATGCCGCAGCGCTTGAAATACTCGGACGGATGGTTCTGGGAGAGGTGGCGCCGCCGGTCATGCCGCTTGCAGGAGCGGACCTCGTCGCGCGCGGGGTGCCGCCGGGTCCGCAGATCGGACGCAGGCTTGCACTGGCACGGGCGCTCTGGCTGGAAAAGGGCTGTCCGGAAGGCAGCGCGGCGCGCGACGCCTTGATCGAACGCGCGCTGGCCGAACCTTAGAAGTTCAGCGCGACCTTGGCGTCCTGGAGCTGGACGATCTGGCCGTTGAGCTCATCCCTCTTGGCATAATCTTCCGTGGCATCGCGCTGGAGTTCGACGGCGGCGATATCGCGGTCGAGAGATTCCGGCGTGATCTCCTCGAACGGATTGGCACGCTCTGCGATCACAGTGACGGAGGTCGGCCCGATATCGGCAAAGCCGCCGCGCACCAGGACGCGCTTACCGGCATGCCCGGCCTCGTTGATCACGATGATTCCGACCTTGAGGGCGGTGAGAACCGGGGCGTGACCTGGAAGCACGGTCATCTCGCCCTCGGCGCCGGGAAGCTGCACGGCCTCGACCTGGCCGGAATACAGCGTCCGCTCGGGGCCGACGAAATCGAACTGGAAGGTGGCCATAACGTCGCGAGTCCCGATTCGGATTGTCGTCTCTAGAACTGACGGCACAGCGGCCTGAGCCGTGCGCCGTCCTGTGTATCAGGCTCTGCGGCGCCCGGCGACGAAGCCGACCCCGAGACCGAGTGCTGCACCGATGACGGCGAAGATGCCGATATGCTGCATCTGGCCGGTGGTGAGGGAGCCGCCACTTGCCCCTGCCGGCCGGTCGCCTTGCACTTCAAGGCTGAACGAACCGACCTTGATCTCGGCGGCCTCGGGCCGGGTGAGATACCCGGCGAGGCCACCGACCACGAGGCCGACGAGGAGGAGACCGATCTTGGAGTTCAAGATCAGGCCGCCGCAGCGATCTTCTTCGCCTTTTCCTTGGCGTCTTCGATGGTACCGACCATGTAGAACGCCGCCTCCGGCAGGTCGTCGTAGTCGCCGTTCACGAGGCCCTTGAAGCCCTTGATCGTATCGGCCAGCGGCACCTGGATGCCCGGCGAGCCGGTGAAGATCTCGGCCACCGAGAAGGGCTGCGAGAAGAAGCGCTCGATCTTGCGAGCGCGAGCGACGGTGAGCTTGTCCTCTTCGGAGAGCTCATCCATGCCCAGGATCGCGATGATGTCCTGAAGCGCCTTGTAGCGCTGCAAGGTCTGCTGGACCTGACGGGCGACACTGTAATGCTCCTCGCCCAGCACGGCGGGGTTGAGCATACGCGAGGTCGAGTCGAGCGGATCCACCGCCGGGTAGATGCCCTTCTCGGCGATGGAGCGCGACAGCACGGTGGTCGCGTCCAAGTGGGCGAACGAGGCGGCAGGCGCCGGATCGGTCAGATCGTCGGCGGGCACGTAGATGGCCTGCACCGAAGTGATCGACCCCTTCGTGGTGGTGGTGATGCGCTCTTGGAGAGCGCCCATGTCGGTGGCGAGTGTCGGCTGGTAGCCCACCGCCGACGGAATGCGGCCGAGCAGAGCCGACACTTCCGAACCGGCCTGGGTGAAGCGGAAGATGTTGTCCACGAAGAACAGCACGTCCTGGCCCTGATCGCGGAAGTCCTCGGCGATGGTGAGGCCGGTGAGGGCCACGCGCGAGCGGGCGCCGGGCGACTCGTTCATCTGGCCGTAGACCAGCGCGCACTTGGAGCCCTCGGCCGAGCCGCCATTCTCCTTGGGGTCCATATTGACCTTGGACTCGATCATCTCGTGGTAGAGATCGTTGCCCTCGCGGGTGCGCTCACCGACGCCGGCGAACACCGAATAGCCGGAGTGCACCTTGGCGATGTTGTTGATCAGCTCCATGATCAGAACGGTCTTGCCGACGCCGGCTCCGCCGAACAAGCCGATCTTTCCACCCTTGGCGTAGGGGGCGAGAAGATCGACCACCTTGATGCCGGTGACGAGAATCTGCGACTCGGTGGACTGCTCGGCATAGGACGGAGCAGGCTGGTGGATGGCGCGCAGGGTATCCGACACGATCGGACCGGCCTCGTCGATCGGCTCACCGATCACGTTCATGATGCGGCCGAGGGTGTTGAAGCCCACCGGGACCATGATGGCCTGACCGGTATCGGTCACTTCCTGGCCGCGTACGAGACCTTCCGAGGTGTCCATAGCAACGCAGCGCACGGTGCTCTCGCCAAGCTGCATGGCGACTTCGAGGACAAGGCGATTGCCGTTGTTCTTGGTCTCAAGGGCATTCAGAATCTCGGGCAGGTGGCCTTCGAAGTGAACGTCGACCACGGGGCCGATGACCTGGGTGATGCGGCCGACCTTGCTGGAGCCGGCGCCGGGGGTAGCGGTGTTCGCCATGATACGGTCCTTCGATATGTTGCGGTCAGGGTGCCGGAAAGCCCTAGAGGGCTTCGGCGCCCGAGATGATCTCGATGAGTTCCTTGGTGATCATGGCCTGACGCGTACGGTTGTAGATCTGCGTCTGCTTCTTGATCATTTCGCCGGCGTTTCGCGTGGCGGAATCCATGGCGCCGGTTCGGGCGCCCTGCTCGGAAGCCGCGTTCTCGAGGAGTGCGCGGAACACCTGGACGGTGAGGTTGCGGGGCAGCAGCGTGTCGAGGATCGCCTCCTCGCTCGGCTCGAATTCGAGAGCCGCATCCGGTGCCGTAGCGCCAGTCTCGGGCAATTCGGCCGGGATCAGCTTCTGCGCGGTCGGCACCTGGGCGATCACCGAACGGAAGCGCGAGTAGAATAACGTCGCGACGTCGAACTCGCCGGCATCGAAGCGGGCGATGATGCTCTCGGCGATCTCGGCGGCGAAGTCGTAGTCCACAGGCTTGTTGCCACGCAGGTCACCGTTCTCGACGATCTGATCGCGATACTGGCGGCGCAGGAGGTCATAGCCCTTCTTGCCGACGGTGATGATCTTCACCGTCTTGCCTTCTGCAGTCAGTCTGCGGATGTGCTCGCGGGCCAGACGCGAGATCGAGGAATTGAAACCGCCGCACAGGCCGCGATCAGCGGTGCAGACGACGAGCAGATGAGTCTGCTCCGATCCGGTGCCGGAAAGAAGCTTCGGACCCTGCACGCCACCGACCAGGTTGGCGGCGAGGTTGCCGAGCACCTGGGACATCTTCTCGGCATAAGGGCGCGCGCTCTCGGCGGCCATCTGGGCGCGCCGCAGCTTGGCGGCGGCGACCATCTGCATCGCCTTGGTGATCTTCTGCGTACCCTTCACCGAAGCGATGCGGTTACGCAGATCCTTCAAACTCGCCATGGGGTGACTTCCAGATCCATCCGCTGCGGCTCAAGACGCGGCGCCCGGCTCACCGGGCGCCTGCATTCGCTGACGTTCGATCGGCCTAGACGGACCGATCGTGCCTCTCAGGCCATCGACTTGGCGACGCCCTCGACGACGCCCTTCAGCGTCTTGGCGCTCTCGTCGGAGAGATCCTTCGAGTCGCGGATCTTGGTCAGCAGATCGGCGTGCTTGGTACGCAGGGTCGAGAGCAAGGCGTCCTCGAACGGACGGACCTTGGAAACCGGCAGAGCGTCGAGGTAGCCATTGACGCCGGCATAGATCACCGCGACCTGCTCTTCCATCTTCAGCGGCGAGAATTGCGGCTGCTTGAGGAGCTCGGTGAGGCGCGAACCGCGGTTCAGAAGCTTCTGGGTCGAGGCGTCGAGGTCCGAGCCGAACTGTGCAAACGCCGCCATCTCGCGGTACTGCGCCAGCTCACCCTTGATCTTGCCGGCGACCTTCTTCATCGCCTTCGTCTGGGCCGAGGAGCCCACGCGCGAGACCGAGAGGCCGACGTTCACCGCCGGGCGGATGCCCTGATAGAACAGGTCGGTCTCGAGGAAGATCTGACCGTCGGTGATCGAGATCACGTTGGTGGGAATGTACGCCGAGACGTCGTTGGCCTGGGTTTCGATGACCGGAAGCGCGGTCAGCGAGCCGTTGCCGGCGGCGTCGCCCATCTTGGCGGCGCGCTCGAGCAGGCGCGAATGCAGATAGAACACGTCGCCCGGATAAGCTTCGCGGCCCGGCGGCCGGCGAAGCAGCAGCGACATCTGGCGGTAGGCCACCGCCTGCTTGGAGAGATCGTCATACACGATCACGGCGTGCATGCCGTTATCGCGGAAATACTCGCCCATGGCGCAGCCGGCGAAGGGGGCGATGAACTGCATCGGAGCGGCGTCCGAAGCGGTGGCAGCGATGACGATGGAGTATTCCAGGGCGCCGTTGTCCTCGAGGGACTTCACGAACTGCGCGACGGTGGAGCGCTTCTGGCCGATGGCGACGTAGACGCAATAAAGCTTGGCGTTCTCGTCGGTGCCCGCATGGGCCGGCTTCTGGTTGAGGATCGTGTCGAGGGCGATGGCGGTCTTGCCGGTCTGGCGATCGCCGATGATCAGCTCGCGCTGGCCGCGACCGACCGGGATCAGCGCATCGATGGCCTTGAGGCCGGTGGCCATCGGCTCATGGACCGACTTGCGCGGGATGATGCCGGGGGCCTTCACGTCGACGCGGCGACGCTCGGTGGTGGCAATGGGGCCCTTGCCGTCGATGGGATTGCCGAGTGCGTCGACGACGCGTCCGAGAAGCGCCTTGCCGACCGGAACGTCCACGATGGCGCCCGTGCGCTTGACGGTCTGGCCTTCCTTGATGTCACGATCGGATCCGAAGATCACGATGCCGACGTTGTCCTGCTCGAGGTTGAGGGCCATGCCACGCACGCCCGACTCGAACTCGACCATCTCGCCGGCCTGAACGCTGTCGAGGCCGTAGGCGCGGGCGATGCCGTCACCCACGGAGAGGACCTGGCCCACCTCGGTGACTTCGGCTTCCTGGCCAAAATTCTTGATCTGATCCTTCAGGATCGCGGAGATCTCGGCGGCGCGGATGTCCATCGTCGGGCCTCTTGTCGTTTTAAGAATGAATGGGGTCTGGAACGGGAGCGGTCGAGCCTGACGAGGCCGTTACCGGGCTTCCCGCATCGCAAGGCGAATTCCGTTGAGCTTGGTCCGCAGGGACGCGTCGACCATGCGACTGCCGATCTTCACAACGAGTCCGCCGATCAGGCTCGGGTCGATGCGCAGGTCGAGATCGATCTCGGCGCGGGCGACGTCGCGCAGGCTGGCCTTGATCTCTTCCAGGACTGCGTCGGACGGACGCTCGGCGACGCTCACCTCGGCGCGCACGATGCCCTTCGATTCGCGCACCAGAACCCGGAACGCGCGGATCATGTCGGGCAGCGCGAACAAGCGACGGTTCGCTGCCGCCAAGCGGATGAAATTGGCACCGAGACCGGACATCTCAGCCTTATCGAGGATGGCGCCGACGGCGGCTTCCTGCTCTGCGCCGGAGAAAACCGGGCTGCGCACGAGGCGGCGGAGATCGGCACTCTCCTTGAGCATCGCGTCGAACCGCTCGAGGCTCTGCGCAACGCCATCGACATCGCGCTCGTCGCGCGCCAGCTCGAACAGAGCGGACGCGTAGCGTGCCGCTACGCCTGCAACCGGGGAACCCGCCTCGGAACCGTTCTGCGCCACGCGCCGCTCTCTCTTTAAATCCGGCCTTAGGGTTCCGGCCTGGTCGCGCCTCATTCGGCGTGGGCTCTAAAACCGTCAGGATTGGGAACGTGCCGGTCTGCGCGAGTCATGAAAAACCCGCCCTTCCGGCGCGGCGAGGGCCTAGCATGCGTGTCCGGGGGGCGCAAGACGAAGAGGCCCGCGGCGAAGCTTTGCGCGACGCGGCGTGGAACGGTGCCAGATTCGGTGAGATCAAACGGTGGCGAAGGTGAGGCGCGGGAGCGCGCCTCAGCAGGCGATCCGATCACAGCGCCGCGAGGCGGCGATCATACGGGCAAGCGCCTTCGGGCCGGGGTGCCCCAGCAATCCGGTGTTGCCCAGCACGTAGGACGGCGTCGCGGTGAGCCCGAGATCGGCGGCCATTCGCATCTGCGCCTTGAGAGCGAGGCGGACCTCGTCGCTGTCTGCGATGGTTTCGAGTTCGGCCGCTGGAACCCCGAGCGTCGACGCTGCCTTCAGGGCGCCGAGTCCATCGATCTGGCCGGGTTTTGCCAACATTGTGCGATAGAGCGTCCAGGCCGCGGCAGAGCCGAGCTTGCGCTGAATCGCGAGTGCCACCTTCGCGGCCTGCGCCGATTGCGGCGACAGGATCGGGTTGTTGATAAGTCCGATCCGCAAGGCGGAATCGCTGCCCGCGAGCGACGCCATGTCGGCAGCGGCTTTCCGGCAATAGGGGCAGTTGTAGTCGAAAAACTCGTAGAGCGTGATCTCGGCTTCCGCCGGCCCGATATAGGTGACCCCGCGCAGAGCGGGAATCTCGCCGACGATCTCGCCGGGCAGGCGGGTGTTGGCGATGGGCCGGCCTTCGTCGTTGTCGACCTTGAAGGCCTGGCCGTAGCCCTGGGCGAGCGCGGCGCCGCCCATTCCAAAGGACGATGCCGCGGAAATCGCGAGGAAACGACGGCGGTCGATGCTCATGGGGCGGCCTGACAAACGATGGGGAACGGGGCGGGTTCTAGACCCGCCGGCTCCGTCAAGCCAGCCTCACCGCATCGCGCCGGGGCGATCGCCGACGGCCCAGGCCAGAGCCTGCTCCAGACGGTCGTTCCCCCAGAACAATTCGCCGTCGCTGGTCAGAAAGGTCGGTGCACCGAAGATGCCGCGCGAGCGCGCCTCCTCGCCGTTGACGCGCAGGCGTCCCTTGTTCGTTTCGGCCGCCGCCTGCTTGAGGATGATCGTCCCATCGAGACCGAGCCCGTCCAAGAGCGCTACCACCGCAGGCGGCTCGGCGATGGACTGCCCGCGCCCGAACTCAGCCTCGTAGACCGCTTTCGAGAACGGCACGAGCCAGTCGTGATCCATTCCGTAAGTGGCCGCACGGGTGGCGCTGAGGCTGTTTTGCGGGAACGGATCGGGCCGCTTCGGAGGCTCGAGCCCGAGGCGGGCGGCCTCGCGCTCCAGGTCGCGCCACATGTGTCGGCCCTTAGCCGGATAGAGATTGAATGGCGACGAATTCCAGCCCTGGGCGGCGAAGATCGGACCGACGAGGAACGGACGCCACCGAATCTCAACGTCCGCATCGGCCGCCAGCGACTCGATCCGCATGGCGGAGAGGTAGGAATAGGTGGAGGCGAACTCGTACCAGAATTCGAGGGTCGGCCGGCGCGGCATACGTCGAAACTCCGGGATTATGAGTAGGGGCAAGCTTCGCCCTTGGCGATGGTTCCGGCAAGACCGCCTGCTCTGGCAAGACCGCCTGTTGCCGCGTCCACCCGGTTCGAACGCGCCCGCGGCATGCCGGTTGCACCGATCGGCGCTCCGCTGGTAAGCCGCGATCGACCCCGCGCCCATGCCGCTCCAACGTAAGCGAGACCGATGACCGACGCGAACCCGAAGCCCGTCACCAAGGTCGTCCTCGCCTATTCGGGCGGCCTCGACACCTCGATCATCCTGAAGTGGCTGCAGACCACCTATGGCTGCGAGGTCATCACCTTCACGGCCGATCTCGGCCAGGGCGAGGAACTGGAGCCCGCCCGCAAGAAGGCTGAGCTCCTCGGCATCAAACCCGAGAACATCTTTATCGAGGATCTGCGCGAGGAATTCGTGCGGGACTACGTTTTCCCGATGTTCCGCGCCAATGCCGTCTACGAAGGCGTCTATCTCCTCGGCACCTCCATCGCCCGGCCGCTCATCGCCAAGAAGCAGATCGAGATTGCGGAACGGCTTGGCGCCGATGCCGTCTGTCACGGCGCAACCGGCAAGGGCAACGACCAGGTCCGTTTCGAGCTCGGCTACTACGCGCTCAAGCCCGACGTCACCGTCATTGCCCCGTGGCGCGAATGGGACCTGAAGAGCCGCGAGCAGCTCATCGCCTTCGCCGAGCAGCACCAAATCCCGATTTCCAAGGACAAGCGCGGCGAGAGCCCGTTCTCGGTGGACGCCAACCTCCTCCATGCGTCCTCGGAGGGCAAAGTTCTGGAAGACCCGGCCGACGAGGTCCCGGACTATGTCTATTCCCGGACGCTCTCGCCGGAAGAGGCGCCGGACACCCCGACCATCGTCACCATCGGCTTCGAGAAGGGCGACGCGGTGTCCATCGACGGGGTTGCGATGTCGCCGGCGACGTTGTTGGCCAAACTCAACGAGCTCGGCCACGACAACGGCATCGGCCGGCTCGATCTGGTCGAGAACCGCTTCGTCGGCATGAAGAGCCGCGGCATGTACGAGACACCCGGCGGCACGATCCTGTTACCCGCCCATCGCGCCATCGAGTCGATCACCCTCGACCGGGGTGCGGCGCATCTCAAGGATCAGATCATGCCGCAATACGCGGAGCTGATCTACAACGGCTTCTGGTTCAGCCCGGAGCGAGAGATGCTCCAGGCCCTCATCGACAAGAGCCAGGAGATGGTCACCGGCGAGGTGCGGCTGAAGCTCTACAAGGGCGGCATCCACGTCATCGGCCGCACGAGCCCGTACTCGCTCTACGACCAGGACCTCGTCACCTTCGAGGAAGGCGCGGTGGCCTACGACCATCGCGATGCGGCGGGCTTCATCAAGCTCAACGCGTTGCGGCTGCGGACCCTGGCGCAGCGGAAGAAGAAGCTGGGAGCGTAAGTCTCATCACTGAGCCCCTCTCCCCAATATGGGAGAGGGTCGCCCTTGCGATAGGGTCAGGGAACGAGAGCGTCATATCCGGAAAGGTTGACCGTTTTCTGGTCGTCCTGTCCGTTTCCGTCGGAAAATTGGGAGGGATTCGAGCCTGGAGTTACTCCGCAATCCAGGCGTCCCCAGATTGTGAAAACATCCCCGGCCCGAGATCGGCATACCGCAGGAAGATCTGCAGAGCCGGCTGCATCTCGTGGTGCAAGGTTGGTGTTTCGGTGGCACCACCATACGGATGAGCGATATCGATCGCCGGGATGTCGCGGGCGGCATCCCACACCACCTGGAGTGACTGGACGAGTGCGATATGCTCCGCGGTCACGTCGAAGGTGACGTGCTCGGGCGTCTCGCCGGTGGTCTCGTCGCGAAACACGTCGCCGACATCTGTGGAATCGAGCTTGGCCAGCGTGTTGTGATAGGCGTACCGCCCCGGCTTCAGCACGGCATTCGCCAAGAACGCGGCCAGCCCGTCGCCGAGGGCGCGATGCTCCTCGTCGGCGCCGTCATCGTCGCCTGTGACATTGAAGATATCGCCATCGCGGTCGGTGCTGCCGTAGGGCGCGTCCGGGTGGACGATGGGGGCGCCGTTCCCCTCTCGGTTCCAGGCGATCACCATCCGGCGGATCAGCGCGATGCGCTCGAGGGTGAGTTCGAAAGTCGCTGAGTTGGCCAAGTCGTGGTCGCCTTCGTAGTGCCTGTCCGGGGTTTTTCGAACGGCTCTATGGCACGAGTCGACGGGATGCGACACGCTCCTCAGCGTAAGCAGCCCATCAGGCCGGTGACGCCATTCGTCCGCGCCTGGATTCGTCCGGCGGCAGCGCGCACGCCTCGCGAGGGCAAGGCGGGGTTGCGCTGGATCGGGTTCGGCAGAACGGCAGCGAGCAGGGCCGCCTCGCCGCGCGTCAGGTCGCGAGCGGATTTGCCGAACCAGCGGCGTGCGGCGGCCTCGGCCCCGAACACCCCATCCCCCCACTCGGCGACGTTCAGATAAATTTCCATCATCCGGCGCTTGCCCCAGAGCGCATCGGCGACGAGGGCCAGGGGAATTTCCAAGGCCTTGCGGATGAACGAGCGGCCGGGCCACAGGAAGACGTTCTTCACCGTCTGCATCGAGATCGTCGAAGCGCCGCGGCTCGGCCCTTCGTCATCGTCGACGACATCGCGCAGCGCGCTCCAATCGACCCCGTTGTGCAGGCAATAGCGCTGATCCTCGGAGGCGATCACCGCCTGGACGAGGTGGGGCGAGATCGCCGACAGACCGACCGGATCCCGCTCCACGGGCCGCAGCGTCAACCATCGTCCGAGCATCAGGGTTGAGGGCGGGGTCAGCGCGCTATAGACGAGCGCAAGAACCAGCATGAAGGCAAGTGCGATGACGGGCAGGAGCATGACGAGGCCGACGATCCGGCGCGCACCCCACCCACGTCGCCGCTCGGCCCTTCGCGGCACAGTTGCCTGTCGCCCGGAGAGCTGCTTGCCCGAGACTTGTCGCAACGGCCGCTCAGCGCTCTCGTCCCTGTCCTGAATTCGAACCTCCCCCGCCCTCGACACGATCATCTTCCGAAGGCCCACCCGACGATGACTTCAACGCAAGGATCACACGCTTCGGTCAAGGCGGATGCCTCAGGCGATGCGTTTTCCCACAGGCTTGGTGCGGTAGCCGACACGGTGGAGGCCTATCTGGCCGACCGGCTCACTCCCGAGACGCAGGCGGGCGAGATCACGCGGCCGGTCCGCCTGATGGAGGCGATGCGCCATGCCGTGCTCGGCGGCGGCAAGCGTCTGCGCCCGTTCCTCGCCATCGAGACGGCACGGATGCTCGGCGGCGCGGAAGCCGGGGCGCTCGCCGCCGGCGCGGCGATCGAGTTGGTGCATTGCTACTCGCTGGTCCACGACGACATGCCGGCCATGGACGACGACGACCTGCGTCGGGGCAAGCCCACCGTGCACAAGGCCTATGACGAGGCCACGGCGATCCTGGTCGGCGACGCGCTCCAGACCCTCGCCTTCGAGCTCCTGGCCGATTCGACCTGGCAGCCGGACCCGTCCGTCCGGGCCGACCTCGTCCTCGGCCTCGCCAAGGCCTCAGGCCTCGGCGGCATGGTCGGCGGGCAGCTCCTCGATCTCGGTGCGGAGGGGCGGTTCGGCCCGGTCTCCCTCGACGTCGACGACACGCTCCAGCTGCAGGCGATGAAGACCGGCGCGATCCTGGCGTTCTCGGTGGAGGCCGGCGCCATCGTCGGCGGTGCGAGCGCCGACCAGCGCAAGGCGCTGCTGCGCTACGGCCACGCGCTGGGACAAGCCTTCCAGATCGCCGACGACATCCTCGACCGCGAGGCGTCTTCGGAGGCCATGGGCAAGGCCACCGGCAAGGACAAGGACGCCGGCAAGGCCACCCTCGTCGACCGTCTCGGTCTCGATGGGGCCCGCGCCGAGTGTGACCGGTTGGTGGGCGTGTGTGACGAGGCGGTGTCTTCCTGGGGTGCCAAGGCCGAGATTCTGCGCGAGGCCGCACGGTTCACAGTGGCGCGTAAGGTCTGAGACGTCTTCCCCGCCTCTGTCGCGGAGGGGCGAAGCTCAATATCGATGGCGCGGCGTGATAAACAGTGTCCGCTCGGACGCGAAACCTAAACGAGTTGATCCCATGACCACCTATAAGCTTCTCCTCCTGCCCGGCGACGGAATCGGCCCCGAGGTGATGGTTCAGGTCGAGAAGGTGATCGGCGCGCTCGCGGAAGCCGGTCTCGCGCATTTCGAGACCGAGCACGACCTCGTCGGCGGCTGTGCCATCGATGCGCACGGTGTGCCGCTCACCGATGCGGCCCTGGCGCGGGCGGATGCCGCGGACGCGATCCTGCTCGGGGCGGTCGGCGGCCCGAAATGGGCGGACGTCGCTTACGAGATCCGTCCCGAGGCCGGGCTGCTGCGCCTGCGTAAGGATCTGGGACTGTTCGCGAATCTGCGCCCGGCGATCTGCTACCCGGCGCTTGCCGACGCCTCGGCCCTCAAGCGCGAACTGGTCGAGGGTCTCGACATCATGATCGTGCGCGAGCTCACCGGCGGCGTCTATTTCGGCGAGCCCAAGGAGATCACCACCCTGCCCGACGGCACCAAGCGCGCCGTGGACACCCAGGTGTACACCACCGGGGAGATCGAGCGGATCGCCCATGTGGCCTTCGATCTCGCGCGCAAACGTTCGGGCCGGGTCGCCTCGGCCGAAAAGCACAACGTCATGAAGTCCGGGGTGCTGTGGAAGGAAGTGGTCACGGACGTCCACGCCGCGCATTACAGCGATGTCGCTCTCGAACACGTGCTCGCCGACAATTGCGCGATGCAGCTGGTCCGCCGCCCCAAGCAATTCGACGTGCTGGTGACCGACAACCTGTTCGGCGATGTGCTGTCCGACGTGGCCGCGATGCTCACCGGCTCTCTCGGAATGCTGCCTTCGGCATCACTCGGCGCGGTTGATGCGAAGGGTTCGCGCAAGGCGCTCTACGAGCCGGTGCACGGCTCGGCCCCCGATATCGCCGGTAAGGGCTATGCCAACCCCATCGCGATGATCGGCTCTCTGGCGATGTGCCTACGGTATTCGTTCGGGCTCGGTGACGCTGCCGATCTCGTCGATTCCGCGATCACCCGCACCTTGGCCGCCGGCATTCGGACCCGAGACATCGCTTCCGACGGCATGGAGGTGATCAGCACCGATGCCATGGGCGATGCCATCGTGCGCGAACTCGAACAGGCCACCGCCTGAGCCACCGCGGCGATGCAACAGTGACGCAAGACTGAAACGAAAACGGGCCCCGAAGGGCCCGTTCCGCTGCAGATCACTGGGTTGATCAGTACGGGTTGCCGTTACGCGACACATACGAGGTCGGGTCGATGGCGTCGACGGCCGAAAAGTCGACATTGTGGATGGCACTCGACCGGGCGCCAATGAACGGGCCGTTGGTGATCGGGTCGGACAGGATGCCACCGCCAAAACGATCGTTGCGGCCGTAGGGCGGCGAGTTCAGGTAGCTCGCCGTGATGAATTGCGGGTTCGTCGCCGGGTTGCTCACCGAGCCGTTGTTGGCTTCGACCACATTGCCGGCATCGAGCCAGCTACGCGGGCGAATGCGGATCGGCAGCGGCTGGCTGACGCGGTAGCCGGCGGGGGCATAGCGGCCCTGGGCTTCGGCACCGGTGTTGGCAGCAACGCCGACGAGGGTGAGGGCGCCCATCAGGGCAATCGTAGCAGAGCGCATGACGCACCTTGGTGTGAGTTCGGAGTGTTCTAGGCCGGGCTTCCTTAAGAAACTCGGCCTGTCCTATGGATTGAAGACGTGCGAGCGGGGCCGTTGTTCCCGCATTATGGCCGCGCTTGCGCAGTTCGCCGCAGTTCGGCCTTAATTTTTCGTGCGCGGCGCTTGTCGATCGATCCGGTCTGGCCGCCGATCTCGCGCGGCATCGCACCGGCGGCCGTGGCGCAACCTGGATCGCGCCGCGTTTCGACAGTCCGGAAGGCGGTCTCGAAGCCGGCGGCGGGCGGCCCGTTCAGAATCAGCGCGTCGAGGGCGCAGGCGATGGCGCGGGGCTCCGGCGGCTGGCCGAGGGGCGCGCACAACCATCCGTCGACACGGATCGCCGCGGCCCCGAGCGTCGCGAAGCCGGTGCAGATTCGACGGCCGTTTCCGCTCAGGGTGGCTTCCAAGGTTTCGACCGGGCCGAACTTGGTATCGAGGCGGCCGCGCTCGCCGGTCTTGATCACCGACAATCCCGGTCCGTCGGCGCCGCGCCGGACAAGGGTGACGAACAGGCCGGGCGGCGGTTCGGAGGCTGCGCCGTCCGTGACGGTGATGCGCAGATACGGCGCTTCGATGGCGGCGAAGTCGCCGCGCGCCAGACCGTCCTCGCGGCGCCCGGTGGCGGGATTGAGCCGGGCCGGCTCGGACCGCACCGAATCGCCGCCCTCGGGATCGTCGAGGCGAAACCGCGGCCCGGTACTGGCCACCGGCACCACCGGTCGTGCGGCGAGACTGGCCGACGGCACGAAGGCCGCTGCCGCGATAGTGTCCGGCTGGGGAGGCGGCACAGCCGGACGCGAGACCATTGCCTCGCGCGCGAACAGACTGAGCAGCGCGATCAGGGCCACCGCCCCGGCGACCTGACCGAGGGCGCGCAGGCGACGAAACGGACGCGCACGGCGCAGCCCCGTGATCGGGCGGGCATCGTCTGAAGCGAGGTCGGGATCTGAAACCATCGTCGGATTGCGCGCTCCTACTAGCGCACGATCCTCGCAGGGGCGGCGGCACCATCCGGTTTCGATGGCGGAGATCGGCCCGGCTTTCGGCCATCAGGGTAAAGCGTTCGTTGCTCGCGGCTCCACACTCATGCGCTGGCGGCATACCTCCGGCGCGCTTGCGGTGGAGCCGGTGCGACGCGATCTCTCGGTCAGCGGCGGCCTGGGCCGGCGCTCGGGAGTCTCAATCGCGCCATGGTGCCTCTGTCGGTCCTCGATCTCGCCCTGGTGCCGCACGGCTTCACGCCGGCGGACGCCCTGCGCAACACCCTCGACCTCGCCCGGAACGCCGAAGCGCTCGGCTACCAGCGTTATTGGCTCGCCGAGCACCACAACATGGTCGGCATCGCCAGCGCCGCCACGGCAGTGGTGATCGGCCATGTCGCCGCCGGCACGCGGACCATTCGGGTCGGAGCGGGTGGGATCATGCTGCCCAACCACGCGCCGCTGGTCATCGCCGAACAGTTCGGCACCCTGGAGACCCTGTTTCCCGGCCGGATCGACCTCGGGCTCGGGCGCGCGCCTGGAACCGACCAGCGGACGATGCGGGCGCTCCGCCGCGTCCCCGACACCGCCGACACCTTCCCGCAGGATGTCCTCGAACTGCAGGCCCTGTTCGGAGACCTGCAGCCGGGTCAGGCGATCCAGGCGGTGCCGGGGACCGGCCTGAAGGTGCCGCTGTGGATTCTCGGATCGAGCCTGTTCGGCGCACAACTCGCAGCCATGCTCGGGCTGCCCTATGCGTTCGCCTCGCATTTCGCGCCCGACGCATTGCTGTCGGCGCTCACCACCTACCGCGCGCGCTTCGCGCCCTCGGCTCAGGCTGAGGTCCCGCACGCCATGGTGGGGGTGAACGTCGTCGTCGCCGAGACCGATGCGGAGGCCCGCCGCCTGTTCACCTCGGCCCAGCAGCAATTCACCAATCTGTTTCGCGGCACCCGCGGCCTGCTGCGGCCGCCCCTCGACGACATCGAGACCTACTGGTCGCCCGCCGAGAAAGCCCAGGCCTCCGCCATGCTGAAACGCTCGTTCGTCGGGTCCCGCGAGACGGTGAAGCGCGGCCTTCAGGCCTTCCTCGCAGAAACCGGCGCCGACGAGCTGTTGGTGGCCTCGGCGATCCACGACCACGCCGCACGGGTGCACTCCTATGCGCTCCTTGCCGAGATTGGACGGGATCTGCACCGGCCGGAGGCGGCGGAGCCGGTGGCGTTGCGGGTGGCCTGATCACCGGTTCGGCGGCGGCGAAAGTCTGTATTTGGCAACATAGACGTCGACCAGCGATGCCGACATGTTCGCGCTCTACCTGGTCTGGTACAACTTCGTGAAGAAGCACCAGGTGAGTGCAGCTATGGTCGCTGGCGCGTCTGATAGGCCTCGGAGATGGAAGACATAGCGGCGATGGTAGAGGCCGCTGCGGAGGCCGCCAGCAAATATAGCTTCGGTAAAAAGTCTTCAAACCTCGGCGACGACAGCGAGTGCTTTTTTGATCGAACATTGGCGGCGCATCCAGCGGCGCAGCGAGAAGGGACCGTAGGGGTGTTGACAGTCGTTAACAGCGGTGTACATTGGCTTCGCTGATGGGAGCAAGGCCCCGTCACCCAAACAAGGAGATAGAAGCCGCTGTCGATGCCGCGATAAGTGCTGGTTGGACCTGGACCAAAGTGTCAGGCCATGCCTGGGGTCGCCTGTGGTGCCCTCATAACGATCGCGACGGTTGTCGGATTTCTGTCTGGTCCACTCCAAAACACCCGACCGCGCACGCTAACGATATCGCGCGCGCCGTCATGCGCTGTAACCACTGCGGTGAGGAGCCTGATGATGAAGGCGTTTGAGTTCACGATCATAGCATCTGGGCTGGACCCCTTCGCTGACGATTTCGAAAATCGTTTCTTCGAGGCGGGCTGCGATGACGCGACCATTTCCTTTCAAAAAGGCGTGATCCTACTCGACTTTACCCGAGAGCAAGCTTCGTTTGGTGCCGCCGTCAAAAGCGCAATTGCGAACATCGAAGCCGCAGGCGCTTGCGTGCTACGCGTCGAACCTGACCACCTCGTCAGCTTGGCTGATATCGCAAAACGATCTGGCCTGACCAAGGCGGCTATCTCGCTTTATGCAAAGGGTGATCGCCGCGAGGACTTTCCGTGCCCTGTGGCCTGCCTCACTTCGAACCATGCCCTGTGGGATTGGGCTGACGTGGCGTCTTGGCTTTACGTTAAAGGAACTGTTGCTGAAGAAATATGTACCCAGGCTCGATTTGTAAGATCTATGAACTACGATCTCGAAAGCCGTATTTTATCTGAGAAGAATTCGTACTGCGATGCAGCTGCCTAATATAAATTCCGCTCTGGCGGGGTTTGTATTAGATTTTTTGATGACCTAAACTCATTTTAGAGCGTTTGATGAAGTCGCTCACCCAGCTCCCACCCACGTGACTAACGATAATGCTGTAATTGGGGCACTATGACTATGCCGATGATACGCAGCAGGTGGGCTACCGAATTATCTGGACGCGCTTAAAAGGCACTATCCGAGCCCGAGGTCCTGCGCGAATCCCCGCACCAGTGAAGAAAGTCCGACACTGAGTACCCGCTGGCAGCGTGCGGGTTCGACCTTCAGCAAAAACTGTGAATTCAGGACTTTTGCATCAGCCGTGAGGGCCAGCCCACGCGGACGAGAAGGCCATCGGGCCCGGATACACCGAACTCATAGAGGCCCCATTCGCGGTGACAAAGGATGCCGCCGGGGCGGATGATCAGATCGTCTACCCGTGCGGCGATGGTTTCGACGTCAGGGGTGCGGATGAAAATGCCGAACGGGTTGTGCGCTGCTGGCACTGACCAGGGACCGTCCTCTGCTTGAGTCAGGTGAACCTCGCAGCCCCAGCCGGCCATGATGATATAGTTGCTTTCGCCACCTGCGCGCGTGAAGCCCAGACGCTCCCAGAACGGGATGGCGGCTTGCAAGTCGTTATTGGGTACAATGGCGAAAGCGCCGACGGTCGGGGTCTCAAGCATGGCGGGAGGGTAACACGGGGTCGTGCTCAAATCAGAAGTATGGAACGGGTTCTCTAGTCACCCCGGCCTCTGCCTTCCACCGCCTCGCGGACCCGCTGCGCGTGTAGGGACCAAGCATCAGATTTCGACCACTGGCTGAGATTGACGTCCTCATGGCCCTCCCTCGACAGCAAGGGTGGGGCGAGAACCGGGGGCCCTGGATTTCAAACCGACCCACTGCTGCGCGCCGCGTGCACTTGACAGCAAACGAGCCTCGGCGTCTTGCTCCCGCCCTTCAATCGATCCGCGTCGCCGTCTGCGCCGTGGATGACGGGGCGTGCCGCGTGTCGCGGTCCGCAATCCCTGCTTCGCCGACAGGCCGCCGTCCTTTTCACGGGGAGCGGTGCCGGGCAGGAGGGGCCCTAACCGGACGCGCGGGACCGAAGGACGCCGCGAACACCGCGCGCCACTCCGGCCCTGGCGCGCCCAAGCGGAGTGGTGAGACATGGGTTACAAGGTCGCCGTCGTCGGCGCGACGGGCAATGTGGGCCGCGAGATGCTCGACATCCTGGCCGAGCGGGCATTCCCCGCCGACGAGGTGGTGGCGCTCGCCTCGCGCCGCTCCATGGGTCAGGAAGTCTCCTTCGGCGACGCGATCCTGAAGGTGAAGGCGCTCGATTCCTACGATTTCTCCGACACCGACATCTGCCTGATGTCGGCGGGCGGCGAGATTTCGAAGGAATGGTCGCCGCGCATCGGCCAGGCCGGCTGCGTCGTGATCGATAACTCGTCGGCGTTCCGCTACCATCAGGACGTGCCGCTGATCGTGCCGGAGGTGAACCCCGAGGCGATCGTGGGCTTCTCCAAGCTCAACATCATCGCCAACCCGAACTGCTCGACGGCGCAGTTGGTAGTGGCGCTGAAGCCTCTCCACGACGTCTCCCGGATCAAGCGCGTGGTGGTGGCGACCTATCAGTCGGTGTCCGGCGCCGGCAAGGACGCCATGGACGAGCTGTTCCAGCAGACCCGCTCGGTCTTCACCGCCGGACAGATGACCATGGAGAAGTTTCCCAAGCGCATCGCCTTCAACGTGATCCCGCAGATCGACGTGTTCCTCGACGACGGCTCCACCAAGGAAGAGTGGAAGATGGTCGCCGAGACCAAGAAGATGCTCGATCCCAAGATCAAGCTCACGGCCACCTGCGTGCGCGTGCCGGTGTTCATCGGCCATGCCGAGGCGGTGAATGTCGAGTTCGAGGAGCCGATGACCGCCGAGCAGGCCACCGCGATCCTGCGCTCGGCGCCGGGCATCCTGGTGGTCGATAAGCGCGAGCCCGGCGGCTACATGACCCCGCACGAGGCGGCGGGCGAGGATGCCACCTACGTTTCGCGCATCCGCGAGGATTCTACCGTGGAGAACGGCCTGTCGTTCTGGTGCGTCGCCGACAACCTGCGCAAGGGCGCCGCGCTCAACACCGTGCAGATCGCCGAGATGCTGGTGAACCGCAAGCTACTGAAGCGCCGGTCCGCCGCCTGAGGCAGCTCGCCCCCTGTCCGCATCGGACCGGGGCCCTGTCCGACAATCGACGCCGTCCCGCTCGCGGGGCGGCGTTTTGCGTTCGGGACCCTCCGCGCCGTAAGGGTGCCGGCGCGCATTTATCTTGAATTTTTTCCTATATTCCCGTATCCGTCAATGGAACAGAACGTGAACGTAGGAGACCCCGATGTCAGAGCCCGACCGCCGCAGCGTTGCCGCAACGGCGCATGACATCGCCGCGATGCGCCACCTCCTGGCGCTGCTGTCGGCGGAAACGAAGCTGGTCCGGGTCCGTCACCTGCTGCGCAAGTACAGCCCCGATCAGCTTCGCGTACCAGCCGGCCAGAGCGATGGGGGGCAGTGGGTCTCGCCGGGAGGCGGTTCGGACGGCGGGTCGCTTGCGCGAATCGCCGGTGGCCGCGGGCAATGGGCTTCCCTTGTGGACGGTGATTCGGCCGTGCAGCGCACGCTGTTGGCAGGCGGCGGCGAAGTTCTGTCCATCCGGGTCCGCTCCGGACCTGGCGAGTGGGACGAACACCACAGGGTCACCACGCCGGATGGGGAGATCCGGGTCTTCGAGAATTCAGGGCCCCTCCAGACGATCCGTGACGGGCAGACGGGCGAGGTGCTGTCGCGCAGTACGTTCAGGCCGTCGGGCATCGAGGCTGATGCGACTGTCCAGCCGGCCTTTCTGCCGGGAACGGTCGTCGTCCCGCCGGTCATCAAGGCCACGATCGAAGCAGCGCTGCTGCTCTTCACCGTCCTGGCTGGGAAAGGTCCGAAATTCGGCGAGGATCCCGGCACCGAAGCGCTCCGTTTTGATTTCGATCCAGCAGAAAAGATGGAATTTCCGACCGTCTGGGTTGGCCGAGTCGATAACGCGACACTCGACCAAGTGTGTCCGCACCACCAGGAAGTCCAAGCCGTGACAGATGAGGCCACAAAGCGGCTGACGGCACTGAACCCAAATCTCAACAAGAGGGCGCTCGGAAGTGTCATTCATTTCGATATTGCTGAGACATTCCGCAAGCGGAACTACCCCGAAATCAAGGTTGAGTTTTCTCTGGACAAAACAACTGGAAAAATAGCAGATTACGGCAACCCAAATTCGGCGCGACTCGATATCTATGAGCTGGGGCCAGATCAGATGGTCTGCGTGTACGATCCCAAGACAAGTCTAGCAGGACTTTACTGGGAACGAGCCCTCGTCTTGGCCAGAGCCGCCAAGCGACATTTCCCCACCTCGCGAGGTATCATCATGATTCAGGTTCGGCCCCGACCATGACGACCGCCCGACAGATCAAAGGCCTGTCCGCGCCGCTTCTCGCGCGCAACCCCGATCTCGTGGATTCCGGACGGAAGACTTTATGGCTCGCACCGATCGATCACGTCGGGCGGAAGATCTTGATCGATCGAACGTCCAACCCAGACTGTTGTGTCGTCAGCTGGCATGTCGTCGAACTATTCATGCCTGATGCCAGATCATGGTACGGCCTGGGACGCTGCGGCGGTGACGTTTCCCGGTCCGAGCATTTCCCGGGCGGAAGAGGCTGGTATTGGTCCGATCCGACGATCTACGAGGATTTCGTCGATCGCGTCGAGGCGGACGCGTTGCCGTTGCTCCGGTCCCTGGACACGACGCGCAAGTGTCTCGAATTCCAGCGCAGCGACCCGCAGCGAAGCGGTTATCTGAATCATCATTGGCATCTGGGTGCCTGCATCGCGCTCGGCGAGATCGAAAGGGCGCAGGAGCTTTGGTCCGAGCTGAGACGGAGCGACGTCGCGGAGCGGACTTACGAAAACCCAGCGGAACAGTTCGTTGAAATGCGCCTTCGCGCGCTCGAAAGGCCGCTGCGGTCCGGGGACCGCGAAGCACTTTGCGCCCTGCTGGCGCAATGGGAGGCGGAAATCCTCGTCGGGAGCCCCGTGGAGCCGTACTGGCTGCGGACTGCGTTTCCGCTGGAGGGCGTTCGCTGACGCCCGTTACCTCGATCGCGTCCCGAATCAGCACTGGTTGCAGTCATGAAGCTGCGGTTCGGGAGTTCGCGTCCGTCAGTTGCCGCGCAAGTACAGCCCCGATCAGCCACGGGCGCCGGCCGGCCAGAGCGATGGGGGACGG
This sequence comes from Methylobacterium sp. BTF04, assembly GCF_010692745.1. Classification (GTDB taxonomy): domain Bacteria; phylum Pseudomonadota; class Alphaproteobacteria; order Rhizobiales; family Beijerinckiaceae; genus Methylobacterium. The sequence goes on from NZ_JAAHTB010000012.1 coordinate 57,072, forward strand.
CGGGTCAAGAATAGTCGAACTTTATCAGGCGTCCGCTTGCTCGAAGAAAACGCCGTTGTTTCGGATGGAATCCAGATCCGGTCATTCTCTAGCCACGGCGATACATCGCTAAGCTGTGATCAACGCCATTCCGTTCTCAACGTCGCTGATTCGAGTATAGTCTTTAAAATCCGTAGCAATGTCCGAACGATAAGGGAGTGGAACTCCTGCGAACTTGTCGGGCGGAGCACATCGACGGCTTCTAGACTCGCGTGCAATTAACCAATTCGGATTGAGCACATGACAGATGCGAGAGAGATAAAGACCCTTTTCAAATCCGTCGCATCACGAAATCCCGATTTATTTCTGCGCGGCCCATTTATAGCGCTAAAGCCAGTTGGGCATCTTTATAAAGGAATTTACATCGATCGAACGTTGACGAAAGATTTCTACAGTCCACGGCTCGTCGTTTTTCATCTCTTCGATTGGTGGCATAACATCGTCCCGAAGGAATCTGGGCGTTGGCTGGCACGGCGTACGGGCCTGCCAGGCGGCTGGTTTCACTCCGATCCGGTTGCGGCCCGCGAATTCATCGAGGTGGTGGAAGCGGACGCCTTACCTTTTCTGAGGGGACTGACCTCACTCGCAGAGTATTATGAGTTGAAGCTGAGCACGTGTTGCATCCCGCCGCTTCTCGCCTCCGATGAATTCGCGGTCGTCGTCGAGGTGGCTCTGGGCGATCTCGACCGCGCACGCCGCACATTTGCGCGGATCGAGCCGCACTATCTCGACATCGCCGGCGCATCGAACACGGTCAGGCGCGACGTTGCCGAACGGTTGACGCTGCTCGGGCATCATCTGATGGCCGATGACCGCGCCGCTCTGGCGACTCTCCTGCATCACTGGGAGCGAGAATCGGCCAGGAACTACAAGATCGAGGACTACTGGCAACCGACGCCGTTCCCTTTGGAAAATCAGCCGGCCTGAGCTAGGCTCCGCCGAACGCGCGGAGAAAACCGGTGCACGGATGACCCGGCACGGGCTGCGCGACGTTCGAAGCGCGGCACGTCGGTCAACACGAAAACGCTTGAAACCCGCCCGCGACAGGCTTACCTAGAGATCATCAGTTCTGGTTGCAGTCATGAGGCTGCGGTTCGGGAGTGGGCCCCACCGGGTCCGCTCTTTTTTATTGCCGCAATGCCCCGCACCGGATCACTTCACGTGAAGGCGGACTCAAAGCGCAGCATGGCGGACACTCCCGAAAAACGTCTGATCACCGAGACCGGCGTCGCCGCGCGGGTCGTCCAGGTCATCGAGGCCTCCATCGAAGGCCTGGGCTTCCGTGTGGTCCGGGTGCGGGTGTCGAGCGCCAATGGCTGCACCGTGCAGATCATGGCCGAGCGGCCGGACGGCACCATGTCGGTGGACGATTGCGAGACGGTGAGCCGGGCGATCTCGCCGCTCCTCGACCTCGACGACCCCATCGGCAAGCCGTACTACCTCGAAATGTCGTCGCCGGGCATCGACCGGCCGCTGGTGCGGGCGATCGATTTCGAGCGCTGGGCCGGCTACGAGGCCAAGATCGAGATGTCGATTCCCCTCGATGGGCGCAAGCGCTTCCGCGGCATCATTCGCGCCCCCAACCCCGACGGCGTCACGGTGCCGATCGACCTGCCCGACGTGAAGGCGGGCCTGCCGAGCCGCATCGACCTGCCGTTGCGCGATCTCGGCGATGCCTACCTCGTCCTCACCGACGAGCTGGTCCGGGAATCCCTGCGCCGCGGCGGCGGACCTCCGCCGATGCTCGACGAGGAAGACGAGAGCGAGGACGGCCCCGAGGCCGAGCCGGCGCCCCCGTTGAAGAAGAAGGTCTCGCGCCCGCTGAAGCCGAAGGCCTCGGCCAAGCCGAAGCCCGAGAAGATCGAAACCGAAGCGAGCCTCGCCAACAAGTCCAAGCCCATCCGCACCAAGGCGGTCCGGGTGAAGGAAGACGGCAAGCTCCACTAAAAACGCCAGGTCGGTCCCGCGCCGCTGCGGCGCAGAGCGACTCGAAAAAGTCTCACGACGAAGAGAAGGACGAAAACCGATGGCCGTCGTCAGCGCCAACAGGCTCGAACTCCTGCAGATCGCCGAAGCGGTCGCCCGCGAAAAGGTGATCGACCGCTCCATCGTCATCGACGCCATGGAAGAGGCCATCGCCAAGGCCGCTCGCTCGCGCTACGGCGCCGAGACCGACGTCCATGCCGAGATCGACCCGAAGACCGGGGCGCTCCGCCTGTCACGCCACCTCGTGGTGGTGGACCAGGTCGAGAACGACGCCCGCGAGGTCACCCTCGACCAAGCCCGGCGCTACAACCCCGGCGCCCTCGTCGGCGACGTGATCTCCGACACCCTGCCGCCGTTCGATTTCGGCCGCGTCGCTGCCCAATCGGCCAAGCAGGTCATCGTCCAGAAGGTGCGCGACGCCGAGCGCGACCGGCAGTTCGACGAGTACAAGGACCGCATCGGCGAGATCGTCAACGGCCTCGTCAAGCGCGTCGAGTACGGCAACGTCATCGTCGATCTCGGCCGTGGCGAGGGCATCGTGCGCCGCGACGAGATGATCCCGCGCGAGACCTTCCGTCCGGGCGACCGCATCCGCACCTACCTGTTCGACGTGCGCCGCGAAGTGCGCGGACCGCAGATCTTCCTGTCGCGCTCGCATCCGCAATTCATGGCCAAGCTGTTCGGCCAGGAAGTGCCCGAGATCTACGACGGTATCGTCGAGGTGAAGGCCGTGGCCCGTGATCCGGGCTCGCGCGCCAAGATCGCGGTGATTTCCCGCGATGGCTCGATCGATCCCGTCGGTGCCTGCGTCGGCATGCGCGGCTCGCGCGTCCAGGCGGTGGTCGGCGAGCTCCAGGGCGAGAAGATCGACATCATCCCGTGGTCCGAGGATCAGGCGACCTTCATCGTCAACGCGCTGCAGCCGGCGGAAGTCGTCAAGGTGGTGCTCGACGAGGAAGCCGACCGCATCGAGGTGGTGGTGCCCGACGACCAGCTTTCGCTGGCCATCGGCCGCCGCGGCCAGAACGTGCGCCTCGCCTCGCAGCTCACCGGCTGGGACATCGACATCCTGACCGAGGCCGAGGAATCCGAGCGGCGCCAGAAGGAATTCGCCGAGCGCACCGCCGTGTTCATGGAAGCCCTCGACGTCGACGAGACCGTCGGCCAGCTGCTGGCCGCCGAAGGGTTCCGCAACGTCGAGGAGATCGCCTACGTCGAGGCCGGCGAACTCGCCAACATCCAGGGCCTCGACGAGGAGAGCGGCACCGAGATCCAGGCCCGTGCGCAGGACCACCTCGCCCGCGTCGAATCCGAGTTCGATGCAAAGCGCCAGGAACTCGGCGTGCAGGACGAATTGCGCGAGATCGATGGCATCACCACCCCGATGCTGGTGGCCCTCGGCCAGAACGACGTGAAGACCATCGAGGATCTGGCCGGCTGCGCCACCGACGATCTCGTCGGCTACACCGAAGGCCGCGGCCCCGAGGCGACGCGCCATGCCGGCTATCTCGACGGCTTCGAGGTGTCGCGCACCGAGGCCGAGGCCATGGTGATGACCGCCCGTGTCCATGCCGGATGGATCGAGGCTCCGACCGAGCCCGAAATCGCCGAGGGCGAGGCCGAGGAAACCGCCTCCGCCTGATTCGCGACTCCGTGAAGACCCATGGGTGAGGACGGGGCGATGGCCTCGCCCTCACCTTCGTCTTTTCAGAAGACGGATCGAGACACCGATCCACCATCCCGATCCAAAGTACCGGCGAGGACGTTTTCAACAGCATGGTCCCTGATCCGACAGACCCGAGCGGCGATGCGCCCGAGCCGGACTTGAGCGATGCGCTCGATGCCGGGCTCGGTCGTGGCCGCTCGGGCGCCGAACGGACCTGCCTCGTCACGCGGGTGGCCCAGCCGCCCTCGAAACTCATCCGCTTCGTGCTGTCCCCCGATGGCGAGGTGGTGCCGGATCTGCGCGCGCGCCTTCCCGGTCGCGGCGCTTGGCTGACCCCGACCCGCGCCGCGGTGGCCGATGCCCTCAAGCGCCGCGTGTTCCAGCGTGCGTTCAAGACCAAGGATGCGGCGGCTCCCGCCGATCTCGCCGATCGAATCGCCGCGGGCCTGCGGGCGGATTTGCGCCAATCGCTGGCGCTCGCCAACAAGGCCGGCTGCGTCGTGGCGGGCTTTGCCAAGGTGGAATCGGCCATCGGCGACAAATTGGGCGTCGCCGGCGTGATTCAGGCGTCGGATGGCAGTGCAGATGGCCGTCGGAAGATCGCTGCGGCATTGCACCGGCGCTACGGCGATGCCATATCGCGGGTCCCGATCATCGATGACCTGTCCAACGAAGAATTGGACATGGCCTTGGGTCGGGATCATGTGATACATGCGGCTCTCGTCGCAGGAGTCGGGAGTACCGGCTGCCTTGCGCGTTGGCGTCGGCTCCGCTCCTTCGAGGGTTTGGCGACGACGGCCGAGGAGGCAGGTTCAGCCCGTAACAGGCGAACCGCTTCCGATCTGCAAGACGACGAAGTGACGGATTTGCCCGGCGCACAGCAGTTTGCCGGTTCACGGGACGATGGAAACCCTCAGGGTTTGGACTGAATGAGCGATACGAACAATCCGGGCGACAAGACGCAGGCGAGACCCCCTTCGAAGCCGCTGTCCTTGAAGCGCCCGATCGAGCAGGGAACGGTGCGTCAGAGCTTCTCCCATGGCCGCTCCAAGCAGGTCGTGGTCGAGACGGTGAAGCGCCGTGTCATCGGCGCGGCACCGGCCGCACCTGTGCGCGAGACGACACCGGTCGCACCTGCGACCCGCGTGGCGCCGCCGCCGCCCCCCGCTGCACCCCGGCCGGCCCAGCGCTCGGCATCGGGCGTCGTGCTGCGCACGCTGAGCGAGCAGGAGAGCAACGCGCGCGCCGCGGCGCTTGCCGATGCCCAGCGCCGCGAGGCGGAAGCCCGCAAGCGCTCCGAGGACGAAGCCGCACTGGTTCGCGAGCGGGAAGCCGCCGAACAGCGTGAGCGTGAGGCCGCGGAGGCCCGCAAGCGCGAGGACGAGGCACGCCGCGTCAAGGAAGAGCAGGAGCGTCTCGCCGCTGCCGAGGCGGCGCGCAAGCTCGCCGCCGAGGAAGCCGCGAAGGCCGCTGCCGCCGCTCCGGCCGAGGCCGAGCCGACCACGGCCGCTCCGGTGGCGGCCAAGCCGGTCTCCAAGACCGCGCCGATGGCGGCCGCTCCGTTGGTGACGAAGACCACGACGACCGCTCCGGCTCCCGCCCCGCGTCCGGCCACCCCGGCTGCTGCCCGTCCGGCTGCTCCCGCTGCCGCCGCTGGTGCTCCGGCGGCGCGCCCGCCGCTGACCGCACGGCCGACCCCGTCCGAGCCGCGCAAGACCATCACGGCGGACGTGCGCAAGCCGCGCGATCTGAACTTCATGGCCCGCCCCGCCCCGGCTCCCGAGCCGGAGGCGACGACGCCGAATGCGGCGACCGCCGCCCGTCCGGCCGGTGCCGCCGCGACCACGGCCCGTGCCCCGGGTCGTCCGCAGGCTGCCGAGGAGGAGAGCGAGCAGAAGCGCGTGATCCGTCGTCCGGGCATGCCGCTCAAGATCATCACGCCGCCCAAGACCCCGAAGCAGCCGGGCGGCGACCGGAATCGTGGACGTCTCACCATCGCCACGGCGACCTCGGGCGAGGACGAGCGTACGCGCTCCGTCGCGTCGTTCCGTCGTCGTCAGCAGCGGATGAGCGGCAACCGTCACGTCGAGCAGAAAGAGAAACTCTCGCGTGAGGTGACGATCCCCGAGACGATCACCATCCAGGAACTCGCCAACCGCATGTCGGAGCGGGCCGTGGACGTCATTCGCCTGCTGATGAAGCAGGGCGAGATCCACAAGATCACCGATGTGATCGATTCGGATTCCGCGCAGCTCATCGCCGAGGAGCTCGGCCACACCGTGCGCCGCGTCGCGGAGTCGGACGTCGAGGAAGGCCTGTTCAACGACGAGCCGGACCTGGAGGAGGATCTCGATCCCCGTCCCCCGGTGGTCACGATCATGGGTCACGTCGACCACGGCAAGACTTCGCTGCTCGACGCGATCCGCAAGACCACCGTGGTCTCCGGGGAAGCCGGTGGCATCACCCAGCATATCGGCGCCTATCAGGTCGCTGCGCCGTCCGGCGAGATGGTCACCTTCATTGACACCCCCGGCCACGCGGCCTTCACCTCCATGCGTGCCCGTGGCGCCAAGGTGACGGATATCGTCGTGCTCGTGGTGGCCGCCGATGACGGCGTCATGCCCCAGACGGTGGAGGCGATCAGCCACGCCAAGGCGGCCGGCGTGCCGCTCATCGTGGCGATCAACAAGATCGACAAGCCCGATGCGAACCCCCAGCGGGTCCGCACCGAGCTGCTGCAGCACGACATCCAGGTTGAGTCGATGGGCGGCGAGACCCTCGAGTTCGAGGTTTCGGCCAAGACCGGCGACGGTCTGGCGGATCTTCTCGACGGTCTTCAGCTCCAGGCCGAAATCCTCAACCTGCGCGCCAACGAGACGCGTGACGGTGAGGGTACGGTCATCGAGGCCAAGCTCGATCGCGGTCGCGGCCCCGTGGCCACCGTGCTGGTCCAGCGCGGCACCCTGTTCACCGGCGACATCGTCGTTGCCGGCGCCGAGTGGGGCCGCGTGCGCGCCCTCATCGACGACAAGGGCGAGAACGTTCCCTATGCCGGCCCGTCGGTGCCGGTGGAGGTGCTCGGCTTCAACGGCACTCCCGATGCGGGCGACCGTGTCGCGGTGGTTCCGAACGAAGCCCGTGCCCGTGAGGTCACCGAGTATCGTGCCCGCCAGAAGCGCGAGCGCATCGCCGCCCGTACCGGTGGCGCCAACCGCTCGCTCGTCGACATGATGCGCGACCTCAAGGAAGGCGCGGGCCGCAAGGAACTCGCCCTCGTCGTCAAGGGCGATGTGCAGGGTTCGGTGGAAGCCATCACCGGCGCATTGGAGAAGCTCGGCAACGACGAAGTGTCGGCGCGCATCCTGCTCGCGGGCGTCGGCGGAATCACCGAGTCGGACGTCACCCTGGCGGAGGCCTCGAAGGCCGTCGTCATCGGCTTCAACGTGCGGGCCCACAAGGAAGCGCGCGAGTCGGCCGAGAACAAGGGCGTCGAGATCCGCTACTACAACATCATCTACGACCTCGTGGATGACATTAAAGCGACCCTCTCGGGCATGCTGCCACCGACCCTGCGCGAAGAGCGTCTGGGCGAAGCGCAGATCCTGCAGATCTTCGACGTCTCGAAGGTCGGCAAGATCGCCGGTTGCCGCATCACAGACGGTGTCGTGCAGCGTGGCGCCCATGTTCGCCTCATCCGCGACAGCGTGGTCATCCACGAGGGCAAGCTCTCGCAGCTCAAGCGCCTCAAGGACGACGCGAAGGAAGTGGCGTCCGGTTACGAGTGCGGCATGTCGTTCGAGAACTTCCAGGACATGCGCGCCGGCGACACCATCGAGTGCTACCGGGTCGAAGAGATCCGCCGGACGCTCTGAACCGAACCCTGACCCTGAATGCGGCGGCCGCAGCCCCTGCTGCGGCCGCCGTTTTCTTTTGAGGAACGGCCGGGGCAACGGTCGCGTATCCGGTACGGATGCGCGACCTCGACGACGATCACCCGGACCCGACACGAAGCGCGACCCGAACCCATGGCTCAGAAACCCAATCCCACCGGCCCTTCGCACCGCCAGCAGCGGGTGGCAGAGCTGGTCCGCCACGCCCTGGCCGAAGTGCTTCAGCGCGGCGACGTGCAGGACGCGGTGCTGAGTGCGCACGTCATCACCGTGCCGGAGGTGCGGATGTCGCCCGACCTCAAGCTCGCCACGGCCTACATCATGCCGCTCGGCGGGCAGAACGAGGCCCCGGTGATCGCCGCCCTCGAGCGCAACAAGAAGGTGCTGCGCCAGGAAGTCGCCCGGCGGGTGAACCTGAAGTTCGCGCCCGACCTTCGCTTCCTGCGCGACGAGACCTTCGACGAGGCCGACCGGATCGACGCGCTGCTGCGCACCGACAAGGTTCGGCGCGATCTGGAAGCGCAGAAAACCGACCATGCCGACGGATCGGACCCCGAAGCGGCCTGAGCCGCCATCCGGGTTTCGCCACCGCAACACCGCCGCATCCCATCGTTACGAGACCGAACGGACCCGGCCCCGAGTGCGGCTGATCCATCGACCGAGGACACCATGAGCAACGAACCGACGATCGAGCGTCCCGAGGTCGCCGCACCCTTGCCGGTCGACCGGATCGACGGCGCGTCGGAGAGCCATCACTCCGAAGGTCGCCGTCCGCCGCGCGGTGCGCCGCGCCCGGATCGGCCCAAGCGCCGCGACGTCAACGGCTGGGTCATCCTCGACAAGGGCGTCGGCATGACCTCGACCCATGCGGTCGCGTTGGTGAAGCGCGCCTTCAACGCCAAGAAGGCCGGCCATGCCGGCACCCTCGATCCACTGGCCTCGGGCATCCTGCCGATCGCGCTCGGCGAAGCCACCAAGACGGTCCCGTTCGTGATGGATGGCCGCAAGGCCTACATCTTCACCGTGACCTGGGGCATCGAGACGGATACCGACGATGCCGAGGGTCGTCCGGTCGCCACCAGCGACGCACGGCCGGAGCGTGCGGCGGTGGAAGCCGCCCTCCCGAGCTTCATCGGCGCCATCGAGCAGGTGCCGCCGCGCTACTCGGCGATCAAGATCGCGGGCGAGCGCGCCTACGATCTCGCCCGCGATGGTGAGATCGTCGAACTCGTGGCGCGCCCGGTCCAGATCGACCACCTCGCCGTGGTCGAACACAGCCCGGAGCGCACGGTGATCGAGGCGGAGTGCGGCAAGGGCACCTATGTCAGGGCGCTCGCGCGCGATCTCGGACGGATGCTCGGCTGCTACGGCCACGTCTCCGCCCTGCGCCGGACCCGCGTCGGTCCGTTCGCCGAGGCGGCTTCCTGTGTCGTCGCCACCCTGGAAGAGGCCGGTCCCGACGGGAACGCCGCCAACCTCCAGCCGGTGGATACGGCGCTCGATGCCATCCCGTCCGTTGCGGTTTCGCGCGACATGGCCCTGCGCCTGATGCGCGGCCAGCCGGTTCTCCTGCGTGGCCAGGATGCCCCGACCGAGGGCAAGGCGTTCGCCACCTGCAACGGGATTCTGGTCGCGGTGGGTGATGTCGAGCGTGGCGAGTTGGTGCCACACCGGGTGTTCCATCTCGGCGGGACCGCGCCGTCGCGGAACTGAGCGATCGGCTCAGCCGCGCATCGGCAATCCGGTCTCGATCACCCGCGCCCAGAGCGAGGCCCCCAGGGGGGCCGCGTCATCGCAAAAGTCGTATTCGGGATGGTGCAGGCCGGCACTGTCGCCGTTGCCTAGGAAGATGTAGGCGCCGGGCCGGTGGGCGAGCATGTAGGAGAAATCCTCTGCCGCCATCATCGGCGCGACTTCGCGATTGACCTTGTCCTCCCCGACCAGGGAGGCGGCGACGTCGGCGATGAAATCCGTCTCGGCCGGATGGTTCTCGGTGACCGGATAGCCGCTGGCGTAGTCGATTTCGGCCTTTGCGCCGAAGCCCTGAGCGACATGGGTGACGATGGCGGCGATTCGCTCCTGCATCAGCGCGCGGACCGGCTTCGACAGGGCCCGCATGGTGCCCCGCATGGTCACGCATTGCGGCAGCACGTTGAAGGCTTCCCCGGCATCGAGGGCGCAGACCGACACCACGGCGCTATCGAGGGGATCGACCGAGCGTGAGACCACGGTCTGGAGCGCCATGACGATGTGGCTCGCCACCAGCACGCTGTCGATGGCCGCATGGGGCTGGGCGGCGTGGCCGCCCTTTCCGGTGATGGTGATGGTGAAGCGGTCGGTGGACGCCATGATCGGGCCGGGACGAATCGCGAACTGTCCCAGGGCCAGTCCCGGAATGTTGTGCATGCCGTAGACGGTCTCGACGCCGAAACGCTCCATCATGCCGTCGCGCACCATGGCCTCGCCGCCGCCGCCGCCCTCTTCGGCCGGCTGGAAGATCATCACCGCCGTCCCGTCGAAATCGCGGGTCTCGGTGAGGTACCGGGCGGCACCGAGCAGCATGGCGGTGTGACCGTCATGGCCGCAGGCATGCATTTTTCCGGGGATCGTCGAGCGGTAGGGCAGATCGCGCACCTCCTGGATCGGCAGGGCGTCCATGTCGGCGCGCAGGCCGATGGCCCGGTTCGACCCATGGGCGCGGCCCCGGATGATGCCCACCACCCCGGTCCGTCCGATCCCGGTGGCGACCTCGTCGCAGCCGAACGACCGCAGCTTGTCGGCGACGAAGCCGGCGGTGCGGTGGACGTCGTATTGCAGCTCGGGATGGGCATGGAGATCGTGCCGCCACGCGGCAATCTCGGCGGCGAAGGCTGCGATCCGGTCGAGGACGGGCATCGGGGTCATCTTTCGAGCGGCAGTGGCTCCGGAGCGCGCAGCAAACCAGAGGCCAGATCTGCGATCGACCGTAACCTTATGGGATGAACCGTCCACGACGTTCTCAGCGAGACGGCGTTCGTCCCACGCCAAAGGCAGGGTGGTGGGGCCCGTCGCCCGTTGTCGCGCCGGCCGCGAGATCGTCGAGGATCGGGCAGTCGGGGCGGGCATCGCCGCAGCAATGCTCGGCGAGATCGCTCAAGGTCCGGGCCATGTCCTCCAGCGCGGCGATGCGGCGGCGCAGATCGTCCACGTGTCCGAGGGCCAGGGCCTTCACCTTGGCGCTCGCCCGCGCGCGGTCCTGCCACAGAGCCAGCAATGCCTTGATGTCCTCCACCGAGAAGCCGAGGTCGCGGCCGCGCCGCACGAAGCGGAGCGCATGGAGGTCGGCGGGGGCATAGAGCCGATAGCCGCTCGCCGTGCGGGCGGCGGGGCCGAGCAGCCCGGTCTCCTCGTAATAGCGGATCATCTTGGCCGAGACGCCGGTGGCGCGGGCCGCCTCGCCGATGGTGATAGAATCGGCGGGCTTCATGCGGGCTGCCCTCCCCCGGCGCGGCGCAACCGCAGGGCGTTGGCGAGGACGAAGACGCTCGACAGGGCCATGGCCCCTGCCGCCAGCACCGGCGACAGCAGCGGGCCGCCGAACACGTAGAGTGCGCCCGCCGCCACCGGGATCAGGGCGACGTTGTAGGCGAACGCCCAGAACAGGTTCTGGCCGATGTTGCGCATCACCGCCCGCGACAACCGGATCGCGGTGACGATCCCGTCGAGGGCGCCCGACATCAGCACCACGTCGGCGCTCTCCACGGCGATGTCGGTGCCGGTGCCGATGGCGAGCCCGACATCGGCCTCGGCGAGGGCCGGGGCGTCGTTGATACCGTCGCCGACGAAGGCGACCGCGCCGAAGCGCGCCCGCAAGGCCTTCACCGCATCGACCTTGCCGCCGGGCAGGATGTCGGCCGAGACCTCGTCGATGCCGAGGCTGCGGGCGACACCCTTGGCAGCGCCGCGCGCATCCCCCGTCACCATCGCCACCACGAGCCCCTGCGCCCGCAGGGCCGCCACTGCTTCGGCCGCACCGGGCTTGATCGGATCGGCCACCGCGATCAGGGCCGCGAGGCGTCCATCGATGGCAGCGTAGAGCGGGCTGCGCCCCTGCGAATCGAGGCGCGCCGCCTCGGGGCCGAGCCGGTCGGTAGCGATGCCGAGCCGGTCCATGAGCCGCGCCGCCCCGATGGCGACCCTACGACCATCGACCTGTCCGGTAATTCCGTATCCGGCCACAGCCTCGAAATCGGTGACTGCGCCGAGCGGCAGAGCCTTCGCGGCCGCGGCGGCGACGATCGCCCGGGCGATGGGATGCTCGGAGCGCGATTCGAGGGCGGCGGCGAGGCGCAGCACGTCGTCGGCCGCAAAATCCGACGCCGGCAGCAGATCGGTGAGTATCGGCCGTCCCTCGGTCAGGGTGCCGGTCTTGTCGAGGGCGACCACCGTCACGTCGCGCAGGGCCTGCAGCGCGGTCCCGTTGCGGAACAGTACGCCGCGCTCGGCGGCACGACCGGTGCCCACCATGATGGAAGTCGGCGTCGCGAGGCCCATGGCGCAGGGGCAGGCGATAATCAGCACCGCGATGGCATTGACCAGGGCGAAGCCGAGGGCCGGGCTCGGGCCGAGGGCGAACCACGCGACGAAGGTCAGGGCGGAGGCGGCCATCACCGCGGGCACGAACCAGCCGGTGATCCGATCGACCAGGGCCTGGATCGGCAGCTTGGCCCCCTGCGCCGCCTCCACCATCGCGACGATCCGGGCGAGCACGGTGTCGGCGCCGGTCCTGTCCACCCTGAGGTCGAAGCTCCCGGTAGTGTTGAGGGTACCGCCCACCGCTTCGGCGCCGGCTTCCTTCGCGACCGGCACCGGCTCGCCGGTCACCATGCTCTCGTCGACGTAGCTCGACCCCGACACCAGCGTACCGTCGGCGGCGATCCGCTCACCCGGGCGCACCCGCACCACGTCGCCGATGCGGAGCGCCTCCTGCGCGATTTCGGTCTCGACCCCGTCACGCACCACACGGGCGGTCTTGGGCGCGAGATTCATCAGGCGCGCGATGGCCGCCCCGGTCCGGCCCCTGGCCCGGGCCTCCAGCGTCCGACCAAGCAGGATCAGCGTGACGATGAGGGTCGCGGCCTCGAAATAGAGATGCGCGGTGCCGGGCGGCAGGAGACCGGGCGCGAACGTCGAGACCAGGGAATACAGGTAGGCGGCACCGGCTCCCAAAGCCACGAGGGCGTTCATGTCGGGATGTCCGCGCAACAGGGCCGGTACCCCCTGGCGGAAGAACCGCCGGCCGGGCCAGGCGAGGACGAGGGTGGCGAGGGAGGCCTGCACCCAGGCGGCACCCGCCATGCCGAGCGTTCCGTGTACGGCCGCACCGAAACCGGGCACCAGATGCCCGCCCATGTCGAGGATGATCACCGGCAGCGCCAAAGCGGCCGCGAGGGTGAAATCCTTTCGGAGTGCGGCCGCCTCCGCATCCTGCCGGGCGCGCTGTGACCCTTCAGAGCTTCCGGCAACCACCGCGGCGCGGGGCTCATAGCCGGCCTTGCGCACCGCGGCCTCCAAATCGGCACGGTCCACCAGGCCGTCCGTATGGCGGATGGTGGCCTCGGCGGTGGCGAGATTGACCGACACCGCGGCGACGTTCGGCAGGGCGGCGAGCGCCCGTTCCACCCGTCCGACGCAGGAGGCGCAGCTCATCCCGTCGATACCGACCACCGTCGTCGTCTCCGGGACGACGTATCCGGCTTTCGCCACGGCCTCGCCCACGCTTTTGGCGGCGTCCGCGCCCGTGATGCTCAGGGTCGCCCGCCCGGTGGCGAGATTAACGGCGACATCCGACGCGCCGGGCAAAGCTGACAGCGCCCGCTCGACCCGGCCGACGCAGGACGCGCACGACATTCCGGCGATGGGAACCGTGAGCCGGCGCGGGGGCTCGGACGATGCAAGGGGAACGAGCGGGGAGAAATTCGATCGATTGTCCATGTCCCACCATGTGGGGCTTCCCATGGTGGGAAGGTCAAGGGTGGGGGGGATAATCGAGGGCCGCGGATTTTGAGCCGGCGACTCCGACATGCATGGCGCGGGCGCGCCATTCGGTTCATATGGTCCGGATGGCACACCCCCTCGACACCTGCATGCGGACGCTGAGCGCGCTGATCACCGCCGATATCCCGTCGGGGGAAGCCTCGGCGGATGCCAGCATCGTCGCCTATCTGGCGACCTTCCCCGGTCCGCAGAAGCAGATCGCGGCGCTCAGCATGCTCGATCACGCCATCGACCAGCGCCTCAGCCCGTCGCCGTTCCTGCCGATCCTGAAGGGCATCGTCGCCGGCCATTACGAAAAGCTCGGCACGACGCGGTCCTGAGGCCGTTCACTCGGCGGTGGATTCGACCTTCTGGGCCACCGGAGCTTCCGGTAGCAGCGCACGCACGGTGGTGCCGACATCCGGGGTACTCTCGATGACGAGCTTGCCGCGGTGGCGGTTGACGATGTGCTTGACGATGGCGAGGCCGAGCCCGGTTCCGCCCTTGTCGCGGCTCGACGCCACGTCGACCCGGTAGAACCGCTCGGTGAGACGCGGGATGTGTTCGGGCGCGATGCCCGGCCCGGCATCGCGAACCGCCAGGATGATCCTGGCCTTGCCGGGTGCGTCGCCGGAACTGCGCGCCAGCGAGACGACGACCATTCCGCCGCTGCTGCCGTACTTCACGGCGTTCTCGACGAGATTCTCCACCACGCGCAGCAACTCGTCGCGTTCGCCCAGGACCGGGAACGCGCCCTCGGCCTCAAGGGTCAGCGCGACCCCGCGCTCGCGGGCGAGCGGGCCTTGGGTGTCGACCATCTGCCGCGCGATCCGGCCGAGATCCACCGTCTTCGTCGGCGCCACGTGCTCGCGCAACTCGATGCGGGAGAGCGACAGCAGGTCGTCGATCAGGCGCGTCATCCGGTGCGCCTGGGTCTTCATGATCCCGAGGAAGCGCTCGCGGGCGGAGGCGTCGTTGCGGGCCGGGCCCTGCAGGGTCTCGATGAATCCGAGCAGCGAGGCCAGGGGCGTGCGCAGTTCGTGGCTGGCATTGGCGACAAAATCCACCCGCATCGCCTCCAGCCGCCGGGCGGAGGTGAGGTCGCGCAGGAACAGGACGACGTTGGGCTGGCCGCCCCCCGGCCCGTCCGGCATCGGCAGGGCACCGATCTGAACCTCGAAGGCGCGCTCGGTGGGCACCCGGGTGGTGTAGAGCGTCTTCAGCGGCAGCCCGGAACGCAGCACCTCCTCGATGCCGTCGAGGACATCGGGGGCGCGCAGGGCGAAGGAGAGCGGGTGGCGCACCTTCAGGGCCGGCAGCAGCGCGCGGGCGGCGGGGTTCACCTCAATGACGATAGCGCGCCGATCCACCAGAATGACCGGGTCGGGGATATTGGCGAGCAGCGCCTCGGCGATGGAATGTCGGGTGGGGGATTGCGCCTCGGGCGCCAATACGATGCGGGGCTGGCCGAGCGCTCCGATCACGCCACCGAGTGCCAGGGCGACGCCGGAGGCGGCGAGCCACGTCCCGTCGAGCGTCCCGTGCAGCCAGGCGACGCCGCCGAGCGCCACTGTCGCGACCGCCGCGGCCGTCCACGCGGATCGACGCGCTCCTCGTGCCATTCTGCCCCCGGTGATCCGTGCGGCGTCAGGCGCTCGCGCCCCCGCCATTTCGCGTCCGGCGGACGCGCTTGGCGACTTCGTAGACGCCGAGCATGGCCAGTGCGATGACAAACGGGACGAGATAATAGCAGACCCGGAACAGCAGCAGCGAGCCGAGCACCTGATCGCGCGGCAGGCTCGAGAGCGCGAGCAGGATGGTGGCCTCGAACACTCCGAGGCCGCCGGGCGCGTTCGACGCGATGCCCAGCATGGCGGCGAGCACGTAGATCGCCACGAAGGTGGTGAAGCCGATGGTGGTGCCCGCCGGCAGCAGCAGGTAAAGGGTGGCGGCCGCCGCGCAGACGTCGCCGATGCCGACCACCATCTGGCTGAGCGACACCGACGCGCCCGGCAATTCGAGGCGCCAGCCCTTCACCCGGACACTGCGGCGCTTCAGCGAGACCCAGGCGAGATAGACCACCACGGCGAGCAGGGCGGCAAAGCCGATGCCCTGGTTGAGCCGAATGCTGGTGAAGGTGAGTGCGGCGAGCTGGCCGGCCTCGACGATCAGGCTGAGGCCGAGCACCACGCCCATGCCGAGCCAGAAGGTGAATCCGGCGATCACCGTGAGCGCCGCGATCTTGGCCGCGCTCAAGCCCTTGCTGGAGTAGATCCAGTAGCGGATCGTACCCGCGGTGAGCAGCGGAAACCCGAGGGTGAAACTCACCGCGTAGCTCGTGAACGAGGCGAGTGCGGTGATCCGGTAGGGCACCTTGATCTTGAGCTGGCGCAACGCGAGCGCGTCGTAGCAGGTGAGAAACAGGTAGCTCAGGCCGACGAACAGGAACGCAGAGCTCAGCTGCTCGAAGGTGGCCGCGGTGAAGGCCGTATGGAGTTCGGCCCAGGTCACGGTCTGGGCGAGCTTCCACACCACGAACAGCGAGGCGGCGAAGATCAGCAGACTGGCGATGGTGCCGATCCAGGCGTAGCGCCCCTTCAACGACAACTTGTTCTCGGACGGCGGAGTCGAATCGCCCAGCGGGGTGGCCGCCGGCGTTTCAGCCTCGACCGCCTCGGCCAGGCCGAGCTTCTTGTGCTGTCCCACAAAATTCATCGTGTCGGCGTCCGCCTCCGCCGGGCTCCCCGCTCGACCTCGACGGCGGCATGGGTTGGCCCGCGCTTGTGCCGGACCGCGGCCCGTTGCCCGCATTTAGGGGCATCCGCCGCCAATTGCCAGCGACCGGCAACGGATGTGCCCAGGCGAGAAGCTGGAGCGTATTCGATGGCGAGGGCGTCAGCAGGGCGAAACGCCACGAATTCAGACGGCCTCGCCGACCGCCTGGGCCAGATCCATCGGGAGAGGCCCGGTGCGGCGGAAGCGCTCGACGCCGCCCTCCTCCGCGAGACGTGCGGCGAGGGCTTCGGCGCCACCGAACTGGAACCCGATCTGCGTCGTGTAGGCGGCGCAAGCGGCGGCCTTGGCGTTTTGTGCACGATCATCGAATGTGATCGCTACGTCGGGCAGGTCGGCGAAGCGCGCGCGCAGCGGCTCCTTCGGGCTCGCGCTGCGTACCGTGTAGGGGAAATCCCGCCACCACAGGATCGGCGCGACCGGCGCGAGATCCATCAGTGCCTGGACGACCTGGACGTGGTCGACATGCCCACCCACCGCTTGTGGCGCCAGGATCAGATCGGGCGTCGTCTCCGCCACCAAATCGCGAAATGTCCGGCTCAGGTCGGGCACGATGGCATCGTCGGCGCGGACGGCCGCGAACAAAGCCGGCGCCGAGGCGTAGCCGCGATGCGGCGCCTCGCGAAAACCGAGATGGACCGGTGCGCCGATCCCCAGCGCCCGCGCCGCCGCGACATCCTCGGCCCGGCGCAAAGCCATGTAGTCGATCTCGGGCCCGAGGCCCTTGTCGGTCTGGCAAGCGAGCGCGAATCCGGTGGGCTTAGGCACCGATCCGGTGAAGATCGTGGCCATCACCACACGCCATCCGGCCTGCGCGAGGCGATGGAGCGTGCCGCCGCAGGAGAAGGCGGCATCGTCGAGATGCGGCGACAAAGCGAGGGCGACGGGCATCGGCTCAGAGCAGGTGCGGTTCGGCGCGAAAGCGACAGGTCGGATCGTACGGCAGCGTGCCGGCAAAATCGGTGTCGGGCTTCGCGTGCACCTGGGCCGCGTAGACGTCCATGATCTGACCGCCGACCGCGCTCCACGAATAGACCCGGCGACATTCCGCGAGGCCGTCCTCAGCGAGACGCCGACGCAGCGGCTCGTCGGTGATGACGCGGGCGAGGGCATCGGCCAGTGCGACGACATCGCCGGGCTGGACCATGAGACCGTTCTCTTCGTCGCGCAGACAATCCGACACGCCCACCGAATGGGTCGAGACCACCGCGAGCCCAGCCGCCATCGCTTCCAGGATGGTGTTGGAGAACCCCTCCGCATAGGTCGGCGACACGAACACGTCGGCCTGACGATAGAGGTCCGGAACGGTGTCGTAATCGGCATATCCGGTGAAGCGGATTTCGCGCTCCGAAAAGTTCAACTCGGCCGCCAGGGCCTTCGACGAGTCCACATCCGGCCCGATCCCGGAAATGATCGCCGCGAATGGCACGCCGCGCGCCCGCAACAGGCCGAGCGCGTCGATGAAGTCGAGCACGCCTTTCCGGCGATCCACGCGGCCGTGGTAGAACAGGCGCACCGGGCCGACGTGACCGCCCGGACCCGGCGTGAAGCGCGCGGTGTCGACGGCACCCGGCACGATGGTGAAGCGGGCCGGGTCGGAGCCGAGCCGTTCGCAGACCTCGCCGACGAAGGATTGCCCGCCGATGAGCAGCGCGTTGGCGTGGGCCAGAACGGCGCACATGGCGACGCGGTGAGTCTCGCAGCACGAGCCGACCCAGTGGCCGTCTCCGCCCTGAATCGAGACCACGTTCGGCACGCCGATCGCCTTCGAGGCGAGCAAAGTCGCCCAGCCGGTGGGGTAGCCGTACTGCGCGTGCAGGATGTCGAAGGGCGTTTTCGCGTGCTCGGCGACGATGGTGGCGACCATCGTCTCGATGTCGCGCTCGAAATCGCCGTCGGTCTGCTCGCCGATCTGTTCGAGGCCGATGACCTTGACGCCGGGAACGGGCGGAGGCGGGCCGCCGCCATAGACCCGGGTACCGAACGCATCGCCGCGATACTGGCTGATCATCGTGACCTCATGGCCCGCCGCCACGAGTTCACGCAACAGGTTCTGCGCATAGACGCTCATGCCCGAGATGGCCGGGAAGTAGCGCCGGCTGACGAAGCAAATCCTCACGCGTGCGGCTCCGCCCTGTGCTTGCGGCATTCCTGCAGGAATTTCAGCGAGGCCGGGATCATCACGTCGGCCCGGTGGCTCTCGCGCGAGAGTTCGACGCAGATCAGCTTGGAGAAGCCGATGGCGTCGAGGGCGTCGAGCACTGCCGGCACGTCCATGTCGCCTTCACCGAACGGCAGGTGGATGTGCTGCCCGCGCTTCATGTCCTCGATCGCCACGGTGCCGATGCGATCGGCGAACTCGGCGATCGCGGCGACCGGCTCGCGCTCGCCGGTGACGAGGCAATGGCCGGTGTCGAGAGCGAGGCTCAGTCCTTCCACCGACAGGGCTGCGAAATCGTCGAGGGTCTCCACCAGCATGCCGGGCTCCGGCTCCAGGCACGGCACGATTCCGTGCTCCCGCGCATAGGCCGCGACTTCGACGAGGCCGTCCTGGAGCCAGTGCCTGGCCTGCTCGCGGTCGATGCCATCTTTGGGTACCCCGGCCCAGAACGACACCGCCTCGGCGTGCAGGATCGCGCCGATATCCACGGCGCGCTTGAGGAAGCCGATGCGGCGGGCGCGGCCGACGGCATCGCCGCTCACCAGGGTCGGCTCGTGCTTCATCTTCGGGTCGAGAAGAAACCGGGCGCCAGTCTCGATGACGCAGCCGAGGCCGAGGCGCTGCATCCGGCTCGACAGCGCCTGCGCGTCCTGCACCCAATGCTCGCCGAACGGGTCGAGGTGATAAATGTCGAGGGTGAGGGCGACGCCCTGGTAGCCGGCCTCGGCGATGAGATCGACGGCGTCGGTGAGGCGGTGGTTGGCCGCTCCGTTGGTGTTGTAGGCGAAGCGAAGACTCATGCCGCCCTCCCCTGCTGGGCGAGGCGGAACGGCGCGTGGTGCGATTCCGGCTCGCGGTAGAGTGGATAGTGCGCGCCGACGATGGTATCCGCCAGCGCCGTGTCGAACAGCGGCTGGCCGCCGAAGCGTTCGATAGCCTCCGGCGTCAACTGCACCGGACGCAGGGTCTCGCTCTCCTCGCCGAAGCGGATCAGCGGATGATCGCGCTCGAGGAGTTTCCGCGCGTTGCGCTCGCCGATGCGGTGGTAGCTCATGGTTTCGACTTCGAGACCCGGCACGATTGCCTTGACCACGCCGATACCGCCGCCGGGCGGCGCGCAATCGACATAGAGCACGTCGAACCCGGCCTGTTCGAGCCGGTCGCGGGCGATGCGGCCGCGCGCGTGGCCATCGGGCGCCGGTGTGGTCGGCAGCTCCGAAAACGCCTTGGTGCTGCGCTCGGAATAGACCGTCTCGCGCAGGTTGGCGGCCAGATCTTCGGGCGGCAGCACGATCCACTCGAGCATGGCCTTGAGCGCCCGGCTCTCCTCGAGATCGAGGCTCGGCAGGGCCTTGTCGATGAACGCCTTGACGTAGCCCGGAGGCGTGACGCGTTCGGCGAAATCGAGGGGGCCGTGGCCGAAGGCCTTGCGCACCCGCGCCGCTTGGAATTCGAGCAAAGCCTTGCGCAAGGCCCGCTCGCGATCGGGATCGCAGGCCTCGCCGCAGGCCGAGAGCGCGATGGGCACGGGGGTGTCGGCCAGATTCCGGTCGTAGCCGACCACGTAGATGTTGGTCAGTCCGAACTGGTCGGTGGCGAATTTCGGCAGCGCCTTGATGCCGAGCGCATCGAGACGGTCGAGCATCGCCCGCGTCTCGGGGCCGAGCCCCTCCGAGACGTCGAGCATCACGCCTTGGTCGAGGGCCCGGAACAGCAGGCCGTTGCCGTCGCGCTGCAGCAGTTCGAGCAGGCCATGGCCCAAAGCGAAGTCGATGTCCGGGCCGGCACCGAGACCGTTGGTGATGAGGTTGGTGAAGGGCTTGTAGCCCTCGGACAGCTCGAAATAATCGGTGGCCGCGATGTCCAGCGGCATCAGCACGGTCTCGCCGGTCCGGGCGCGCACGGTCTGGGTCCATTCGAGCGGCGTGGCGCGGCCGACCGGGCTTCCGGCGGGGAGGCACAGGGTCAGGGGATCGGCGACGGACTTCGCGCCGAACACCTTCACGAGGTCGTCGTAGCTGCCGCGCTCCTTCTTGCGCGGCATCACCGCCAACGACGGCATCAGGTTCTCGGCGATCTCCGCGACCGCGCCGATCAGTGCCTCGTCGTCGGTGGCGCCGTAGCCGATGCCGCTCGGCATCGCGCCGACGAAGAACGGATCGTCGAGAAACAGCGAAACGAACCAGACCGGAATCCCGGTGCGGTCGAGGGGTGCCAGCGGGAAGCCGACGATGCGGCCCTTCGGCAGGATGTCGAGATAGGCCCGCACGGGCTCGGGCAGAGTGGAGGGTAGGCCCTCGATCTGGCGCGGGCCGCCGTAAGTATAGGCGCGCGGCGACTTGATCCGGCTGTGGCGGGCCCGGTCGTCCTGGTCCTGTTCGGTCAAGGTCTGTGTCCGTTCCTCAAGGCAATGCGGCGTAGGCGCGGGCCAGCAGCCGCATCGTGTGCAGGTCGCGCGTCGCGCTGTAGGCCGCGCGTTCGTCCGGGCGACGCAGGGCCGAGCCGAATGCCCGCACCTGTTCGAGGAACGGCGAAGCCTGCGTATCGAAGGCGATAGGTTGGAACGTCCCGCTTATACCGTCGGTGAACGTCAGTGAACCGCCGGCCACCTGCCCCATCGTGTCGATGGCGGTGAGCTGCCCCTCGGTGCCGAGCACTTCGAGGCGGCGCCGTGGCAATGCGTCCGGACAATTGTAGGCGACATGCAAGTTGGCGAGGATGCCGGAGGCGGTGCGCCCGATCAGCAACGCCCCGTCGTCCACCGCATAATCCTGCGCCCTGGCCTGGGTCAGGGCCGCGAGATCGACGATGGATTCCCCGAGGAGGAAGTCAATAAGATCGAGCCCATGCGGTGCCAGGTCCATCAAGGCACCGCCACCGGCCTTCAGCGGGTCGATGCGCCAATTGTCCTGCCCGGCGAACGAGGTCCAATCCCGATGCAGCCAGCAGGCATAGACGATGCGGATCGTCGTGACCGTTCCGACACGGCCTTCCGCGATGAGGTCGCGTAGCGCCCGGTGAGCCGGGTGATGGCGCTGGTCGAACGCAGTCGCGTAGAAAGTGCTGTGCCGGTCCACCGCCACAACCATCGCCTCGGCATCGGCCAACGCGGCGGCCATCGGCTTCTCGCACAGGATCGCCTTGCCGGATGCTGCCAAAGCCTCGACAGCCTCGCGATGGAGGTGGTTCGGCGTCGCGACATAAACCGCCTCGACCTCGGGATCGGCGATCAGTTCGGCGACGCTTTCATAAGCGCGGGCCCCGTGGGCCTGCGCCGCCGCGCGCGAGGCCAGGCCCGGATCGGCGACGGCGACGAGGCGATGCCCGGCATCACGGATGCCCGGCGCCATGTAATCGCGCGCGACCCAGCCGTAGCCGACGATGCCCCAACCGACCCGATCGCCCATCACCACCGCTCCGGCAGGTCGACGAACTCGCGGACGCGCACACGGGTGGCCTCCGGCGTGTTCTCGCCGCCGGCCCAGTCGAGGGTCTCGGGGCCGGCCGAGTGCATCGGATAGGTGGCGCGCGCGGCGTATTCCGCCTCATAGCGCTCGGAGGGCCAGTGGATGGCGTATCCGCCGCCCGGCTCGGGCACGTAGAGCGGATTGAGGCGCAGTTTCGCCCCCTTTCGCGGCAGGGTGATGCCATCGAGGATCGGACGTGGCGCCGGACGCATGCCGGGGCCGGCCACCACGGAAAACGCCTCGCATTGCTTCAGGTCGAGGGGTGCGCGCGGCGACGGCGCCCGCTTCTCCACCAGAGCCCGGGTGAGTTCGGCGTCGTCATAGACAAGGCCATCGGGAAACAACTCGTCGATGTCGAGCGCGGACACCGCGCGTCCCGCCGAGAAACCGGGACAATCGCTGTTGTGGATGTGGCTCAACGCCAGCCAACCGTCGTCGCCGGCATTCTGGCGAAGGCAATCGAGGACCTCGGCCTTGCCGTCGAGAAAATAGAAGGCATCGTTGCAGACCACGAGGTCGACCGGCGCCTCGGGGATCGGCCAATGCGCCGACCCGGCATCGAAGCAGACGAACTGTGCCTTCGGGCCCACAACCCAGTGCCGGGCGACCCAGAGCTTGGCGAAGACCACGTCGGCGCCGGCGACCTTGATGCCGCGCAGGGCAAATTCGCGGAGATACTGGCCGATGCCGCAGGCGAATTCGAAGACGCAGACCGGATCGTTCCAGTGCGCTTCCAGCAGTGCCAGCCCGGCGAGATAGGTCGGGTCGCTCCAGCGATTGACGAAGTAATCGCCGACGCGGCCCCAGCCGAGGAGGCGAACCGCATCGCGCAGGGTCAGCTTGGCGTTGTCACGCACCAATTCATGCAGATCGAGGGGGTCGGCCGGCGGGCCGGTCCACCAATCGTCCTGATCGGCGAGCAGACCCTCCAGGGCAAGACCGCGCTCTCCGGTATCGAGGAGCTTGAGCGTCTGCCGGACGAGGTCCGCACGATTGGTCCTCAGATACGGAATCCCGTCGATCACCGGCCAGCGGGCGCCGGATTCGGCCTCCCGCAGCGAATGCGGGGTATCGGCCTTCAGAGGCTCGCCGGTCTCGGGCGAGTGAAGCATGAAGGGAATCATGGCATTGCATCCACGCGATCGACCGTTCGGATCACGGGATGCGCATATCCTTGAGCACGCGGTCGTGGAACCCCTTCACCGGCCCGGCATGGACGAGTTCCATCTCGTCGAGCACGGTGTCCATGGTCAGGGTCGCCGCACGCAGGTGCTGGGCGATCTGCAGAACCCGGTCGATGCAATCGGCCGAATGGAAGGCACCCCCCTCCGCAGTGGCATCGTCGGAAAGCACCGCGCGGGCGCGCGCAACCGTCTCGCGCAGGGCCGGGTCGAGTTCATCGAGCGCCCATTGCGTGGTGCGGGCCATGATCGGCAGAAGATGATCGCCGAGCAGCATCTCGCCGGTGAAACCGGCATCCGGCATCGCCGCGTTGTGGAAATGGTGGCTCATGGCGGCGAGGAAAACGAGCGTCGGATCAGCTCGGTAGAACGGGCTCAGCACCACGCCGTAGACCGCCACCATCAGGCAATGCTCGGCGTGGTTCTCGGGCGGTTCGAGCAGAATCCGTGGCTTGCCCGGACAGGTGACGCCGGCCCGGGGCTGCTGCGCCAGAGCTGCCACGAACACCGGCACTGGACCGGCGACGAAATCTTTCGGGTCTCGCAGCGACTCGCGAAGGCGGTCGCGAAGTCCGCCATCGACCTCTGCCGTCACGTCATCGAAGCCGGCGACCAAGACCGTCGCCGCATCCGCGGTCGAAAGTCCGGCCGATTCCAGAAAGGCGGCGTCGAGATCGCAGAGGCGCGATGCCGCCAGCGTCTTGGCGGTCACGTCGAGCGCCACGTCCTCGGCCGACGCGCCTCCGGTGAGCGCGCTCCAGCCCTGAGCGAACAGGCGCTCGGCGATGGAGCCGGTGCGCCCGGCCGAATGCACGCGCTTGAGGTCGTTGAGTTCGACGAGCAGCGCGCGCAGCGCCAGGGGAGCGGCCGGACCGCCGCTCTCCGAGGTCATGGACATCAGTTCACGCCGAGCCAGTCGAGCAGCATGGTCTGCTGCTTGCCGAAATCATGCTCGGGGCTTTCGCCGCTCGGCATCATCGGCGCCTTGAAGAAGGTCGACAGCTGCTGCTGCGGCCCACCGTCGCCACGCTTCTTGGCGAGATCGAGGACTCGAGCGATCTCGATCACGAGCGGTGCGGCCAGGATGGAATCCTTGCAGAGGAAGTTGACCTTGATCTGCATCCGCTGGCCCATGAAGCCGCTGACGTCGATGTTGTCCCAGGCTTCCTTGTCGTCGCCGCGCGGCCGGTAATAGTGGATGTGGACCAAGTGGTCCTCGACCGGATAGCCGAGGATCGAGTCCAGCACCGTGCCCTTGGTGTTGAGCTTGGACTGCAGCGAGTCCTTGTCGTTGAGGGCGAGACCGTCGCGATTGCCGAGGATGTTGGTGGAGAACCAGCCATCGACATGGAGCGCGCGGGCCTTGAAGGCCGGCGCCAGCACCGTCTTCATCATGGTCTGGCCGGTCTTGCCATCCTTGCCGGCCACCGGAACGTTGAGCTCCGTCGCCATCTGCAGGAGGGCGGGCACGTCGGCCGCGACGCTCGGGGTGAAGTTGGCGTAGGGGATGCCGCTCTTGATCGCCGCATAGGCGTACAGCATCGCCGGGCTGATCGATTCGTCGCTGGAATCGAGCCCCTTCTCGAAGGCGTCCACCGAATTGAGCGTCGCGACGGTCAGATCCGGCCAACGCTCGGTGGATGCCAGGTTCACGACCACCACCGCGTCGAGATTGCTCTCGAGGCGGAAACGGCGAAGGTCGTTGGCGATGACCGAGACCGCCTCGCGGTGGTCGGCGGCGACGATGCGGTTGCCGCCCTCGATGTTCTTACAGAACTTGGCGCTGCCCACCGCAGGCCACGGCTTGATGCCCTTGAGCACCTGCGCGCCGTTCTCGATATCCTGCTTCGTCAGCACGCCGTGGCCGGTGGCGGCGGAGGCGAGATCGTCGTCGTTCAGGTCCCAACCACCGAACACGAGGTCCTTGTAGTCGGCCATTCCGGCCACGGAGAGGCCTGCGAGCGGCAATCCATCGAGTCTGTTCGATCCGGATTTGATCATCTCGATGCCTGCGATGGCGGTGGTGGCGACAGCGCCACCCATGCCAACGAACGCTACGCCGACACGGCGACCGGTCTGCATGGTCATTGGGACAAGGCTTCCTTCATTGGGTCCGCGGGGCGTCAGGCTCGACTTTGGAGAGCGCACCCGTATGGCCCTAGCTAACTGGGCTCGTATTGCTTCGTTCCAAGCCCTCGGGGAAACGCCTTTTTGCCGCGGTTGGTCTGAACACGACCCGAACGAAGGGTTAAATATTCGTGAAAACAGAGCCTTAACCGTCCGTTAAGCCTGCCACGGTTGAATCACCGAGCTGTCCCAATCTGGTCACAGCGACCGGCGAGACGTCCCCTCGCTGAACTGACAGATCGAAGCCGCGCCCACGAAGGCGGCGGCACGAACAAGGACCAATGATGGGGTTTTTCCCGGAGCCGGCGCTCTGCGCCGACGACGTGAGCCGTCTCGTGCCCAACGAGACCTTCAATGCAGATTGTACCGTGGCCTGGCTGCCGCGGACCGAGCGCCGCGCGCGCCACACGCTTTCGATCCTGGGTCGTCGGACCCTTGCTATCCTACTGGCCGGCCTCGTCATCGGATCGAGCCTGCCGCAGAACGCAGTCGCTCCGGCGGCCTTCGCCCATGACCGCATCGACGAAAGCGCCATTGCGGCGCGCAGCATCACGCAAGCGGAAAGCGCTCAGAATGCCGGCGACTGGCTCGGGGTTCCCGTCGTCGAGCAGGAACCCGCGACGTTGGCGCTGATCGAGACCGATCTCGCTACCCTGGCCCCCACTCGGGATGCGGCAGGCACCGAGCGCCTGCGCTTCGGCGCCATGGAAGTGCCGCGCGAGATCGTCGATACGATCCTGCGGGCGGCCACCGAGACCAATGTCGATCCGGTCTACCTGATGGCGCTCGCCGATAAGGAATCGAGCTTCTCGACCACGGTCCGGGCCGCGACCTCCTCGGCCGAGGGATTGTTCCAGTTCCTGTCGACCACCTGGCTCGAACTGATCCAGACCTACGGCGCCCGCCACGGTCTCGCTACGGAAGCGGCCGCCGTCACCGGGCGCGGTCCCGCGATCACGATTTCCGACGAGGCGACGCGCACGCGCGTGCTGCGCCTGCGCCAGGATCCCTACGTCGCCGCCCTGATGGCCGGTGAGCTGATCACCCGCGACCGCGGTCGGATCGAACAGCGCATCGGGCGCGATCTGACCACGGCCGAACTCTATTTCGCGCATTTCCTCGGCACGTCGAGCGCCGGCCGCTTCCTCGCGCTCACCAGCGAGAAGCCGGATCAGGTGGCCAAGCAGGTGTTCAAGGCCGCCGCCCGCGCCAACCGTAGCCTGTTCACCGAAAAAGCCGGGCGTGGCCGCCGCAGCCTGACCATGGCCGAAGTCCGCGAAAAGATCGGCGGCATGATCGACCGGCGCCTCGACCGCTACGAAGGCGTCGCGGCGCTCGTCGCCCCGGTCGTCGCCGAGGCGATCCCGGACGCAGCCAAGCCGGTGGAGCGGGTGCGGGTGACCGAGGCGACGGCGCCGTCCGACGAGTAGACCTCCGGCAGGGGTATCAATGCCCGGCAGGAGCTTCGCCCCCGCGTTTGACGTTGCTGAGAATCATTGCCAGCGGCACCGCCGAGGCCGAGACGAGGCAGAGCGCCCAGAACACGTCGATATAGCCCCAGAACGCCACCTGATTCTGGAGCTGCTGACCGATCCAGGCGATGGCCTGGCTCTGGGCCTCGACGCCGGTGGCGCCGTGGGCCTGGAAGTACTGCGTCACGGATTTCAGCGTTGCCTGGTAGTTCGGATTGGCCGCGTTGATGCTCTCGCCGAGCCGGCTCTGGTGAAATTGCTGACGGTAGGCCAGCACGTTCTGCGCGAGGCAGACGCCCATCGAGCCGCCGACGTTGCGGGCGACGTTGATCAGCGCGGACGCCTGATCGGTCTGCGACTTGTCGATACCCTCGTAGGACGCCGCCGTGATCGAGATGAAGATCATCGGCAGACCGATGCCGATATAGACGCGGGACCACGCGAAGAACCCGAAGCTCACGTCGCCATAGAGCCGGGTCAGATCATACATGGCGAAGGCCACGATCGCCGCGCCGCAGGCGATGAGATATTTCGGCTGGACCAGCCCGGAGACGCGCCCGATCACCAGCATCATGACGACGGTGACGAGGCCGCCGGGGGCCAGGACGAGTCCGGCCAGGGTGGCGGTGTAACCGAAATATTCCTGCACGAGCTGCGGGATGAACTGCGTAGTGGCGATCAGGATGGCGCCGGTCGCCATCATCACCAGGAAGCACGAGCCGAACTGGCGCGAGCCGAGCAGCTTCAGGTCGATCACCGGGTTCTTACGGGTCAATTCCCACGGGATCATCGCCACGAAGGCGACTGCGCTGATCACCGCGAAGACGATGATGAAGTTCGAGCCGAACCAATCCTTGCGCTGGCCTTCGTCGAGGACAACCTCGAGCGCCCCGAGAAAGGTCGCGACCAGGATGAACCCGACGACATCGAAGCGCACGCCCTGCCGGCGCAAGCGTTTGCGCTCCGCCACCGCGCTCGGCGGGTCCTCGAGCAGCAGGTTCATCAGCACGAGTGCGACGATGCCGATCGGGCCGTTGATGAGGAAGCACCAATGCCAGGACACGTTGTCGGAGAGCCAGCCGCCGAGGGTCGGCCCGACCACGGGGGCCACCACCACCGCGAGACCATAGAGGGCGAAGGCCTGTCCGCGCTTGGCCGGCGGGAACGAATCCGCCAGGATCGACTGGGCCAGCGGCGCCATGCCGCCGCCGCCGAGCCCCTGGAGCACGCGGAAGGCGAGGAGTGATTCGAGGTTCCAGGCAAAGCCGCACAGCACCGAGGCGACGGTGAACAGGGCGATGCTCCACATGAAGAACGCCTTGCGGCCGAATCGTTTGGCGAGAAAGCTCGATGCCGTGAGCACGATGGCATTGGCGACGAGATAGCTCGTCACCACCCAGGCCGCCTCGTCCGGCCCCACCGCGAGGCCGCCCGAGATGTAGCGCAAAGCCACGTTGGCGATGGTGGTGTCGAGCACCTCCATGAAAGTGGCGAGCGACACCACGAGTGCGATCGCCCATGGGTTGTGACCGCCGGGAGCTTTGGCCTGGGTGTCGGCCTTCGGCTTGGTCTGGGTGTCGGCCTTCGGCTTGGCTTGCGATCCAATCCGAGAGGCAGCAGGACCCGACTTCGCCCGTCCACCGCCGGCCGCGCCGGCGCCCGCACTCATCGCACGTGGACCTTGGGGACGATCGACATGCCCGGGCCGATGGCGACGTCGGTTGGCCACGCGTCGACGACGATCTTGACCGGGATGCGCTGGACCACCTTCACGTAATTGCCGGTGGCGTTCTGGGCCGGCAGCAGGCTGAAGGCGGTGCCGGAGCCCGGCTGCACCGACTCGACGTGCCCGGTGATCTTGCGATCGGGATAGGCGTCGATGGCGATATCGGCATGCTGGCCCGGCCGCATGTCGGCGATCTGCGTCTCCTTGTAGTTGGCGATCACCCAGATATCGTCGGGAACGAAGGTCGAGAGGGTTTGCCCGGCCTGGGCGAACTGACCCTTGGCGCCTGAGAGCTGAACCACGCGTCCCGCTTGAGCCGCCGTCACGGTGGTGTAGCCGAGGTTCAGGGTAGCCTGCGCCACCTGCGCCTCACCCATGGCGAGGTTGGCCTGCGCCCCCGCCTTCTGCGCTTCGAGCGCACCGATCTGGGTCTTGGCGGCGAGCACGCTCGCCTGGGCACTCTTCAACCCGGCCTGCTGCTGGTCGAGGGTCGATGTCGAGGATTGCGAGCGCTGGATCGTCCCGGCACCGCGCTCGGCGAGGTCGCGGTAGCGCGCGGCATCTTCCTGCGCGAATTTCAGCGAGGCCTCGGCTTGCGTCACCTGCGCCGCGGCCACCGCGACCTGCGCCTGCTGCCCGGCGATCTGCGCGTCGAAATTGGCAATCGACGCCTTTGCCGAGGCCACCTGCGCTTTGGCCTGCGCGAGAGCGACGTCGTAGTCGCGCCGGTCGATCTGGAACAGGGTGTCGCCGGCCTGAACGTGCTGGTTGTCGGTGACCGGCACCGCCACGACGTAGCCGGCGACCTTCGGCGAGACCGAGAATTGCCGGGCATCGACGAAGGCGTCGTCGGTGGATTCGAACGGATGGAGCGCCAGAAGCCAGTAGAGATACCCGGCGATAGCCAGCACAACGATGCCGAGGACGATGGCGGCGGTCCAGAGCGGGTGGCGCCGGATCAAGCCGGGCTTGGCCGTATCGTCCTCGGCGTCCGCGTCGTCGGACGCATCGGATTGCGGCGCGTCGTCCTCCGCCGCCGGCTGGTCCTGGTCCTGGCCGTCGCGCGCTTGCGGTGGCTGCTCGTGACCGCCGACGTCCATGATGTCACGATCCGGCTTGCCGCTCGCGGACACGTCGGCCTTGGGCGCATCGATAGTTGGCGCAGGCCTGCCGGCTTCGCCTTGCTGCTCCTCGAGCATGTTTCGCTGTCCAACCCCGGCGTCGCGGACATCGCCGCAATGCCCCCTAGCCCGCCTCGATACCCTCAAGGGACGCCAAGTATTTTAGTTCCGGCCGCGCGGATGAACCGCAGACGGGCCCGGCGCAGGAGCGGATGGGGAACGCACGTAGGCGAGCGGCGTTCACGCGGCAGGGACAGCCGGACGGTGATGTACGGTTTCCGACGTGGTCCCCAGTAACGGAGTGATGCGATGACCTCGGGAACACCGATCCAGCCCACCGGCGGAGACACACGGACTTCGGTCGTACCGCCGATCGGGCTTCAGCGCCTCGACGCGATGAGCACCGTGCTCGCCCGCAACTGGTGGCTCGTGGCGCTTCGCGGCATCGTCGCCATCGCCTTCGGCATCGTCGCCTTCGCGGCGCCCGGCGCGTTCGTGCTGTCCTTGGTGCTGTTCTTTTCCGCCTACATGCTGGTCGACGGCCTCGTGACCATCGTCGCCTCCGTGCGCGCGGCACAGCATCACGAGCGCTGGGGCTATCTCCTGGCAGAAGGCATCCTCGACCTCATCGTCGGCGTGGCCGCGATCCTCGCGCCGGCCGCCGCGGTGTGGGCCTTCGTCTACCTCGTCGCACTCTGGGCCCTGGTCACCGGCGGCCTGATGCTCGCCGCGGCGTTCCGGTTGCACCTGCATTACGGGCGCTGGTGGCTGGCGCTCGGCGGCATCGTCTCGGCGCTGTTCGGGCTGGCGCTGCTCATCAATCCCAGCATGTCGGCCCTGGTGCTGACCTGGTGGTTCGGCGGGTATGCGGTGGCCTTCGGGATCATGCTGCTGATCCTCGCCTTCAGCCTGCGCGGACGCCACGATGCGGCGGGCCGGCCACTACCGGCACCCCGCGCCTGAACCGAGTATTGCACCACCCGGCGGATTCCGGAGACAAATCCGACGTGGATGCGCTGGAGATCGGATCGGTCCGTCCGTTCCGACCGGCTCCCCTCTGAAGCGCGAGGGCGGCGGAGAGGGGTGTTCCCACTCTCCGATGCGGCTACACAGCTTGGACCGTCCTTCTCCGTCAGGGGGAAGGTCCCCCGCTCAGGACGCCTCGATCTCCGGGGCCCTCATCCGGATTGTGTATGAACCCCGTCGATCCGGAACGACCGAACTCCGAGCGTGCTCCACCCACCGGCACGTCCAATCAGCAGGAGGCGCAAGAGGCCCGAGCGGCGGCACGCGAGGCGGCGGCGGCGGCCCGCACCCTCGGGCGGCAGCTCTGGCTTCTCGTCGCGAGCGGCGCGCGCAGCGCCGGTCGAGGGGCTAGGAGCGCAGCGCGCGCCACGGGGCCGGCCGCCCAACGCTTGATGCGGCGGACGCCGCGCCCCGCACCAGTTGCACCCACGGCAACCGCGTTGTCCGATATTGCGGTGCCGCCGGTCGGCAGGGCGGCCCGCCTGCGCGCTCGTCCGGTTGTCGCCGCTCTCCTCGCCGTAATCGCCCTGCCGCTGGTGCTGCTTGCCGGGCTGGTGATCTACAGCTTCCTCACCCTTCCGCCGCTGGGTGGCGTGGTGCCGGAGGTGGGCCAACGCGCGCTCACCGTCGAGGCCGACGATGGCAGGGTCTTCGCCACCCGCGGGGCGTTCCAGGGCCAGAAGCTCGTCGCCGCCGACATGCCGCCTCATCTCGCCCAGGCGGTGGTCGCCATCGAGGACCGGCGCTTCTATTCGCATTGGGGCGTCGACCCGCGCGGCCTGATGCGGGCGATGTGGCGCAACGCCGTCGGCGGCGGGGTGCGCGAAGGCGGCTCGACCATCACGCAGCAATATGTCCGCCTCACTTCGCTTACCCAGGAAAAGACCCTGCGGCGCAAGATCCAGGAGGCGTTCCTGGCCCTGCGTGTCGAGAGCACGCTGTCGAAGGACGACATCCTGCTCGGGTACCTCAACACCGCCTATTTCGGCGCCGGCGCCTACGGCATCGATGCCGCCGCCCGGCGCTATTTCGGCAAGGGCGCCAAGGCCCTGACCCTGCCGGAGGCCGCGATGCTGGCCGGGCTGGTGCGCGCGCCGTCGCAGCTCGCCCCCACCCGCAATTTCGGCGGCGCCAAGGAGCGCGCCGACGTGGTGCTGCAGACCATGGTCGAGACCGGGGCGATCACCGCCAAGGAGGCCGACACGGCGCGCGCCCAGACCATCACCCTGCGCACGCCGCCCGAGACGCCTCAAGGCACCAACTACTTCCTCGACATGGTGGCGGCCGAGGCCAAGAAGCTCGCCGACACCACCGGCGACGTCACGGTGCGCACCACCCTCAACCTCGATCTCCAGAGCCTCGCCGAGGGCGTGGTCGCCCGGCGCCTCGACGCGGAAGGGCCGAAGAAGAAGGCCTCCCAGGCCGCCATGGTGGTGCTCAACAAGGAGGGCGCCGTCCTGGCTCTGGTGGGCGGACGCGACTACGAGGATAGCCAGTTCAACCGCGCCACCCAGGCCAAGCGTCAGGCCGGGTCGCTGTTCAAGCTGTTCGTCTACCTCACCGCCTACGAGAACGGCTTCACGCCGGAGACCGTGCTGGTGGACCGCCCGGTGCAGATCGGCGATTGGGAGCCGCAGAATTCCACCGGGCGCTTCAAGGGCGCGATGCCGCTGCGCTCGGCCTTCGCCCAGTCGGTGAACACGGTGGCGGCGCAGCTCGCCGACGAGGTCGGCATTCCCGCCGTCATCGCCACGGCGCGCAGCCTCGGCGTCGTCTCCGACCTGCCCAACGTGCCGAGCCTCGCCCTCGGCTCGGCGGAGGTGACGCTCCTCGAAATGACCCGCGCCTATGCCGGGGTGCTCGCCGGGGCGGCGCCCATCGATACCCATGCCATCCATGCCATCCGGGGCGGCGCGCCCGAGCCGCTCTATCTGCGCGCCGAGGCGAAGCCCGGCACCGCGTTGCCCACCGAGGCTCGGGCGATGATGCTGGATTCGCTCCAGGCCGTGGTCGATGGCGGCACCGGCAAGGGCGCCCGGGTCTCCGGCATGCCGGTGGGCGGCAAGACCGGCACGACGCAGGATTACCGCGATGCCTGGTTCGTCGGGATGACGCCGGACCTCGTCGTGGGCGTCTGGGTCGGCAACGACGACAATGCGTCGATGAACCGGGTCGGCGGCGGCGACATCCCCGCGAGCCTGTTTCGCGATTTCGTACAGCGCGCCTCGGCGCAGATGGCGCGCGGACGCAAGCGTCCGCCTGCCGCCGCACGGGCCGAACCGGCCCCGGCCAAGGAGGTCGCCCCGGCCGTCGCGCCCGGGAACGGCGTCCGCGGCGTACCGGAGGTGATCGATACCGGGACGCTCGCGTTCCGCGGCCGGACCGTGCGCCTGCTCGGCGTCGAGGGCGAAGGCGGGGCCTTGGCACGGCAACTCGCGCGCTACCTGCGCCGGCGCGAGGTCGTGTGCACGCCCGCGGCGGCGGATACAGGCGCCGCCCCGCTACGCTGCCAACTAGAGGGCGACGACCTCGCCGCGCTCATCCTCGCGGCCGGCGGCGCCAGGGCGTCGGACGATGCGCCGTCCGATCTTCTCGCCGCCGAGGAGCAAGCCCGCTCGGAGCGCGCCGGATTGTGGCGGCGGGAACGGTAGAGTCAGCGCGTCGCGACTTGTGGAGTCGACTGGGCCCTCGCGCCGTCTCGGGTTTGCCTCAAACCGGCTGACGATCTCGGTGGGTAAGGGCGCAACAGGTTCCCTCTCCTTCCAGGAGAGGGGACCGGCGCTTGAAAGAAATGGAAGCTATCAAGCCGCGAACGTTCAAGTTTTACCTTTTCGATAGCAAGCACAATACATCGACGATCGATCGAAACGGATTGACGAACCCTTCCTCTCGATGCCGGCGCTAGACTAAGCCGCCTGGCTGATCTCGCCCGGCACGCTACACTGAACCTTCGAATCCGGTCGGCCGATCAAATAGCCTTGCACGGCGTCACACCCGATCGATCGAAGAAGGTCGAGCTGATCGAGGCTCTCCACGCCCTCCGCCAATGTCGGGATATCCATGTCGCGGCCCATTTGGGTCACGGCTTTGATGACGGCGAGGCACTGCTTGTCGTTCAGCGCCGCGGCGACGAAGCTCCGGTCGATCTTGATCCGATCGAGGGGGAGATCGCGCAGGTGGGCGAGGGACGAATAGCCGGTTCCGAAATCGTCCATCGCAATCTTGATGCCGAGCTGGCGGAGGGCCGCCAGGGTATGGACGATCTGCCGTCCGTCTTCGACGAGTGCGGTCTCGGTGAGTTCGAGTTCCAGGCGATGCGCCGGCAGGCCACTTTGCGCCAAAGCGCCGACGACATGAGCCATGAGCAGCGGAGAGCGTAGTTGCACCGCCGACACGTTGACGGCGAGGTGCTGCTCGGCCGGCCAGGTGGCCGCTTCACGGCAGGCCTGCTCCAGAACCCATTTTCCGATGGGGACGATCAAGCCGTTGTCTTCTGCCAGAGGAATGAACTCGACCGGTGAGACCAAGCCGCGGTGCGGATGGTTCCAGCGGATCAGCGCCTCGAAGGCGACGACCCGATCGGTCGCCAGCGCCATGATGGGTTGATACACGAGGTGGAACTGCTGCTGTGCGAGCGCGGACCGCAGATCGTTTTCGAGATGGAAGCGTTCGGTGTGCGCTTCGATCATCCCGGTTTGATAGTTCATCGCCTGCCCGCCACCGCGGCGCTTGGCTTCGTACAGGGCGATGTCGGCGCGCTGCATCCAATCGTCGGGGCCGGTGCTGTCGCCGACGCTACAGATGCCGATGCTGCATCCGATCGTGACCGTCACGGTGTCGAGGGTGTAGGGCCGCTCGATATCCATGACGATCCGTTGGGCCAGTTCCTCTCCGAACAGGTGATCACCCGGCGTGATGATCGCCAATTCGTCGCCGCCGTGCCGGGCAATGAAACCCTCCTCGCCGAGTTGGCTGCGCAGCCGACCTGCCACCGCCACCAGGAGCCGATCGCCGATGGCATGACCGAAGGTGTCGTTGACCGACTTGAAGCGATCCAGGTCGAGCAGGAGCAGGGTCGATCGCTCACCTTTGCGATAACCCGCCAGCATGCGCTCGCTGAGGCCGAGCCTGTTGGACAGCCCCGTCAGGGGATCGTGATAGGCGAGGTGTAGTATTTTTTCCTGAGCGCGCCGGTCCCGGGTCACGTCCTCGTAGGTGAGCACGGCGCCGGTCGCGACCGGTTGGCAGGCGATCGACAGAATACGACCGTCGTCGAAATGGTGTTCGATCCGGGTCTCCTCTGTCTTGCCCATCCAGAGCCAATGGTTGTGCAGCACTTTGGTGACCCGATCGGCATCCCAGCTGTTGGCATCTCCCGTTGCCTGGAGAAATTGCTCGAGGCGCATTCCCGCGAACAGATCGTCCGATGACAGGCCGAGCATTCCGCAAAGGCGCTGGTTGTAGAGTTCGACCCGTCCGCCGGGCGAGATCTTGAGGATGCCATTCGACATGTTCTGGAGGGCGGTCGCGAGCACGTTGAGATGGGCCGTCTCCTGCGCTTCGAACCGCTTGGTGGCGGCGAGCGCGATGAAGGCCCCGAGGATCAAGATTGCCGCGCCGGCAGCAGTCAGCACGCTCAAGGCGACTTGGATGTTCGAGACGAGGTCACCGACGCGTTGGCCATCGAGCACGGTCCCGGCCAGGGAGATGAAGTGCGTGCCGCAGACCGCCATCACGATGAGCAGGCAGGGAACGAGATACGGACGCCGTCCCTTGGGCAGGGCGCGGATCAGGGCCAGAAATGCCGCGCCCCAAAGGCACGCAAGTCCATTCGCCAAAACCGACTGGCTCTGGGTGCACCCTTCCAGGGCCGCCATGCCGGTGATGTGCATCGCGCCGATACCGAGCCCCGCTGCTGCCCCGAGGGCGCCGCGCAGGGATCGGCTGGACGGCAGTGCGGACAGCGCGAACGGGAGGCCGACCGCTATGACGGCGATCCCTGCCGATGCCAGCGTGGTCGCGTACTGGTAGCCGAGGATGATGTCGGTTCGATAGCCGAGCATGGCCATGAAGTGGGTCGTCCAGACCCCCAAGCCGGCCGCGAGCGCGGTGCCGAAGAGCCATCTGCCCCGACGTCCCCGCGGCGCCACTTCTGCCTTATGGAGCAGGTGCACCATCAGCCAGGCGCTGAGCGCGCAGATCGTCGCCGCGGCCAACACGAAGCTGACCGCCTGACTCTCCAAAAGCGTAACCAGCGTGAGCATCATGCGGCCTTATCAAGCAAAATACCTTAGTCTTTTGTGTAAGCCTTAGGTAAATAAGTGATTACTCTTCCCTTAAAGCGTCGTTCGACCGGCGCGCTCGTAGAGTTTATTATGACACATGCATCCATCACTATGTTGTGATGCAAAGGATTATCTTGGCATAGGGCGTCGAGGGTGGTTTTCCGAAGAAACCGAGTGTCGCCCGCGGAAGGCGCCCAGGGCCCGGCAGCGCCGATCACGGCGCGCGGGGTCTCGCGAAGCAAGGACATGTCAGAGTTGGTCGACTAAGGCCGCTGTGCCGCCGATCCGCTCGAAGGCGGGCGGGCCAAAACCGATCCGAGCGGGACGGCGCGCAGGACCACCGAGCGCAGAATTTGGACGGACGGATTTCGCCGACCCGATGGCATCAGATCGGCGCCGCCCATTGTCGGGGCGTCGCCTGCTTTCGTCCGGAACGCCCCCTACCGAAACGGCGGCTCGTCGAAACTCCTGAGCTTGCGCGAATGCAGGCCGTGCCGGTCGGCCCGGAGGATATCCAGCGCCGACAGGCCGATCAGCAGGTGTTCGGCCACCGCCCGCTCGTAGAACGCGTTGGCGGCGCCGGGCAGCTTGATCTCGCCGTGGAGCGGCTTGTCGGAAACGCACAGCAGGGTGCCGTATGGAACCCGCAGGCGATAGCCCTGGGCCGCGATGGTGCCGCTCTCCATGTCGACGCCGATGGCGCGCGACAGGTTGATCCGCCGCCGCTCCTGGCTGAAGCGCAGTTCCCAGTTGCGGTCGTCGTAGGTCACCACCGTGCCGGTGCGCAGGCGCCGCTTGAGATCGTCGCTGGCCTCGCCGGTGACGCTGGCGGCGGCGGCCTGGAGCGCGAGCTGCACCTCCGCCAGGGCCGGGACCGGCACGTCGGGCGGCACCAGCTCGTCGAGGATCCGGTCGCGGCGGAGATAGCCGTGGGCCAGCACGTAGTCGCCGATGGTCTGCGATTGGCGCAAGCCGCCGCAATGGCCGACCATCAGCCAGCAATGCGGGCGCAGAACCGCGAGATGGTCGGTGATCGTCTTGGCGTTGGAGGGGCCGACGCCGATATTCACCAGGGTCGTGCCCTGCATCGTGCCGTCGGGTCCGCGCGCCACCAGATGGTAGGCCGGCATCTGGTACTTGTGCCAGGGCGAGGCGGCGATAAGTGCGGTCGGGTCCACCGACGCCGCCTCCTCCCGCGAGACGCTGAGGCCGCCGGGCAGGATCATCCGTTCGAGCCCGTCCTCGCCGCGTGCCAGCCGTTCGAGACCGTGCCGGATGAAGCCGTCGACGTAGCGGTGATAGTTGGTCAGCAGAATCCAGGGCTGGACATCGCGCCAATCGCAGCCGGTGTAATGGACGAGCCGCCGCAGCGAATAATCGACCCGGATGGCGTCGAACAGCGCGAGCGGGCGCGGGGCATCGGGTTCGTCGTGCCACAGACCGTCGGCGATCTCGTCGCCCACCACGGAGAGCAGCGGGACTGGGAAATAGGTGGCGAGGTCGCGCGGGCTCGGGCCGCCGCGCCCGAGATCGGTACCCGGCTCGATCACGTAGGGATACGGGATTTCCTGGGCGCTCAAGCCGACTTCCAGGCTGGCGCCGTAATCGCGCACCAGCGGCGTCAGCTGTTCGAGGAGATAGCTGCGAAAATGATCGGGCTGGGTGACCGTGGTGGCGTAGGTGCCCGGCGCCTGGAACTTCGCCGTGGCGCGGGCGACCCGCGGCATCGGCCCCGACGGCTGGTAGGTGATCCGCAATTCGGGATAGCGGAACTGCAGGCGTTCGGTCTGGTCTGGGGCCGGGCCACCGTCGAGATAGCGTGAGAGCGCCGCCTGGAGCGCGCCGGTGGCCCCGGTGTGCAGTGCGGCGAGCCGGTCGACGGCCGTCTCGGGATCGGAGACCGATTCCATCGGTCGCAATTCGTCGCGGATCACGGTGCCTCCTCGCAGAACCCTCGGAAGAGGCTTACACGCCCGGCCCGTGCGGTGCGACCTCATGTGTCTGCGGATCAGCACTGCGCCCCGCATCCGGCAAACTTGCAGTCCGGGCAAACTTGACCGAAACGCTCGCTCCAGCACCGGCACCGGGCCGGACGAAAGACCGAGGCCTGCAGCATGAGCGACGCGACCGAGCGGCGGCCCGGCGAAGAGGCCATCGTCCTGCCGGACGCCTACGATGCCGGGCTGTACTTCATCGGCCATATCCGCACCCCCTGGGTCGAGCGCTCCGACTGCCCGAAGAACGGCTTGCAGACCGACGCGGTGTGCACCGTGATGGTAGACGAGACCTACGCGGCCGGCCTCCAGAACGTGGCGGGCGCGAGCCATCTCATCGTGCTCTACTGGATGGACAGGGCGGCCCGCGACCTCGTGCGCCAGCAGCCGCGCCACGCGCCCGGCAACCGCGGGACCTTCTCGTTGCGCTCCCCCGCCCGGCCGAACCCCATCGCGCTCTCGGTGGTGGAGTTGTTGCAGGTCGACGGCCGGAGCCTGTCGGTGCGAGGGCTCGACTGCCTCGACGGCACGCCGCTCCTCGACATCAAACCGTATTTCGCCTCGACGGATTCGCGGGCCGACGCCACCGTCGACCGCGCGGGCAATCCATGAAGCGCCAAGTCTGGCTCGGCCTCGGCGGCGTCGTGCTGCTCGGGGCCGGCGCGGCCATCGGCTGGTCGGCGAAGCCGTCGGCGCTGAACGCCCGGCTCTACGCCCAGAACCGGCTCATCGCGGTGCAGGTCCACCTCGAGGAGGCGCCGCCCGACTACATCCTGATCGCAGGCGATTCGCAGGCCGAGTTGCAGGACACAGCGCAGCGCACTTGCGAATTGGAGATCGTCAATGGTGGCCTGAGCGGGGCGACGGCGGCGGTCTATGCCGACCTGTTCCAGACCCTGAAGGTGCCGGTGCGCGCCCGCGTCGCCGCCCTCACGGTGGGCACCAACGACCTCAACCGGAAGGGCGATCCGACCTCGACGGCGGGTGCAGCGCGATTTACGGCCTCGGTGGAGCGCATCGTCCGTGAACTCCAGGCGGTGAGCGCGCGGGTGGTGGTCACCGCCGTGCCGCCGATCGGCCGCGAGGTCGGCAACCGTCTCGATCCAGCGGCGGTGGGGGTCTATTCGCGGGCGATCCGCGACCTGTGCCAGCGAATCGGCTGCGACTACGCCGACCCCTTCGCGCATCTGCGCGACGGCGACACCGGCTACGCCTTGCCCGGCGCGTTGCGCGACGGCCTGCATGTCGCCGGCTATCGCAGCGTGCAGCGCGCCCTCGAACCCGCGCTCTGCCCTGGCAATCCGGGCTGATCAGGCGGCCTGGACCTGCCCGTCGGCCCCGTGGATCTTGCGCGGGGTTCCCTTCGGCGGCGCCTTGATCCGGTACCAGCCGACATAGAGGGCGGGCAGGAAGAACAGGGTCAGGAGCGTCGCGGCCAGGATCCCGCCGATCATCGCGTAGGCCATCGGCCCCCAGAACACCTCGCGGGCGATGGGGACGAGGCCGAAGCTCGCCGCCGCCGCCGTCAGCAGGATCGGCCGCATGCGGTGGCAGGTGGCATCCACCACCGCATCCCAGGGCGCGAGGCCGTCGCGCTCGTATTCGTCGATCTGGGTCACCAGGATCACCGAGTTGCGCACGATGATGCCGATGAGCGCGAGCACGCCCAGGATGGCGACGAAGCCCATCGGCTTGTTGAACAGCAGCAGCGCCGCCGCGACGCCGATGATCCCGAGTGGGGCCACGCTGGCCACGAGGAACAGCTTCTGGAAGCTCTGGAGCTGGATCATCAGGAACACCGCCATGGTGAGCAGCATCACCGGCGCCACCGCCGCGATCGGCCCCTGCCCCTTGGCGCTCTCCTCCACGGCGCCGCCCACCGCGAGGGTGTAGCCGTCGGGCAGGGCCTTGCGGAAGGCGACGATCTGCGGGTCGAGCTGCGTCACCACCGTCTGCGGCTGGGTGGTGTCGGCGATGGCGGCCCGGACCGTGATGGTGGGCAGGCGGTCGCGACGCCAGACGATGGGTTGCTCCAGCTCGTAGCCGATGGTGGCGAAGGCGAGCAGCGGCACGACGCTGCCGTTCGCCAACGGAATCTGCAGGCTCTGGAGGGTGTCCAGCGAGTTGCGCTCCACCGCCTGGGCGCGGCCGACCACGTCGACGAGGTAGATCGAGTCGCGCACCTGGGTGATCGTACGCCCGCCGACGATGCCGTTGAGCAGGCCGGCGATGTCCTCCGAGGTCACCCCGAGCTGGCGCGCCTTATCCTGGACGATGCCGACCTTAAGCACCTTGCCGGGCTCGTTCCAATCCAGGGTCGGGACGTCGAGATGCGGATTGGCGCCGACGATGCTGGCGAGCGCCAGGGCTTGGCTGCGCAGCTTCTGCAGGTCCGGTCCGCTGATGCGGTACTGCACCGGGCGCCCCACAGGGGGGCCGAGATCGAGGGAATGGATCAGGAAGTCGGTGCCGACGAACTGGTCGCGAGCGAGCTTTTCGAGCTTCACCTTCATGCGCTCGCGCGCCTCGATCGACGTCGTCTCGATGACGATCTGGCCGAAGAAGGCGTTGCCGAGTTGCTGGTCGAGAGGCAGGTAGAAGCGCACCGCGCCCTGGCCGACATAGGACGACCAGCGTGCGATCTCGGGGTCGCCCACCAGCGTCGCCTCGAAGCGGTCCATCTGGCTCTTGGTCTCGGCGATGCTCGCATTCTGCGGCAGCGTCATGTCGACGAGGAGTTCGGGCCGGTCCGAGGACGGGAAGAATTGCTGCTGCACGAAGCCCATCCCGACGATCGACAGGGCGAGCAGGCCGACACAGCCGGCCACCGTCACCCAGCGCCAGCGCATGGCGCCGAGCAGGCTGGCGGTGAACATCCGCATGAGGCGGCCGGGCTTGCCGTGGTCCTTGTGCTTCATCTGGGCCGGCAGCAGCTTCATGCCGATGAGCGGCGCGAACAGCACCGCCACCACCCACGAGACGAGGAGCGAGGCCGCGATCACCACGAACAGCGAGTAGGTGTACTCGCCCGCCGACGAGCCGTTGAAGCCGATGGGGAGGAAGCCCGCCACAGTGACGAGGGTGCCGGTCAGCATCGGGAAGGCGGTGGAGGTATAGGCGAAGGTGGCCGCTTTCTTGAGCGTGTCGCCGGCCTCCAGCCGCGCGACCATCATCTCCACCGTGATCATGGCGTCATCGACCAGGAGCCCGAGCGCGATGATGAGGGCGCCGAGCGAGATGCGCTGAAGGGTGACCCCCATCACGTTCATCACCACGAACACGATGGCGAGCACCAGCGGGATCGAAAGCGAGACCACGAGGCCGGCGCGCCAGCCCAGGCTGATGAAGCTCACCGCGAGCACGATGACCACCGCTTCCACCAGCGCCTTGGTGAAGCCGCCCACCGCCTCCTCGACGATCTTGGGCTGATCCGACACGAGGTGGATGCCAACGCCCACCGGCAACTCGCCTTCGAGGGCGCGCATCCGCTGCTTCAGGTCGTGGCCGAAGGTGAGCAGGTTCCCCGACGGCTGCATGGCGATGGCGAGGCCGATCGCCGGCTGCCCGTTGAAGCGGAACAGGTCGGTGGGCGGATCGGTGAAGCCGCGCGAGATCTCGGCGACGTCGGAGAGCCGGAAGAAGCGGTCGTTCACCCGCAGGTTGATCGCCCGCAGGCTGTCCTCGTCCACGAATTGGCCGCCGACCCGGACGGAGACCCGCTCGGGACCGGCCTGGATCACCCCCGACGGGGCGATGGCGTTTTGCGACTGCAGGGTCTTGATGACCGAGTTCATGTCGAGGCCGAGGCCCGCGAGCTTGCGGGTGGAGAAGTCGAGGTAGATCACCTCGTTCTGGGCGCCGAGCAGCTGCATCTTGCCGGCGCTCGGGACCTTCTTCACCTCGGCGCGGACGCGTTCCACGTAGTCGCGCAGCTGGCGCATGGTCACGCCGTCAGCGGTGAAGGCGTAGACGTTGCCGAAGACGTCGCCGAATTCGTCGTTGAAGAACGGCCCCTGCATCCCCTGCGGGAAGGTGCCCTGGATGTCGCCGATGCGCTTCCGGACCTGGTAGAAGATCGCCGGAATGGTCTTGGGCGGCGTGGTCTCGCGCAATTGCACGAACACCGTGGTCTGCCCGGGCGTGGTGTAGCTGCGGCTGAAATCCACCGCGTCGATCTGCTGGAGCTCCTTCTCGATCCGCTCGGTGACCTGATCGAGGGTGTCGCCGATGGTGGCGCCGGGCCAGCGCGCCTGCACGATCATGGTCTTGATCGCGAAGGGCGGGTCTTCCTCGCGGCCGAGCTTCTCGTAGGCGAGGAACCCCGCCACCACCGAGATCAGCATCAGGAACCAGACAAAGGAGCGATGCTCCAGCGCCCATTCGGACAGATTGAAGGACTTCACGAAATGCTCTCGCGTATCGAGGATCGCGGTGGATCGGCGCGGACGCCGATCACGAGGCCTTGTCGAACAGGCGCACGGCCTGTCCTTCGCTGAGGGTGTGGATTCCGGCCATCACGACACGGTCGCCGGGGGCGAGGCCTTCGGCGATCGTGACGCGGTCGGCATTGCGTTGCGTAACGGTGACGGCGCGTTTGACCACGCTCTTACCGTCCGGCGCCACGAGCCAGACGAAGTCGTGGCCGTCCACGGTCAGCACGACGGTGGCCGGGAGAACGAAGCGCGGCGACAGCGGGCGCGATAGCGACACCGTCAGGGTCGAGCCGAGGCGAAAGGCCGGGGACGGATCGACCAGCGTCATGCGGATGCGCCGGGTCCGGGTGGTGGGGTCGGCGAACGGCGCGGTCTCGCGCACCTTTGCGGTGGCGGTCACGTCCGGCGCGCTCTGCAGCGCCACGGTGAACAGGGCGTCCTTGGGCATGGCGCCGACGAGATCCTCGGGGATGTCGACCACCGCCTCGCGCTCCTCCGGCCGGGCGATGGTCGCCACGGCTTGTCCGGCGCTCAGCACCTGACCGACCTCGGCGCTGCGCACGGTGACGACGCCGTCGAAATCGGCACGCAATTCGGTGTAGCCCATCTGGTCGCGGGCCTTCTGCAGGCTCGCCTGGGCCTGGGCGAGGCGGGCCTGGGCGGTGTCGCGGCTCGCCACCGCACTGTCGAGCTGGGCCTGCGCGACGTTGCCGCCGATCATCAGGCGGCGGCGGCGCGCCTCCGTCGCCGTGGCGTTCTCGGCCTGGCCTTCGGCATCAGCGAGGTCGGCCTCGGCCCGGGTCATGGCAAAGCGCGTCACCACCGGATCCAAAGCGGCGATGCGTTGGCCCTTCTTGACCACGTCCCCCATGGTCACGTCGCGGGCGATGACCCGGCCGGCGATCTGGAAGCCGATCTCGGACTGATAGCGCGGCGCGACGAAGCCGGCGAACGGCCCGAACACCTGTGCGGTGATCGGCTTGGCCACCGTCGTCAGCACCGGGCGGACCGGACCGGGCGGCGCCTCTTCGGCGGGCTGGCAGGCGGCCAGCACCGTGGCGAGACCGAGCCCGCAGAGCATCACCCGGATCATCGGACGGCCTTCGTCAGCGCAGGGTCGATGGTCTCGGCCACCGCGACGGCCTGGCCCGGTCGCAGAAACTGGATGCCCGCAATCACCACCTCGTCGCCCGGTTCGATTCCGCTCGACAGGGCGATGGTGTTGGGACCGTAGCGCTCGATCACCACGGGACGCGGCGCCACCGTACCGCTAGCGGCATCGCGCACCCACACTGCCGGCCCATCATCCCAGCGGTAGAGGGCCGACCAGGGCAGCACGATGGCCGAGTGCGACTGGAACTTGCCGGTGCCGATCACCACCGCGCCCAGCGCCATGGCGGGCGGGGTCTGCTTCAGCCCGACCTTGACCCGGACAGTGCCGGAGGCAGCATCGACGCTCGGCGAGATCTCCCGCACCGTGCCCACCGCCTTCACCGTGGAATCGGCCTGCAGCATCACATCGACATTCTTGCTCTCGGGCGGGGCCGCCAGCACCGCCTCGAACACGTTGAACACCGCGTCGCGCGGGCCGTCCTGGGCCATCGTTAGGACGGTCTGGCCCGCCTGGACCACCTGTCCGACCTCGAAACTGCGGCTCAGTACGATTCCGTCGACGCCCGCCTTGAGGTCGGTATACGAGAACTGCTCCTGGGCGGTGCCGAGCGCGGCCTTGGCGGAATCGACCGCGGCCTGGGTGGTGCGCAATTGCTGTTCGGCATCGTCGAAGCTCGGCCGAGTGGTGTAGCCACTCGCCATCAGGGTTTCCTGACGCT
The DNA here is from genome assembly GCF_010692745.1 of Methylobacterium sp. BTF04. Lineage (GTDB taxonomy): Bacteria > Pseudomonadota > Alphaproteobacteria > Rhizobiales > Beijerinckiaceae > Methylobacterium. The sequence continues at coordinate 101,286 of NZ_JAAHTB010000012.1, forward strand.
TGAACGCGACCTTGGCCTGGGTCAGCAGCGCTTCGGCCGAAGTGAGCGCGGCCTGGGCATTGGCGAGGTTGGCGCGCTGTTCCTGCGGGTCGAGCCGGGCCAGCACCTGATCGGCCCCGACGTGATCGCCGACCTCGACGAGGCGCGTCGCGATCTTGCCGTTGGTGCGGAACGAGACGTTGACCTGGGACTGGGCCTGGATATCGCCGGTGAAGATCAGGTCGGCGGCGATGGTGGACCGCTGTGCCACCACGGTCCGTACCAGAGCGAGCGCGGGCTTGCCTTCGACGCCTTTCCCTTCGGCCGCCGATACGGGCGAGCCGAGCAGAGGGATCAGCGCCGGCAAAGCGACCGCAACGCGCCCCAAGCCGAGGCCCCGAACCGTGTACAGACCGCGCATGCCGCCTTCGCCTCAATCCGACTCTATCGATCGAAACTCCTATCTGCTATCTTACCGACCGTCCAGACGGTTTTTAGAACGTATTCGTTTCAGCGGGGGCTGTGATGACCAAGGCGCGCACGCGGCGGGACGATCGACCGGAGATCATCCTGGATGCCGCCGAGCGGCTGATCCGGCGATCGGGGACCCGCACGCTGACCATGGACGCGGTCGCGGCCGAAGCCGCGTTGAGCAAGGGCGGCGTACTGCACCACTACGCCTCGAAGGACGCGCTGATCGCGGCACTCGCCGAGCGCAAGGTCGCGCGCCTGCAGAGGGAGATCGCCGAGCTCGAAGGGCTGCAGGCACCCGGGCCGGCCGCGATCCCCCTCGCGATGATCGCCCATGCGCGCCGGACCTACGCCGAGGAGGATGGATTCCCGCGGGCGCTGCTCCTCGCCAACGCCGAGAGCCCTGAGGTCTGCCCCGGCTTCGGCACCTTCCTCAAGGAACGGCTCGCCACCATGGAGGGCATCGCGCACCACCCCGGCGACGGCAGAATCCTGACCTTTGCGATCGTGGGGCTGATGCTGGCACGCACGCTCGGCTTCCACAGCCTGGAGGGCGAGGACCTCGACCAGACCTTCGCGGCCTTGGAGAATGCCGCACGGGAGCTTCCGCGGACGTAGGTATCAGGCCGCTGCGGCCATCGCCTCGAACACCAGGGCGTGGCGCGCGGCGAGCGCGTCGACGTCGTTGGAATAGCCCCCGCCGATCACCGCCACGAGGGGAATGCCGCGACGGCGCGCCTCCCCGACGACGAACCGGTCGCGCGCGGCGAGTCCGGCATCGGTGAGCGCGAGCCGCCCGAGCCGGTCGTCCCGGTGCGGATCGACGCCGGCATTGTAGAACACGAGGTCGGGTCTGATCCGGTCGAGCAGCGGGCCGACATGCGCCTCCAGCGCATCGCGGTATCCGGCATCGTCGAGCCCATCGGGCAACCCGACGTCGCGGTCACCGGCGATCTTGTGCGTCGGGTAGTTCTTCTCCGCATGCAGCGACAGCGTGAACAGGTCGGGGCTGGTGCTCAGGCAATCGGCGGTGCCGTCGCCCTGATGCACGTCGCAATCGACCACGAGGGCGCGCGCGATGGTGCCCTCGCGCTGCAGGGCGCGGGCGGCGATGGCGACATCGTTGAAGATGCAGAACCCGGCCCCCGAATCGCGCCGGGCGTGGTGGCTGCCGCCGGCGGTGCTGCCCGCTAGCCCATGGATAAGAGCGAGACGCGCGGCGAGCAGAGTCCCACCGACGGAGGCGCACGAACGGGCGACGACGCTGGCCTCCACCGGCAGGCCGATTGCCCGCTCGATAGGAGGCGGCACCGCGAGCGCCAGCACGGCCTCGACATAGGTACGGTCATGCGCGCCGGCGATGAGATCGGCATCGGCCGGCTCCGGGCGCACGAATCCGTTGGGTGCAAGGCCGCGCGCGGCCAGGATCTCGGCGAGGCGGCCGTATTTGCGCATGGGGAAGCGATGCCCGTCCGGCAGGTTCGCCTGATAGGCCGGATGGAAGACGATGGGCAGCGTCACGCCAAATCCGCGCCGATCCGGGCCGCCAGCGCGCGGCCGCTATCGAAGGCCGCCTCGATCCGGGGGCCGAGGCAACCATCGCCGCAGACGCCGAGCCGCAAGGCGGGATCGTAGAGGCAGGGCTCGCCCAGCGTCGTTTCCAACAGGGCGTAGCGCCACCGATGCGCGCGGGCATAGGCCGGTGTCAGAGGGCGGCCGGCATGGCGGGCGAGCGCGGCGAGCAAGGCCGTTTGGACACGCTCCGCATCCTCCTCGAGATGAGCCCGCGACCAGTCGGGGGTGGCGTGGATGACGAGGCGCGTACCGCTCCCCCGACGACCCGGCTTCTCGTCCTCGCGAAACACCGTGCCGACCGGCCCATCGGCATCGACAAGGTCCGATCCGGGTAGATCGCACGCACCGTCGAGGGCGACCATCAGTGTCCAGCACGGCGCATAGGTGGGACGCTCGATTCCCGGCAGGGACAGGCCGCTGGTATCGAGCAAGCGGATCACCTGCGGCGTCGGAAAGCTGATCGCCACGGCATCGAATGCCTCCTCCACCGCGGTCTCCGTGACCGTCAGGTGCCATCGCGACCCTTTCCGGACGAGCGCCGTCACGGTGTGGCCGGGCCTGACATCGAGCCCGGCGAGCAGGTCGCGCACCGGCGCGGTCATGCCGGGCGTCCCGACCCATCGGCCGGTCTCACCCCAGGGCGCGACGATCCCGCGCGTGTGCCAATCGGCGAGCGCAGCGGCGAAATCCGGTCCGTGCGCGCGCATGAACTGCGCCCCGTGATCGAAGGCGAACCCATGGTCGGCCACGCGCCGTGTGGCCATGCGGCCACCGATGCCGCGCCCCTTGTCGAGCACCGTCACGGCGAGCCCGGCCTGGGTCAGTCTTCGGGCCGCGATGGCCCCCGCCATCCCGGCTCCCAGAATTGCCACCCGCCCCGGCTCACCCACGCTGTCATCTCCCCGAGACGCGGCGCCGGCGGCCACGCATCCGGCTGTCATACGACTGAAACAGCACGCCTGTTAGGCCCCTCGGTATCGGGGTGCGATGCGCCGCACCGGATGTGGGAGACGCTGCGGATGCTCGACGACGCCGAGACCGGCATGGTCCTCGCCCTGTCATTGTGTGCGGCTCTGACGCTGATCAACCTCGCGAGCCTCGCGCTGGCGGCGCGCCGGATCGGCCGGCGCCACGGCACCTCCGCTTTCCCGCAAGGCGCGGCGATCTCGCTGGTGCGTCCGGTCTGCGGCCTGGAGGCGTTCAGCGAGGAGATGCTGACGCGCGGCTTCCAGCTCGCCTATCGCGACTACGAGATCATCTTCTGCGTCGCCGACCGCGCCGACCCGATCATCCCGTTGCTCGAACGCCTGAGGGCGCTGCACGCCCACGTACCGACCCGAATCATCATCGGCGACGAGCGGGTCAGCGACAATCCGAAGCTCAACAATTGCGTGCGTGGCTGGGAGGCGGCGCGGCACGACTGGGTGGTGCTCGCCGATTCCAACGTGCTGATGACGCCCGACTACCTGCAGCGGCTCCAGGCGCCGTGGCGTGGCGATACAGGGCTCGTCTGTTCGACGCCCATCGGCGCACGCCCGCACAATTTTGGCGCCGAGCTCGAATGCGCCTTCCTCAACACCCTGCAGGCGCGCTGGCAATATGCCGGCGAGGCCCTCGGCCTCGGCTTCGCCCAGGGCAAGAGCATGCTGTGGCACAAGCCGTTCCTGGAGGCGCGCGGCGGCATTCGGGCGCTGGCCGCCGAGATCGCCGAGGATGCGGCCGCGACCAAGCTGGTGCGGGCGGCCGGTGCCCGCGTCCACCTCGTGGCCTCGCCCTTCGAGCAGCCGCTGGGGCGCCGGTCGTTCCGTGAGGTCTGGTCGCGCCAGTTGCGCTGGGCGCGCCTGCGCCGGGTGACGTTCCCGCTGTTCTTCGCGCCCGAGATCGGTACCGGACCGGTGCTGCCCTTCGCCATCGCCTTCGCGTGCGTGCCGACCCTCCCGGTCGCGGCGGGTCTGATCGGGCTCACCGCCCTCTGGTACGGGGCGGAACTCGCCCTGGCCGTCCGCGCCGGCTGGCACCATTCGGCGCGCCTCGTCCTGGCGTTCCTGGTGCGCGATACGGTGATCCCCGCCGTCTGGGCGAGCGCCTGGATCCAGAGCGCCATCGTCTGGCGCGGCAACGCGATGGATATCCGACCCAAGGTCGCGCGCCCCACCCCGGCCTGAACGGCTAAAGGCAACGCTCCTGCTCTGTCACGGAGTGGGATCTGTCGACGCGTGGTGCGGGCGGTCGGAATCGAACCGACACTCCTTGCGGAACCGGATTTTGAATCCGGCGCGTCTACCAATTCCACCACGCCCGCAGCGCACGCCTCATGGCACACCTTCGCGATTCGGGCCAGAGGCGTTTTCTCGCGGGGGGATGTCGCTGGTGCGCTCGCCACGTCCCCTTCGGTATGCTCAAACAGCGCCGCTTCCCGCCACGAGAACCCCGGACCGAGACCGCCCATGATCCGCCGCCTCTACGAGTGGATACTCGCGCTCGCCGGCAAGCCGTCGGCCCCCTGGGCCCTCGGCGCCGTGGCCTTCGCGGAGAGTTCGTTTTTCCCGGTGCCCCCCGACGTGATGCTGGTGCCGATGGCGGTGAGCCGGCCCGACCGGGTGTGGTTCTACGCGCTCATCACCACCCTGTCCTCGGTGGCCGGCGGCATCCTCGGTTACGCCATCGGCGCGCTGCTCTACGATTCCATCGGGCAATGGCTGTTCCGGGTCTATGGCCTCGCCGACAAGGCCGAGACCTTCCAGGCCTCCTACGCCCAGTACGGGCATTGGGTGATCCTGCTGAAGGGGCTGACGCCTATCCCGTTCAAGCTCGTCACCATCACCTCGGGCTTCGCCCATTACGATCTGTTCTGGTTCATCGTGCTGTCGCTGATCACGCGTGGCGCGCGCTTCTTCATCCTCGCCGGATTGCTCGGGCGGTACGGCGTCCAGATCCGCGGCGTGCTCGACCGGCACCTCAACGTCGTGGCGGCGCTCGCCGTGGCGTTGATCGTCCTCGGCTTCGTGCTGTTCAAGGTGCTGCTGTAGATCTATCTCGGTCTGCACGAACTCGACCGGATCGGATTGGTCCGACCCACACCCTCACCTGAGGTGCCGCGTCAGCGGCCTCGAAGGAGACCTCCAGTGTCCGTGTGATCCCTGGAGCCCTCCTTCGAGGCCTCCGCTTCGCTGCGGCTCCTCAGGATGAGGTGGGTTGGTTGGATCGGTTCGATCCGCTCGATTGGATAAGCATATCCGCACGCACCGCCTTCAGCGCGCGGGTTCTCGTTTCGAAAGAGTGCCTTCAGATGGATTTCACCTCGCTCCTGCGCTTGCGCCGCGCCGCGCTGGTGCTTCTCTTCGGCGCGGTGCTCACGTTGGCCGGCGCGTTCTATTTCCAGTGGGGGCTCGGCTACGTGCCGTGCAAGCTCTGCCTGACCGAGCGCCTTCCGTATTATGCCGCGATACCCCTAAGCCTGCTGGGGCTGTTCCTGCCGGAGCGCCTGACGCGCCTCGTCCTCGGCCTCGCCGCCCTCGGCCTGCTCTACGGTGCCGGCCTCAGCGTCTATCATGCGGGTGCCGAATGGGCCTTCTGGGCCGGCCCGAGCGATTGCGGCGGCGGTTCGGGGGCCAATCCGGGCAACGTCGCCGATTTCATGACCGCGCTCCAGACCACGCGGGTGGTCGATTGCTCCACCGCCGCATGGCGCCTGTTCGGTGTCTCGCTGGCCGGCTGGAACGCCGTGATCGCCTTCGTGCTCGCCTCGGTCGCCGGGACGTCTGCCGCCAAACCCTGATCGTAACCTGGCTCGAACGCCGCTTTAAGCGGGAATTCAGTGTCGGTCGTCCGGCAGCGGCGCGACGTCAATCCCCTCCTCCACCAAGGCGCGGGCTTCGTCGAGGCTCGCCTGACCGTAGATCGGCCGGGCCGGGCTCTCGCCATAATGCATGCGTCGTGCTTCTTCGGGGAAATGCGCTCCGACATCGTCGGCGGTCTTGGTGACGTGCTCACGCACCGCGCGGAGCAGAGCGCGCAGGCGCTGTTCGGGCTCCGCCAGCATCGTGACCGCATCGGGCGCCGCCGCAGGAGCGGGAAGCGTCGCCTCGGGCTCGTGCTTGGGCTCGGGTGCGGCCGTTCGGTCAGCGCGCGCGATGGACGGCGCCATCATGCCTTTGGTCACCTGCGCGGTGCCACAGAACGGACAGGTGACGAGGCCGCGTGCCGCCTGTTCGTCGTAGGATCCGCTCGACGGAAACCAACTCTCGAAGTCGTGGCCGCCGTCGCAGACCAATGTGTACCGGATCATGGTTTCGCGCTTGAGGGCCGTCTTCGTCAGGCGGGATGCCTGATCCGCTCGATGGTGAACGGCTTGGCGTGCTGCAGCGCCGGGATACGGGCGCGGGCATCGACGACGCGGGCGAGATCGATCTCGGCGAGGATCACGCCGGGCTCCGCGCCGCCGGCATCCGCCAGGACCCGGCCCCATGGGTCGACGATGAGCGAATGGCCGTAGGTGTCGCGGCCGTCCTCGTGGTGACCGCCTTGCGCGGCCGAGATCATGAACGAGCCGGTCTCGATGGCGCGCGCCCGGTGCAGCACGTGCCAATGCGCCTCGCCGGTCTGCTTGGTGAAGCAGGCCGGCGCCGTGATGATCGTCGCCCCCGCCTCGGCCAGCGCCCGGAACAGGGCGGGAAAGCGCACATCGTAGCAAATGGCGATACCGATCGGCGCCCACGGCGTGTCGGCCACCACCGCGCAGGCGCCACCGGTATAGGTCGAGGATTCGCGCCAGCGCTCGCCGTTGGGCAGATCGACATCGTAGAGATGAAGCTTGTCGTAGGATGCGGTGATCGCACCCTGCGCATCGATCAGGAAGGCGCGGTTGGCGATCTTGTCGCCGTTGCGCACGGCGAGCGACCCGATCTGGATCACGATGCCGCGCTCGCGCGCGACCTCACGCAGGGCGGCGAGCGTCGGGTCGTCGTCCTGCCCGGTGACGTGGGCGAACAGGCTAGCCTTGTCGCGCTCCACCAGGGAGGTCATCTCGGGGGTCTGGACGTAATGCGCGCCCTTGTCGGCGGCCTCGCGCACCAACGCGACGGCGGCGTCGCGGTTGGCGAGCGGATCGCGCCCCGAGCGCATCTGGACGCAGGCGGCGATGAACCGGGGCTCGGTCATGGCGCGACCGCGACCATCGGCTCGAGCTTGCCGGCGCCATTCAGGGCATAAAGATCGTCGCAGCCGCCGACATGGGCGTCGCCGATGAAGATCTGCGGCACGCTGGTGCGGCCGCCGGCCCTCTGGACCATGGCAGCGCGCGAGCCGGCCGTCTTCTCGACGTCGATCTCGGTGAACACGATGCTCTTTTCGCGCAGCAGGCTTTTCGCCGCCGAGCAATAAGGGCACCAGGCGGTGGTATAAATCGTGACCGGCTTCATCGTGGATACGCCCCGCGGCAATCCCTTCAGCATATAGGTGAGCCGGGAGGTTCTTCCTACTGGTGAGTTCAGCGCAGCCGAATCGGCTTTACGCAGCCATCAGCTTCTCGACCTCGTTGACGAGATCGCGCAGGTGGAACGGCTTCGAGAGCACCTTGGCGTCCTTCGGAGCCTTGGAATCCGGGTTCAACGCCACCGCGGCAAAACCCGTGATGAACATCACCTTGATGTCGGGGTCGAGTTCGGTGGCGCGGCGGGCGAGCTCGATGCCATCCATCTCCGGCATGACGATGTCGGTGAGCAGCAGTTCGAACGGCTCTTCGCGCAAGCGGTTATAGGCCGAAAGGCCATTGTCGAACGACAGCACGTCGTAGCCGGCGTTCTGCAACGCCTTGGCCAGGAAACGGCGCATGTCGTTGTCGTCTTCCGCCAGGAGAATCTTCATCGAGCGGCGTCCTGTGCCTTTGGGTCGGTGTGTTCTTTCCACAAAGCGCCAACTTGGTAAACAAGGTGTTGAGATCTCGACCAAGCGTGCGTGTTCTGCGGCACCCCGTCCATACCGAAGCGATGCGTGCCGCAGTAGACACAAGCCCCCACCGCACGCAATGTGTGGGCTCGTAGTTCCGCCCCGCCCGAGGCGACCCCTTCCGCGATGACAGAGCCGTTTCCGAACCAGACCATGCCGGGGACGCCTGCGTTCGATCCGCCCTTCGCTGTCGACGAGCCGGAAGCGCACACTCTTCCCTTCGTATTCAACACCCCGCATTCCGGGGCGGTCTATCCCCGCGCCTTCGTGGCGAACTCGCGCCTCGACGCCCTCGCCCTGCGCCGGTCTGAGGACGCGCATGTCGACCGGCTGTTCGGGCCGGTGGTGGATCTCGGCGCGCCGCTGATGCGGGCGAACTTTCCGCGGGCCTATCTCGACGTGAACCGCGAGCCCTACGAACTCGACCCACGGATGTTCGACGGGCGCCTTCCGGCCTTTGCCAACACCCGCTCCATGCGAGTGGCGGGCGGTCTCGGCACGATTCCGCGCGTGGTCGCCGACGGCCAGGAGATCTATCGCGGGCGCCTGCCGGTGGAGGATGCGGTCGAGCGGATCGAGACCCTGTACAAGCCCTATCACCGCACCCTGCGCGGCCTGGTCCAGCGCACGGCACGGACATTCGGCCATGCCATCCTGGTGGATTGCCATTCGATGCCGTCGTCGAGCCTCGGGCGCGACGAGGGCGCGAGGGCGGATTTCGTGCTGGGAGATCGCTTCGGCACCGCCTGCGCGCCGCTTCTGATCGATGCGTTCGAGGACCACCTGCGGGCCCGCGGTTTCCGCACCGTTCGCAACAAGCCCTATGCCGGCGGCTTCATCACCGAGCATTACGGCGAGCCGAATGTCGGCCGCCACGCGCTGCAGGTGGAGATCAACCGCGCCCTCTACATGAACGAGGCCAGCCTCGCGCTCGGTCCGGGTTTTGCGGAACTGGTGTGGCACCTGCGTGAGGTCGTCGCCGCCGTGGCGCGGGATGTGGGCGACCTGACCCCGCGCCGGATGGCAGCCGAATAGGCCACGCGGCGAGAAACGCTTGAGAGCGCGCCAAAGAAAATTTCGCGAGAAGCGCCGAATTCGAAGTTTTGCTTGCTGCGCCGGCCTTCGCTCTCGGGATAGGAGTAGCCCGCGCGGCGCGCTTACTTATAATGCGCCCCAACATGACGCCGCACGAGCACGCCAACATGACGTCACGCATTCCCGATTTCGCGACCGTCGCCTATGCGGCCGACGCCGTTCCGGCCCCGGTGCCGCCCGCGGGCGAGCCCTGGATGACGCCCGAAGGCATCCCGGTGAAGGGCATCTATGGCCCCGCCGACCGCGAGGGGATCGAGTTCCTCGACACCTATCCGGGCGTGGCGCCGTTCCTGCGCGGCCCCTACCCGACCATGTACGTCACCCAGCCCTGGACCATCCGGCAATATGCCGGCTTCTCCACGGCCGAGGATTCCAACGCATTCTACCGGCGCAATCTGGCGGCCGGTCAGAAGGGCCTGTCGGTGGCCTTCGATCTCGCCACACACCGGGGCTACGATTCCGATCACCCGCGCGTCTCGGGCGATGTCGGCATGGCGGGCGTGGCCATCGACTCGATCTACGACATGCGCACCTTGTTCTCCGGCATCCCGCTCGACGAGATGACGGTGTCGATGACCATGAACGGGGCGGTGCTGCCGATCCTGGCGCTTTACATCGTGGCGGCCGAGGAGCAGGGCGTGCCGCCTGAAAAGCTCGCGGGCACGATCCAGAACGACATCCTCAAGGAGTTCATGGTCCGCAACACCTACATCTACCCGCCCGCGGGCTCGATGCGGATCATCGGCGACATCTTCGCCTATACCTCGACGCACATGCCGAAGTTCAATTCGATCTCGATTTCCGGCTATCACATGCAGGAAGCCGGGGCGACCAACGACCTGGAACTCGCCTACACGCTCGCCGACGGCGTCGAATACATCAAGGCGGGTCTGGCCGCCGGCCTCACCATCGACAAGTTCGCGCCGCGCCTGTCGTTCTTCTGGGCGATCTCGACGAACTTCTTCATGGAGATCGCCAAGATGCGGGCCGCGCGCCTGATCTGGGCCAAGCTCGTCAAGGAGTTCGAGCCGAAATCCGACAAGTCGCTGCCGCTGCGCACGCACAGCCAGACCAGCGGCTGGTCGCTCACTGCGCAGGACGTCTTCAACAACGTCACCCGCACCTGCATCGAGGCGATGGCGGCGACGCAGGGCGGCACCCAGTCGCTCCACACCAATGCCCTCGACGAGGCTTTGGCCCTGCCCACCGACTTCTCGGCCCGGATCGCGCGCAACACCCAGCTCTTCCTGCAGCAGGAAAGCGGCACCACCCGGATCGTCGACCCGTGGGGCGGCTCGTACTATGTCGAGAAGCTGACGCAGGACATCGTCACCCGCGCTTGGGAGCACCTGCGCGAAGTCGAGGAACTTGGCGGCATGGCCAAGGCCATCGAGGCCGGCATCCCGAAGCTGCGGATCGAGGAGGCCGCCGCCCGCGCCCAGGCCCGGATCGATTCGGGCCGGCAGACCATCGTCGGCGTCAACAAGTTCAAGCCCGAGGACGACCGCGCCATCGAGTTGATGCGCGTCGACAACGGCAACGTCCGCACCCTGCAGATCGACAAGCTCAAGCGGCTGCGTGCCGAGCGCAACCAGGCCGAGGTCGACGCGGCCCTGGAAGCCCTGACGAAAGCGGCGCAGGGCGAGGGCAACCTCCTGGCTCTCGGCATCGAAGCCGCGCGGGCCAAGGCCACGGTGGGGGAAATTTCCGACGCCCTCGAGAAGGCCTGGGGCCGGCATCGCGCCGAAATCCGCTCGATCTCGGGCGTCTACAAGCGAGAGGTTGGGGGCATGTCGCCGGCAGTCGAGACGGTTCGCCACCTCGTGGAAGCCTTTGAGGAGAATGACGGGCGCCGTCCGCGTATCCTCGTCGCCAAGATGGGCCAGGACGGGCACGACCGCGGCCAGAAGGTGATCGCCTCGGCCTTCGCGGATCTCGGCTTCGACGTCGATATCGGGCCGCTCTTCGCCACTCCGGCCGAGGCCGCGCGACAGGCGGTTGAAAACGACGTCCACATCGTCGGCGTGTCGTCGCTGGCCGCCGGCCACCTCACACTGGTGCCCGAGCTCAAGGCGGCGTTGACCGAGCAGGGCCGCGCGGACGTGATGATCGTCATCGGCGGCGTCATTCCGCCGGGCGATTACGACGCCCTCTATGCCGCTGGAGCCTCGGCGATCTTTCCGCCCGGCACCGTGATCGCCGAAGCGGCGGTCAAGCTGATCCAGGAGCTGAACGGCCGACTCGGCTATGCCGAGCGCCAAGCCGCCGAGTGAAGCCGCCGAGTGAATGGCGGTCGCTCACCACGTTGTGGGTTCGGCGGGCTCACCCGGTAGCGATTCTGCAGGCGAGTCGCTAGAAACGAAGGTGTTGCAGTGCGGTCGGCGGCGTATGCGCAGGACCGGGGTCTCTAGAGTTTCGAGGGTGTGATCGCGATGTCGGAGATGGCCGGTCACCTGATCCACCCCGTCATCCTGTGCGGTGGCTCCGGTACGCGGCTCTGGCCGGCCTCGCGCGAGAGCATGCCGAAGCAATTCACGCCGCTGGTGAATGCCGACAGCTCGACGTTTCAGGAGACCGCGCGACGCCTGACCGACACGAGCGTGTTCTCACGCCCGGCGATTCTCACGAGCAGCGACGCCCGCTTCATCGTCGCCGAGCAATTGGCCGGCGCCCGTATCGCGGCGGATATCATCCTCGAGCCCGAGCGCAGGGATTCCGCCGCCGCCGTAGCGGTGGCGACCCTGCATGCCGCGCGCCGCGACCCGCAGGCCGTGGTGCTGATCCTGGCGGCGGACCACGTCATCGGCGACACCGACGGCTTCGTTCAGGCGGCCAAGGACGCGGCCGCCGGCGCGCGGGCCGGCTGCATCATGACACTGGGCATCAAGCCGACGAGCCCGGCCACGGGCTACGGCTACATCCATGTCGGTACCGCGGTGGAGGGCGCTCCGGGCTCACACCATATCGAGCGCTTCGTGGAGAAGCCGGACGTGGCCGGGGCCGAACGCCTGATCGCGGAGGGCGCCCTGTGGAATTCGGGCTACTTCCTGTTCCGCGCCGACGTGATGCTCGCCGAGCTCGAGGCACATGTGCCCGAAATCCTGCGCGCGACCAGAGCCGCCCTCGACGGCGCGGTGACGGACCTCGACTTCATCCGGCTCGACGCGGCGGCCTTCGGTGCGGCACCGAAGACCTCCATCGACTATGCGGTGATGGAACGGACCGCGCGGGCCGGCGTGCTGCCGGTCTCGTTTCCGTGGTCCGATGTCGGCACCTGGGACGCCGTCTGGGAGGTGTTGCCCCACGATGCCAACGGCAACGCGCTGCGCGGCCGTGTCGAGACCATCGACACCCATGGCAGCCTGATCCACAGCGAGGGAGATCACATCACCGCTGTGGTCGGCCTCGACGACGTCGTTGTGGTGACGACCCCCGATGCGGTGCTGGTGACCTCGAAATCCCGCTCCGGACAGGTCAAGGATCTGGTCACGCAATTGCGCGGCAAGGCCCACCCGGAGGCCGACGCCCACCGGCGGATGTACCGGCCCTGGGGCTGGTACCAGCGCATCGACATCGGAGAGCGCTTCCAAGTGAAGCGCATCATGGTCACGCCGGGCGGCCGGCTTTCGCTGCAGAAACACTTCCACCGGGCCGAGCACTGGGTCGTGGTCAAGGGCACCGCGGAGGTGACCCTCAACGAGTCCGTTGTGCTCGTGCACGAGAACGAGGCGATCTACCTGCCGATCGGCTCGATGCACCGCCTCACCAACCCCGGCAAGATCCCCCTCGAACTCATCGAAGTCCAGGTCGGCGGCTATACCGGCGAGGACGACATCATCCGCGTCGAGGATATCTACGGACGCTAGCTCGTCAGGAGAATCGCCGGACGCCGGGTCTCGGAACGAGGTCGGCGGGTCGATCACCGGCGAAATGCCGGAATCGTTTATCGTTCGATCGTCGAGAAGCTGATCAGGACCCTCGCTAGGGTCATTCAGGAAGCCCATTCGATTGCGCCCTCTGCTTTCCACCCTCGGCTGAGTGGTCGCCACCAACCAACGGCTACGCCGCCACCGGCCGCTCGGCCCGTCCGCGGTAGCTCAAGGCCTCGGCCAGATGAACGCGGCGCACCTGAGCCTCGCCGTCGAGATCGGCCAGGGTGCGGGCGACCCGAAGGGTGCGGTGGAAGCCGCGTGCGGACAGCCGCATGGTCTCGGCCGCGTTGCGGATCAGCGCCGCGCCTTCGGCATCGGGGGCCGCGACCTCCTCGATCATCGTCGCCGGACAGGTGGCATTGGTGATGACACCACTGAGCCCGCGCGCGGCGAAGCGCTCCGTCTGCAAGGTGCGGGCGGCCGCGACCCGCGCGGCCATCTCGGCCGAGCCTTCCGCGGGCGGCGGCAGGATCAGGTCGGCGGCCGTGACGGCGCCGACCTCGATGCGCAGGTCGATCCGGTCGAGGAGCGGACCGGAGATGCGGGCGCCGTACTGCGCCACGCAGCGCTCGTTCGGACCCTTGCGACAGGCATAGCCCGGCTCCAGCGCCTGACCGCAGCGGCACGGATTCATCGCGGCGATGAGCTGGAAGCGGGCCGGATACGTCACCCGGTGGTTGGCGCGCGCGATCATCACCTCGCCGGTCTCCATCGGCTGGCGCAGGGAATCGAGCACCTGGGGTGTGAATTCCGGCAATTCGTCGAGGAACAGCACGCCGCCATGGGCGAGCGAAGCCTCGCCGGGCCGGGCGTTATGGCCGCCGCCCACGAGCGCCGCCATCGATGCCGAATGATGCGGCTGGCGGAACGGACGGCGGTTCGACAGCGCCCCGTGCTTCAGTTCGCCCGCCACCGACTGGATCATCGAGACTTCGAGGAGCTCGCGCGGGCTGAGCGGCGGCAGGATCGACGGCAGCCGCGCGGCGAGCATCGACTTGCCCGCCCCCGGCGGACCGTTGAACAGCGTGTCGTGTCACATCCCGGCATGGGAAAACGTTCACCCGTGGTGAGTATCCTCCGGCGATGGCACTGGCGTATTCCTACATCCGAATGTCACGGCCCGAGCAGATGCGCGGCGACAGCCTGCGTCGGCAGGTCGATGCCGCGAATGCCTGGGCCAAGGCCCGGGGCGTGCTGATCGACGAATCCATCCGCGACAATGGCGTGTCGGCATACCGGGGTAAGAACCATACCGAGGGGGCGCTGGGCGCCTTCCTGAAGCTCGTCACTGACGGGGTGGTCAAGCCGGGCTCGTTCCTGGTCGTCGAAAGCTTGGACAGGCTCAGCCGGGAAACCGTGCTCGACGCGCTGCCACGCTTCATCTCGATCATAAAGGCCGGCATCGTCATCGTGACGCTGGTCGACAAGCAGGAGTACGACCAGAACCGGCTGAGGACGGATTGGACGCCGCTGATCGTCTCTCTCATGGTCATGGCCCGCGCCCACGAAGAGAGCAAGACGAAGGCCATGCGCCTCCGAGAGGCCTGGAGCGCCAAGCGTGCCACCGCCGCCGAGAAGGTCGTCACGTCCCGCGTTCCGGAATGGCTCTTCGTCCGCGAAGGAAGGATCCACCGGAACCCCGAGCGGGTCGAGCTCGTGCAGCGGATCTTCCGGGAGACGATCGATGGAGACGGTCGTCGCAAGATCATCCGCCGTCTGAACGACGAGAAGGTCCCCGCGTTTAGGAACGGCAAGGAGGGCTGGCAACCGTCGTACGTCGCGAAGCTCCTGGCGAGCCGCGCGGTCATCGGTGAGTTCCAGGCCTTCCGCCGGGGCGATGACGGGGTCCGGCATGCCGAGGGCGATCCCGTTCCGGGGTACTATCCGAGCATCATCGACGAGTTCGAGTTCCTGAAGGCCGGACAGGCCAGCCGCTCGCGGGCGGCGGCCCCCGGAGCCCGAGGCCAGCACGTCACCAACCTGTTCACCGGGCTGGCCAAGTGCGCCGGGTGCGGTGGCTCCATGGTCGTCGAGAACAAGGGCAAGCCGCCGAAGGGCGCTCGCTACCTCGTCTGCGCCGGTGCGCGCCGTTCGGTCGGCTGCGACAACCGGCGCCTGTGGCGGATCGAAAGGATCGAGCGCGAGATCCTTTCGCAGCTTCGCCGGGTCGCGCTGCCGGCTGCCGCCGGCTCCGCGCCCGCTCCCTCCGACGAGGTCGCGATACTCGAAGGGCGTCTAGCGACCGCGGTGACACGGCGGGAACGCCTGTTCGACCTCGTGGAGGGCGGGGACGAGGGCGCGGTGGCGCGGGTCAAGGCGCTGTCCGCCACGATCGGCGAACTCCGCGAGGCCATCTCCTGGCCAAGGCCGACACGATGCTGGCGGCTGCGATGCCGTCCTATCCCGAGCAACTCGCCCTCCTCCGCGACCTCCAGGCGCGGCTCGAAACCGCGACCGGCGAGGACCTGACCCTGCTCCGGACCCGACTGGCGCAGACCCTGCGCACTACGATGGTCAGGATCGATTTCGGACCCCACCGGGTCGTCGCATGGATGCGGCTGGATCACATCCGGCATCGGGTCGGGATTTCGCAGGGCGGCGTGTTCCCGAACGGAGCCCCCGTTACCGTCTTCGACGACACCCCGACGTCCCTGACGGAGGACGAGATCGCCGGCTATGCCATCGACGCGTTGGAGGACCGGGCGCGCGCTGATCGCGAGATGGAAGGTATCGAACGGGGGTTCGGCTGAATAGCCATCGCCACCGTGCTGGTGCGCCGGGCGTCCGCCCCCCTCGCCAACGACCGCCCCCGGGCACCCTGCCTGAGCTTACAACGACTCATACGTGGAATACCGGACAGTAAACTTACATGACAGTTTGCTGTCTTGGCACTCGTGGGCACTGTCCTGGCGGGAGTGGGCAAACCGTCTACAAGCGAGCCTTCCCCCGTCGGACAAAAAGGGAAAGCGAAAAAAGATTATTAACAGCAAGCTGTCATACCAACTTACTGTTGATTTCGATGGGGCTGTCCCTTGCCCAATGCTGATGACAAGACCCTGCGGGGCGGTATCACCGCCGTACCGCGTCGGGTGGCCTCCCAGCCGAAGCGGCCGGGTCGCAAGGACAAGGTAATGGTGTACGTCCCGCCCGAGCTTCACCGGGCGATGAGGCGGCTGGCGATCGACGACGATCGATCGGCGAGCGACCTCTATGCCGACGCCGCCCGCTCGTTCCTCTTAGCGCGCGACGTGAACGTGGATGAGAGACCCACCCACGGTGCCCCTACACCCAAGCGCCATGGCACGATGGCGGATCTTGCCGCCGCCGTGGACAGGCTCGGGTCCCGGATCGAGGAAGCCCTCGTGCGGGTCGAGGCGCCGGCTCCCGAGACCCGCGAGGCCGGGGGGCCCGCGCCGGCGGGGACGACGGCCGCCGCCGCGGTGGAGGCGCTGCTCGGGATCCTTCGGGAAGCCGGGTCCGCAGGCCTGACCGCGACGGAGCTCAGGGCCGCGATACACGCAGCTGGGATCCGTTCGGGGACCGCCGAGGTCGCCAAGGCGGTGCTCCGGGCCGCCGGGGTCGTGCGATGCGAGGGGAGGCGCTGGTACGTCGGAAGCTCGTGACGGCCCGCAGTGGCGTGCTGTCGGTAGGGTTACGAGCGTCGAAAATCGTCCCGAAGGTTTCCCGAAGGTTTGCCATCTCGCGAAGGGACGGGACTGCATGGAAGACGATCAGGCCGAACCGCGCCGCATAGAAATCAATGAGTTAGAACCAGCCGGTTTCCTATCAGGGAGATACGGAGGGCCGTAATTCGTTAGTCAGTTAAAAGACTTGCGCGCGATCGCCCACGTGGCCCCGAAGGTTTCCCGAGGGCTTAAGGGCACTTTACGGATTCGGTGGGCTCGCCGATGCCTTGATGCGGCGGCACAGGGCACCACGTCAAGGTTCGCAGCCAGAGGCGACCGACACATGTGCCGTGACCCCATCCGAAGTCTAACACCGGACGGCAAGGCATGATGAGGCTCGACGACGAGGCCACATGGCCCGAGAGCCTCCTGCGGTGCCTCGACGGCGACCTGCCCCTCCTTCGCGAATACGAGCACGGGCGCGCAGCCTGGGACAGGCGATGCGAGGAGGACGTGATGGCACGGGTCGGCCGCGACCCGAACCCGCATGCGAAGGGACGCGCCACCGTCCTGGCGGCGTGCCACGACATCGTCCTCGGCTGCCGGATCGTCGGCTACCACTGCACCCGCCTGACCGACGGCGAGGCCGTGGCGATCGAGCGGGACGGGCTCAGGATCCTTACGCCGGAGCTATTCGAGGGCCGGCTCGAACGGGCGCTGCAAAAGGGGCTAATCGGGCGGGACGTGGCGGACATCATACTTGCGAAAAACGATGGGCGCGCCCGGAGCCGGGCTGGAATGGTGTGGTTCGTATTCCGCGCGCGCGACCTCGCCGACGAGGGCGGCGTCATCCGGCTGTTCTCATCGTGGGGCGGGGAAGCGCTATACGGCCCGTACGAGGACCACGGCACGGTCGGTCCGGCCCTCGCCCGGATCGGCCGCCCATGCATCGTCGAGGCCGCCGTGCCCGCCGCCGGGATCGAGACGCACTGCGACGTCGGCGAACGCATCATGCGCGTCTATCTCGAACGTCGCGGGATCCGGACCGGCCACGGCGACGGCATGCAGGGGTACGTCCGCGAGGACGTGCCCGGGGACGCCATCCTGCGCGTCATACGGCGGGATGATCCGGACTTCGAGCGGTTGACCATGCTCGCCGCCTGGCGGTCCTGCCTGTCTTGAGACGCAGGGATGGGGCTCAGTCGAAGCGGAACCCGAACAGGCCACTGGTCGTGTCCGCATCCGATAGCCGGGGCTCCATCACGACACCCTGCCTGTCAATGCCGGCCGCCAGGGGCAGGGTGTCGTAGATGTCCGAGTTCATGGTGACGATGTACTGCCCCCCGTATGCGCGCGCCGCCTCGGCCCCGAGCGCGAGCGCGTTGGCGACCTGGCGCGGGTCGACGCCGTCGAACAGGTGGCTGTCGTGGATCAGGAAGCCGGGCCCCTTCCCGCGCCTGCCCCAGATCGAGAACAGGGCGTAGTCGAGACAGAAGATCTCCATGTTCGAGATGCCGCCGCCGCGATCGCCCTGGATCGTGATGCGGAACTCCGGGCCGTTATCGGTGGCCTCGACCTCGAACTTGCCCTGGCGGTCCTCGTAGAGGGTCGTGATGGCGTTGCCGATGAGCAGGATGGCCTCGTCGAGACGGTCGCGTCGGCGCTGATGGTCCTCCTGCAGCCGACGCTTGATGCCGATCCGCTCCATGCTCAGCTCGGTCGTCCGGCTTTCCAGCACCTCGGCCGACCTGAAACGCTCCCGCAGGGCGGCGGCCTCTGCCTCCGCGTCGGCCAGCCGCTTCTGGAGCGTGACGAAGTCCTCCAGCGCGCCGCGCCCCTCCAGGATCCGTAAGATGTCCCCGCGCTCCGCGTCCAGCCCGGCGAACCGGATCTCGCCTTCGGCCAGGTCCCGTTCCGCCGTCTCGATCTCCTCATGCAGGCGCAAACGCCGGTTCTCCACGACGGTCCGGTGGAAACGCTCGACATCCTCGAAGCGGCGCTTGGCCAGGTCCGGCAACTCGATGCCGACGGCGGCATAGAGGCGGCTCAGGTCGTCTCGCTCCGGCGGCCGCTCGGTCTCGATGGAGGCGCGGAGGTGGGCCACCGTCTCCCGCAAGGGCACGGCGCGGCGCGAGATCGCCTGCATCTCGACCTTGGCCCGCGTGGCCTGGCCCATCATCTCGCGATAGGTGTCGTGGACCTCGAAGCGACCCATCTCCTCCCGAAGCTTGGTGGCCCTGGCCTCCGCGAGGACGACCGCCGGGCGAAGCTCGGCCACCGTCCCGATCAACGCGCCGAAGGCACCGCCCTTGGCGGCCTTCTTCAACTCGTCGAGCTGCCCCTCTCGCTGCTTGACGAGATGCAGGGCGCGGGGGACGCGCCAGTCGAGGCCGAGGAGGTAGGAGAGGTTGGACTGCCAGTCCCAGCGCTGCTGCGCCTCGGCCTGGCGCTCGACATGGCCGAAGGCGCCGGACCCGTGTCGCCGGGCGAAGTAGCCGAACAGCGCACGGAAGCTCGGGGTGAAGCTCTCCTCGAACGGAGAACCCTTCACGACGGCCGGCAGGTCGAACCATCGGTGGGCGAGGAAGTCCTTCCACGTCTCGTTCGAGACCGAGAGAGCGCCCGTTTCCTTGTCCGGCTTGGTCTCAAGGCCGAAATGTTCGGCGCTGGCTGGATCGACGAAGACCCGACCATGCTTGGCCCCGCTGCGCTCGACCGAGACCTCGCGCCCGGCGATCCGGAAGGTCCCCTGGAAGACGTGGTCGTTCAACAGCGGGTGCCTGAGCAGGTTGCCGGTGTCGGCCTTCCCGCCGAGCAGGAAATGGACGATGTCGACGAGGCTGGATTTCCCGGCGCTGTTGCGGGTCTTGCGGTCGTCGCCCTGGGCCGACTTCGAGGACAACAGGACGTTGAGCCCGCCCTGGAAGCGCACGGGCTTGAAGGTCGGGAGCGTGCTGTCGATCGAGACGATCATCGGGCCGGCGCCGCGGCGCGAAGCAGGCCGTCGGCGTCCTCGATGGCATAGATGGCATGGAGGAAGGCCAAGGCGAGCGCGAACCAGTCGAAGGAGATCGGGTTGGACGATTGGATGTCGCCCCGCGCCGAGCGTACGCGCTCCCACAGGTCGGACACCTCGCGCGGTTGATCGAGTTGACGCAGGATCTCCGCTCCCACGCCGACGAGTGCGCGATGCGGCGACAGATGCTTGCCTGGCAGGATCATGGGGTCACCTTCGAGGGATGATCCTTGAAGATGTCGCAAGCTTCAAAAAGGTAGGCCAGAAGCGCCTGCGCCGCGACCTGCCTTTCCGGCGGGACGCTGCCGACGCCCGTGATGTCCTCGTAATGCTTGGTGAGGATGGCGTTCGGCGACAGCCCGCCCGCGTCAAGCTCCTTATAGCGGTTCGCGAAGACCTTGGACATCCGGATCCCCATCTGCGGGTCCGGGTGTCGGTCGACATAGTCCTTCACGAGGGGAGCGTTCGCCGTGGCACCCACCAGGATGCCATGCCACGCGCCCCGGATCCCATTGAAGTCCAGCTTGTCGAAGGGCGGGTCGGTGGGGGCGGCGTCGACGAGAGGCTGGTCATCGATGTCGCGCATCACCTTCTCGATAAGGCCGGCCACCTCCTCGATCCGCATGTTGCGGCTGTCCTCGGCCGAGGCGACCGGGCCAAGCAGGGCGGTGAGGTGGAACTCGTCGAGCGCAAGGATGCGGTCCTCGAAGGTGGGAGGCCCGAACATGCCGAATCGGTGATGGCCGTTCGCCGCTTCTAGCTCCTTCAGCCTGACCACGGCCTCGACCGGTACGCCGTCGACGAGGTTATGGACGAAGTGCCATTCCTTCATGATCGCAGCGAGCGCCACGGTCGCCTTGACGTAGTCGTCCGTCATCTTGGCGACGAGCGTCGACACGGTCAGGCCGGCGTCGTGCAGCTTGCCGTAACATTGGAAGATCTGGCCACTGCCCTGAAGATACCCGTCGCAGCCCTTGTCGCCGAGGCTGCCGAAGGGGCGAACCCGGATGAAGTCGGCTCCGTGAAGCCGTGCCATGACCCGGGAGAAGAAATCCTGGAACGCGTCCCCATTGTGTTGCCGGAGCTTCAGATCGAGGTTCATCTGCCACTGGAGGCGTTGGTGCGGCGTCATCCAGGAGGACATGCTGGCCGATCGTCGAGGGCTGGTCGCCTGGTTGATGGGTATTCCCACCATCCGCAAGGGGCGTCGGTCGCCGTCGCCCGTCACCGGAGGTGGTATCGGTCAAGGCTACATCGAAAAGGCGGACGCGTCGCGTCATCCGCCGAAATTCGGGCGGGACCGCGAGCCGGCGACGTCGATGGACACGACGTCGGCAGAGGTCCCGTGCCTCGACCGCCCGGGACGGCGACGGGCGAACGCAGTCGCCATCCCGGGCGTTGGGTCATCGGGCCTTGAGAACGTCGCGCTGGAGATACGTCATCTGACGCCCACGCCGCGTCGCGGTGATCCTCCGAGTACGGCGCCGGCTGCCGCGCGGGACGACGATGGCTGTCGGCGTCGCGAAGGTCGAGACCCCCGTCCACGCCGGCTCGGCCCAGCCATAGGACATGGCCATCGCCGGCATCGGCGCGAACGCAGGGACCCGCTCGGGGGAGGCCGGTGCCGTCGGCTCGGGCGTGGGCTCGGGCTTGGGCTCGGGCTTGGGCTCGGGCTTGGGCTCCGTCTTGGGCTTGGGCCTCTTGCCACCGACGAAGACGTCGGCCTTGATGCCCTTGCCGTAGCCGAGCTCGTCCGCCGCCGTGTCCTGCCCCTCCAGGGTCCACTGCCCGTAGATCCGGACCACCGCCTGGACGCTCATGCCGAGCAGGTCGGCGGCCGCGCGCACGTCAGTGCGGCCGATCCTGAGCCACGTGGCCGCCGTGTGCCTCAGGACGTGGGGCACCACCTCCTCGCCGAGGCCGGCGTCGGCGATGACCGAACCCCAGACGCAGGCCGGGCTCGCCGCGTACGCAGAGCCGTCCGTCTGGTGGACGACGTGCGCGATGCCGGCTTCGAGGTCCTCGTCACGCCACGGCGTGGCCATCGCGCAGAACTTCCGCGCGATCCTGGAACTCGCGCGGGGCTTGCCGACGGAGGGGTCGCGGCCGAAGCCGCGACGGTGGATGTAGCGGCCGTCGAGATCGAGGCAGCCGCCGTCCTCGTTCGCCTCCCAGGTCAGCTCCCGGATCGCCGCGTTGCGGGTCCCGGTGTAGAGGCCGATCGCCACGAACCGGCGGATGGCCTTCCGGTTCAGGACGATGTGGCGGGGACGCAGGACTCGACGGTTGACCGGGATGCCGTCGGCGCCGATCACCGTCTCGACCTGCCAGTCGTTCGTGGCCGCATCCCAGATCCGGCCACGCGTGGCCCACAGGATCCGCGCGACCTCCTTCCTGCGCAGCCAGCGCGTGCGGCCGGGACCGGCCTTGGGCACATGCACCTTCGGGTGCCAGGCCAGTGCGTGCTCGTCGGCGTAGAGAACCACCGCCTTGCGCAACTCGATGAGGTCCTCCCGCGCCGATGCGGTCGTCGCCAGCGGCGCGTCCGGGTTGCCCTCGCGGTAGCGGGCGTCGCGCAGGCCCGTGCGCCACTCGACGTAGAGATTGCACCGGGCCTTCGTGAGGTCCTTCAGCACCGCGCCGCCGAAGTGGCGGGCCAGCGTGCCCAGACGGCTCGCCAGCGCCGCATAGGCGGCAACCTCCTTGTCGGGGGCGTTCGCGGCCGGCCGGACGGCATCGAGGAAGTGGGCGAGGATGGCGGCCACCGGCACCATGCGCGGGGCGACGATCCCCCGCTCCCGCGCCCCCTTCCTGAGCTTGTACACGTCCAGCTGTAGCTGGGCGTCCGCCTCGTCCAGCTCCGACAGGCGGGTCGAGATCTCGACCTTGCCGTCACGGATGTGGAAAACCTTGACGGCCGGATCGGATTTGGAGGTCCGCAGCACCAGGCGCGGCGGCAAGGGCGCCGGCCCTCGCCGACGCTCTGCCTCTGGGATCGCGGCCGCCGTGGTCATCAGGGCGACGCGAATGTCCTCGGCGGCGCGCCCGACGGCGCCCGCTTGCATCTTCTCGGTCATGATTCTAGGGTCCGTTATCCCGTGCCCGCATTCGTGCGGGCGTTTCGGATGGCGGACGCGAGGCGGATCTTCCGCCAAGTTGAACGCGCCCCGTGTCCGCCGCTCGCCGTCTCGCCTTGCCGCACACGGCTCAGGGTGAGACAGATCTCTTCGCCGCACGTCTCGGACGTGTGCGCTCCCGGCCCATGGCTTTCGCCTCGTCGAGCCGGTTCTGGAGAAGCGCTTGGGGCGAGGCATCGGAACTTTCCGAACCCTTCGCCGTCCTCGCCTCTCCGACCTCGTCGACACCCATCCGGCGGATTGCCAGCGGGGTCGTGAAGAACTTCCTCGCCACCACCGTGATCGCCAATCCGCCGTCGCGGCCTGCCGTCCTCAGGGTGTTGGTGGTGATCGGGCCGTCCGGCCAGAAAAGGGCCGCGGCCTCGGGCAGGGTCAGTAGCTCGTCATCGGTCCACTCCTCGCTCCGCGGCCGGTCCGCAACCCGTTGGGGTCGCTTCGGAAAAGGCCTGGCCGGCGTCGCCACGCGAGGCAACCCGCTTTCGATCGGCGGGTCAACGTCCAGGGTGAGGCCTCCGATTTTCGCGGCCTCGCCTTTCGTTGCGACCGTTTCGAAGGTCCGCTCGCAATCCTTGCGGTCCTTGAACTGGAATGCTTTTCCGTCATCGTATCCGACGTCTATGGAATGCTCGGAAAGCACTGGCAGGCCTGGGAAAAGTTCCAACTGCTCAAGCTCGTGCACCGGGTCCGGGACCTCGTCGGGACAATCCTTCAGATCGTCGGGACGATCCTTCGACGATCCTTGCGCGGACACGGCGACGGCAAAGGATCGCTCAATCGATGAGTCGATGATTTCCAGGGTTTTCGGGCCGAAACCTAAGTAGTCTGCAACTGGCAAGGTTTGGTCATGGGCCGACCCCGGGGATGCCGGACCGGCCGAAAACCGGTCGAAACCGGGACTCGACCGGGTTGGGCAACCGAACGAGTCCCGGGCTTGCCCCACCAGCCGGGGGCCGGCCTGGGGGCCAACCTGCGCCATCGTGTCGGATCCGGTTCGCGCGGTCGCCTGTCCTACCGGGTCCACGGGCGGGAGCCCTGGGGATGCCACTCGGGGCATCCTCTGGACATCATCCCGACCAGGGATGACGGCCATGGCTGGCTTAACTCCTCTGCCGTCTCCCTTGGCCTGCGACTTGTCATGCGCCGACACCGGTCTCGGTGCAGCGCCAACCGGTCCGGGCCTTGGGCGGACCCCGTCTGTCGCCGCCTGGGCGGGTCTCGCCTTCGCCTTGGTCGGGGGTCGGACGGGCGGGGCCTTATCCCACCCGAAAAAGCGGACGATCGCAGTGAGCATGGCTGAACCTCTCGCGTTGAGGTTCGAGTGAAGCCGTCCGATCCGGTACCGCCAAATCGGGCCGCGCCACCGCGTCGGCACAGGCCATGGAGGTCATCCCACTTTCGCCCGCCGCCGCTGGATTGGACGCTAATCGGGCACGAATCAGGGGGCGTCGCGATCCTCGACATCGCGGCCCCGGTCAGGGCGCTGGGCAACGCAGGATCGCGACCTGGAAATTATAGTTGTCATCCCACTTGGAACAAATCGTGAACGTGCTCTCATAGGAGCTTAGCCGGGATTCGTCCGGCTCACTGGATCACGTCTATGTCCCGCCCACCCGATAGGTACATTCAACCCGGACATCCCCCGTCGGCGACAGCACCCGCGTCGGTCCGCGCGACCCGGGTGCTCTCGTTAGCGACGGCCACGCGCGACTATGCCCGCTCACTCGATGCCGGGACCTTCGATCGACTGGGCTCATCGGACCTCCGCTACCTCTTTGAGGCGATGGGTCCCGAGCTGTGGGCCTGGCAGTACGCGCGACGCCTGACGCAGCAATCGGCCTGGCGGGCTCGGACGGAGGTCGACGAGCAGGTCGAGCGCGCCTTGGCCGCGCGAGCGATGACGGAGGGCATCGAGACGTGGGCAACCGCACTGACGGCGCTCGACGCTCGTATTGAGCACGCCCGTCTCCATCGCGAGCCGATGCCGCAGCCGCTCGCGGTCCCGGCCGAGATCCGCGCCGCCCTCGAAGCCCGCGATGCGGCGGCATTGGAGCGGATCCGCCGGAAACGCGGGCGAAACGGCGAGGGCGAGACTGGCGCCGTGGCGATCCCGGACGAAGCCGTTCATCACCCACCCCTCCCGGGCCGCCCCGCCTGAGGTCCTCGATCCGGGACGATCGCAATACGACGGACAACGAGACGATGACCGCCGCCAGACATTTCCCATCCCAGAAGCCAGTTCGCGCCGCCGCGACCGAACCGCGACCGGTGCGACGGCCACCAGGCCTGCCCGTGCGCTTCGTGACCCGGATCAGCCGTGAGCTGAGCGGGGCGATCGCCGATGCCGCCCGTCGCGACGGCGTCACCGCCGGGGCCTTCGTTCGCCGGATGTTGCTTGAAAGGGTCGCGATCCAGTCCGCAGCCGATGCCCGGAGCGGCAGGCCGGTGCGGCAGCCGGATGACGATGCCGCCGCGATCGCGGCGGCCATCCGCGAGTTAGCGGCCGTAAACGCGGCCATCTCCATGAAGGACCTCGCCGCGGCGAAGATGAGCCTGACGACCGTGCGGGAGATCCTGATCCCGCTGGTCATCAGGCAGGCCCGGCGGTGATCTCCGGGGCGACGCGAGGGCGAGGCCTCGGCAGTGCCCTCGCTCGACACCTGATGAAAGCCGAGAACGATCAGGTCACCATCATCCCGGCCCGTGGGCTCGCAAGCGCGACGCTGGCCGACCAGATCCGGGAGCTGGTGGCGGGGTCGCTCGGCGGCCGTACAGACAGGGTGGTCTATCACGTCCACTGCAATGCCGATCCGGGGATTACCGACAACCTCGCGGCCCGGGCGAGGTGGTGGGAGCTGTTTGAAGGCGAGTTCCAGCTGACCGGGCAAGCGTACTGCGGTGTCGAGCACCTCAAGGGGGGCCGGCGACATGAGCACCGCGTCTATAGTCTCGTGCGGCCGTCCGGAACGGTGGTGGACATGGCTTGGGATTATGCCCGCCGGGAAAAGTGCGGTCGTATCGTGGAGTTTGAATTCGGGCTGTCTCCGGTCGCTTCGAAGCATGCCAGGTCCATCCTGCGTCGCTTGCGGGCTGAGGGGCGTGCCGACGTCGCGGCCTGGCTGGAAGCCTCGGGCACGACGGTCTCGGAGAGGCCGATCGCCCCGCTGACGCCGCAGGAGCGCCTGATCCAGGATCGTACCGGGATCTCGCTGGACGACCTGCGCCGGGCGGCCCTGGCGGCGTGGCGCGCCAGCGACGACGCCACGGCGTTCGTCGCCGCGCTGAACGCGCGCGGGCTCGGCCTGCGTCAGGGCCGGGTCGGCGCCGTCATCGTCGACGCGAGCGGTACGGCGCACCTCGCCACTCGCCTGATCGGGGCTGCGGCACGACGCCTCGAAGGCGCCCGCATCCCTGCGGCGGTCGTGCGGGCACGCTTGGCTGGATTCGAACCCACGGAGACACGACATGGACGAGATCGCACGACGCCTCGATCGGCAAGATCGCGTGCTGGGGGCCATCCTGGCGGCGCTGGCGCCACCGGAAGCCGAGACGGAGGGGGCGGCCTACGACGACCTGGTGGAGGTCTTGTGCGACCTGACAGTGGCGGTGGCGGACGTGACGGCGGCGATCCAGGCGCTGCGCTCGGACGGCTCCGGGCGCTTCCAGCCGGTCGAGCCGTGATCCTGCACCGGCGCCTAACGGGCCTCGACATCACGCTCCCGCGGTACGCCGCGGATGTCGGCCGAGCACGATCCGCGACGGATCGGCTGGAGGCCGAACGCGCCTATGAAAACCGCCGGGCATGGCTGTTGTTCGGCATGCGGGACATCTGGGGGTTGCCGCTGACCTGACATCGTGTCCGGCGGGGATTCCCTCCATGTCGCCCCGCCGGACGAGGGGCCATCCCATCCGCAGCAGACCCTGCAGGGGCTTCTGGCGGCGTTGCTCGGCCCCTACGACGACGTCGGCGAGGAGTGTTGGTTCGTCATGGCGCGGTAGACGACGTCCTGGTTGGCGACGGATTGGTGACCGGTCTGGCGCTCGTCGTCCACGAGCTGGCGACGAACGCGATCAAGCACGGAGCCCTGTCCTTGGAGGGCGGCACCGTCACCATCGACTGTCGACGGCCGGCAACGACATGGGCCTCGTCTGGACTGAACGAGGCGGTCCCTGCATCCGTTCGCCGCCCTGCCATGAGGGGTTCGGATCGAAGCTTACCGAGCGAACCATCCATGGACAGCTTTGCGGGACGATCTCGCACCATTGGGATGTTGAAGGCCTCAGGGTCGTGATCGGCCTGCCATGGGCCAACCTGGCATCCTGAGCGGGAGCGGATTGGCAAGGCCCACGATTCCGGGTCTTCCTAGCCGTCGACGAGCCGGGCGTACTCGGCTTCCGCCACGCCGTAGGAGTCGCCCGCGAGCCTGAGCAGTGCCGCTCGTCTCCGCACCGTGATGGTGCCTCGCCTCGTCGCGATGACGTTAGCGCGTTCAAGCGTGGCGACGGCGGTGGTGAGGCCGGTGCGGTTGACCCCCAGCATCAGGGAGAGGAACCGGTGCGTCGTCGGAAGGAGGTCGCCGTCGACGCGGTCGTGGCACATCAGCAGCCAGCGCGCGAGGCGCTGCTCCAACATGTAGCGGCCGTTGGCGAGCGCCGTCGAGGCGACCTGGACGTTTGCGGCCTGCACGTAGCGAAGCAGGCCATCGCGAAGACTGGGGCTGTCGCGCATGGCCTCCCGCATCTTGCCGCACGGCATCGACCAGGCCGTCCCCGCCATCTGGACCCGACCCTCGTCCGGTGTCCGCCCGGCGTCGAGCAGCACCGGCACGCCTACCATGCCTTCCCGTCCGACCAGCCCGAGCTCGATCTGGCCGGCGTCCTCGGACGCGGCGATGAGCGAGACGATGCCCCGCTCGACGAACCACACCCGTGGGATCGGCGTGTCGGCCGCGATCAGTACCTCCCCCACGGCAAGGGGGACGTCGTCGAGGTCGGGCCGCAGCAGGGCGAAGTCATCGGGCTTCAGAACCGAGAGGAGATGGTTCCGACACTGATCCTGGATGGGCATGGGCACGGTTCCGTCCTCGTCGGGACGGGGGGCGCCGGGCCTCGACCACTTCCCTCAAGATGCGTCGTGCCCTGTCCGCCTCAAAGGGGGGCGTACCGGTAATCGGTTCGGAACCCATCCTATGATTGTACGGGGTCGTCTTTCGGACCTATGGTGGACTATCCCCCTGAAACGAAATGGCTTGATGCAGCATGCGCTGATCCGGAAGTTGGAGAGTTACGAGACGCTGTCCGACAAGGACAGGCGGGCGCTGAACGCATTGGTGCCGAGAATCCGCCAAGTCGGTGCACACGTCGACCTGGCACGAGAGGGCGACCCTCCCGACAACGTCCACCTGATCCTCGACGGGTTCGCCTGTCGCTATAAGACGCTGGCCGACGGGCGGCGCCAGATCATGGCCTACCTCGTCCCGGGCGACTTCTGCGATTTGAACGTGTTCATCCTCGATCAGATGGACCACAACATCGGTACGATTTCGCAGTGCCAGGTCGCGGACATCCCGCGTCAAGCCATTGAGGAGATCACGGCGGATTACCCACTCATCACGCGAGCGTTCTGGTGGTGCGCCCTCGTCGACGAGGCGGTCCTGCGCGAGTGGCTGGTCAACATGGGGGCCCGCGCCGCCGACCAGCGCATCGCCCACCTGTTCTGCGAGCTTCATGCGCGCCTGGAGGCCGTGGGCCACTCCAAGGACGACAGCTACGCGTTTCCTTTCACTCAGACCGATATCGCCGACACGATGGGGCTCTCCAACGTCCACGTGCACCGGACCCTCCGCGACCTCCGGGGGATGGGCCTGATCACGCTTAAGAGTAGGATTCTGACCATCCTCGACGTCGAACGTCTCAAGGTCTTCTGCAAGTTCAACGCGAACTATCTCCACCTCAAGAACGCGCGCTGGATCGACCGACGCAGCGTCATCTGGCCCAGCCAATCGCAGGGAGGTTAGCCGTGCCCGCGCGGGGCAACGTCGAGATGCTGGTGACGATGCAGCCCATCGCCGTAAACACCGGGAGCGACGACCGGGACGGGATGCTGGTGATGGCGAACGGAATGCTGGTCGCGGTGTTGGTCCAGCTCGCCACGCCCGATCACGAGCATGAGGGCGATTGGTTCTTGGAGGTGGCGCTGGGTCCGCTGAGGGCGCACCTAGCCCCAACTTTCGCAAATCTCGACGACGCGACCCGTTGGATGCGCCAGCGCCTTCGGGCCCAATCCGATTGCCTTCCCTTAAAATAGTCCTGAATTTCATTGAGACGGCAGTAAAAAATAAAATCTAATTCGTCTCAATCTCCTGAAACCACCATCGATTTTGATCCGTATACCTTGCAGCGGGCATAATATACGAATACCACATCGAGTGCGATCAAGTACCCATGCCTTATGCCTGTCTCATCGCAGTAATTAAATTAATGTCGGAACCATCTCGGAAAATAATACTTTCCTAGATATCTAAATTGAAGCCACCATAACAGGATCAATACCCATGAAGAAGATCACTTTCGCGTTCGTCGCCGCCACCCTCCTCGGCGGCCTCGCTGTCGGCGGCGCCGCAACGGCGGCTCCGATGGGACCCAACGGAATGCAGGGCGGCAATGCCGGCATGACCCAGGTCCGCATGATGGAGAGCGACCGCATGATGATGAAGAAGCGCATGATGAAGAAGCGCATGATGAAGCGTCAGATGATGAAGCGTCAGATGATGAAGAAGCGGATGATGAACCGCGGCATGTGATCCGCGCCAACCATCGAAGCGGGAGGTCCGACCGGGGCCTCCCGACACCATCGTCGGTCTCGGAGGAGGCAGCGTGCCCCGTACCTATCTCACGCGCACCGCCCCCGATGTCGGCGAGATCGAACACCGACGCTGGATGTTCCGGCACCCCCTCGTCATCCGGATCGCCCATTGGGTGAACGCCCTATGCCTGCTGGTCCTGCTCATGAGCGGCCTGCAGATCTTCAACGCCCACCCGGCCCTGTACTGGGGCAACGTCTCCACCTTCGATACGCCACTGATGGCGATGTCCTCGACCGAGGACGATCCGCCCAAGGGCGTCACGACGGTTTACGGGAATACCTTCGATACCAGCGGCTGGCTCGGCTCGTCGACGGGTCCCAACGGCGAACCGGCCGACCGCGGCTTCCCGGCATGGGCGACCCTGCCGAGCGACCAGGATCTCACCGGCGGCCGCTCCTGGCACTTCTTCTTCGCCTGGGCCTTCGTCCTGAACGGCCTCGCCTACCTTCTTTACGGGCTGGTCAGCGGGCAGCTTCGGTTCCGTATGATCCCGTCGCTCGACCAAGTCCGGCACTTCGGCGCGTCGGTGTGGGAACACCTGACGCTGCGCTTCCCGCAGGGCGACGAGGCCAAGCGCTACAACGTCATCCAGAAGCTCACCTACCTCGTCGTGCTGTTCGTGCTCCTCCCCGTGCAGGTGCTGGCCGGCCTCGCGATGTCGCCGGCGATGGATGCGGCCTTCCCCTTCCTGTTGACGCTGTTCGACGGTCGCCAGTCGGCCCGAACGGTCCACTTCGTCGTCGCGGCCCTTCTCGTCGCGTTCGTCATCGTGCACGTCGCGCTCGTCCTGCTCTCCGGCTTCTGGAACAACATGCGCGGCATGGTCACTGGCTGGTTCGTGATCGAGCGCAAGGTCGAGCCCGCTGCAAGCCCGGAAACAAGGGGGGGCGCCGCATGATCCGGTTACCCAGCCGACGGGCCCTGCTGCTCGGGGCCACCGCCGCCGCCGATACCGCGATGCTTGGTGGGTGCGACCGCCTTGGCGAGGCCGACTGGTTCCGTCGCACGCTCAAGACCGGTGAGGATGCCAACTTGTTCGTCCAACGCCTGCTGCTCACCGAGCGCTCCCTCGCCCCCGAATACGCCGAGGCGGACATCTCGCCGTGGTTCAAGCCGAACGGCACCGAGGACCCGCCGGACGAGGACTACAAGGCCCTTTCGAAAGGCAAGTTCGCCAAGTACCACCTTGAGGTCGACGGCCTGGTGGAGGTGCCCTTCAAGCTGTCGCTGGCGGAGTTGCGAAACCTTCCGGCGCGCACCCAGATCACCCGACACGATTGCGTCGAGGGCTGGAGCGCCATCGGCAAGTGGGCCGGCGTGCCGCTCGCCGACATCCTAACCCGGGCCAGGCTGAAGCCGCAGGCGCGCTACGTGGTGTTCCACTGCGCCGACACCATGGACCAGGGCAATCCGCTCGAAGGTGGGGGCGATGGCGAGGATGCTGAAGAGGCCGTCCCCGTCGACAACGCCAATCCGGCCATGACCAAGCAGTCCGGCACGGCGGAGACCAAGCGGAACGTCGGTGGCCAGCAGGCGTCCGGAGAGACCGTGGCCAAGGGCAGCGACCCCGTCCGCTACTACGAGAGCATCGACCTGGTTGACGCCTTCCATCCCCAGACCATCCTCGCCTACGAACTCAACGGGAAGGCGTTGCCTGTCTCGAACGGTGCTCCCTTGCGCCTAAGGGTCGAGCGCAACCTCGGCTACAAGCAGGCGAAGTACGTCATGCGCATCGAATTGGTCGAGAGCCTCGCCGGCATCGGCGAGGGCAAGGGCGGCTACTGGGAGGACCAGGGCTACGCCTGGTACGCGGGAATCTAGCTTTAGTCTTGATCGGGCCGTCCGGCGCGCATTCCCAACGCTCATCGCCCCCCAGGAGCCTCGCATGGCCCACATCCTCGTCATCGGTGCCAGCAACGGCATTGGTCTGAATTCAATCATCAACGCTTTTGGCATCGCCGACCCTGAAGAAGCCCGGACCGTGCTCGGGATCGGGTCGGACGACAAGGTTGATCACCTTGGAGTAGGGTTTTGAACGCGACCGGAACGAACGGCCTGCAGGAGCTTCTCCGCCAGCAGACGACGCTTGCACGCTTCGGGGAACTCGCCCTTCGATCCGACGATCTCGACGAGATCCTGACGGAGGCCTGCCGGCTCGCGGGCCAGGCTCTCGGGACCGACCTGGCGAAGGTCGTCGAGCTTCAGCCGGACGGGAGGACGCTTCGCGTGCGCGCGGGGGTCGGCTG
This sequence comes from Methylobacterium sp. BTF04, assembly GCF_010692745.1. GTDB lineage: Bacteria > Pseudomonadota > Alphaproteobacteria > Rhizobiales > Beijerinckiaceae > Methylobacterium. The sequence continues at coordinate 133,172 of NZ_JAAHTB010000012.1, forward strand.
GAAGGAGGGCGTCATCGGGAAGGCGACCATCACCGCAGAGCACGACACCTCGGAAGGGCATGCGCTACGGACCGGCGAGCCCATGATCTCGCCCGACATCGCGAAGGAGACCCGTTTCAAATATTCGCAGTTCCTGATCGATAACGGCGTCAGGGCGGTGGCCAACGTCCTCATCATCGGCGGTCACGGGAGGCCGCCGTTCGGCATCCTCCAGATCGATAGCCACGTTCCACGCCAGTTCACGGAGAGCGACACCCTCTTCCTGCGCAGTTACGCCAACCTGCTCGCGGGTGCCGTCGACCGCATTCGCGTCATCGGCGAGGTCCGGGATGGCGAGGCGCGCCTGCGAACCGCACTTGAGGAGCGCGTCGCCGAGCGGACACGTGCGCTTACCGAAGCCAACGACAGGCTTCACGCGGAGGCCGAGGAGCGCGGACGGATCGAGGAGGCGCTGCGCCAATCGCTCAAGATGGAAGCCGTCGGGCAGTTGACCGGAGGGCTGGCGCACGATTTCAACAACCTGCTGGCCGGCATCTCCGGCAGCCTGGAACTGATACGGACGCGCGTGGGGCAGGGCCGCGCCTCGGAGGTCGACCGCTACATCGACGTCGCGATGACCTCGGTCGAGCGGGCCGCCGCGCTGACCCACCGGCTCCTTGCCTTCTCGCGGCGCCAGACGCTCGATCCGAAGGCGACAGACGTCAATCGGTTGGTCGCGGGCATGGAGGACCTGTTCAGTCGGACGGTCGGGCCCGGTATCGCCGTCGAGACCCGGCTTGCGAACGACCTCTGGCCGGCGTTGTGCGATCCGAACCAGCTCGAAAACGCGTTGCTTAATCTGGTCATCAATGCACGGGACGCCATGCCCGATGGCGGTCCGCTGATGATCGAGACCCGGAATACGGTCTTTCCGGATACGCGTCCTGGGGCGGACCCCACGACGTCGAAGGTACCGGCGGGCGAGTACATGGGCCTCTTCGTCACGGACGGGGGCACAGGCATGCCCGTGGACGTGATCGCCCGCGCCTTCGATCCGTTCTTCACGACCAAGCCCACCGGTCAGGGCACGGGCCTCGGCCTTTCGATGATCTACGGCTTCGTCCAGCAATCGGGCGGCCACGTCCTGCTGGGCAGCGAGGCCGGCCAGGGTACCGTGGTGTCGATCTACCTGCCGCGGCATCTCGGGTTGGCGGACGTCGTGAAGGTGACCGGCTTATTGACCAGCCCTGCGGTTGCTGAAGCAGGCACGGTCGTGCTCGTGGTCGAGGACGAGGTCGCCGTGAGGATGGTGATCGTCGAGGTGCTGTCCGACCTCGGCTACGTCGTGCTGGAGGCCAAGGACGGACAGTCCGGCCTGCGGGTCATCGAGTCCCGCGTCCGCATCGATCTCCTCCTGACCGACGTCGGCCTTCCCGGCGGAATGAACGGGCGTCAACTCGCCGACGCGGCGCGGGCGCACAGTCCTGAACTGAAGGTCCTCTTCCTGACGGGCTACGCCGCGAGCGCCGCCGTCAGTAACGGCCGGATGGAGGCCGGCATGGAGATCATGATCAAGCCGTTCGCATTGGACGCGCTCGCGGCCCGGATCGAGGGTATGGTCCTAATGGATCGACCGGTCGCTTCCCCCGGCTCCGCCACGGCTTTGCGGGCAAGCTCCTGATAAGCATCGAATTCATCTCCGGCGGGATCGCCTAACGGCAAAGCGCCGAAACCTCGTCGGGTTCATCGTGCGCGGCCTTCTCGACCGGGCCTAGTGCACTGACTCACACGGATGGTTCAGGGGATCGGCTGACGGCTGCGAGGATGCCGGCGGCGGGTTTGGTCCAGACGAAAGGTCTGGCGCGTCGGTTGTGCTCGGCGATGTAGCGTTTGATGGCCGCCTGCAGATCGACGACGCCGGTGAAGGACCCGCGTCGCAGCCGACGCCGCGTGAGTGCTGAGAAGAAGCCCTCGACGGCATTGAGCCAGGAGGCCGAGGTCGGTGTGAAGTGAAAGGTCCAGCGCGGGTGGCGGGCGAGCCAAGCGCGCACCTTCGGATGCTTGTGGGTGGCGACGTTGTCGAGGATCGCGTGGATCGCCTTACCGGGCGGGACGGCGGCCTCGATGGCGTTGAGGAAGCGGATGAACTCACCGTTCCGGTGGCGCTGCATGCAGCGGCCGAGCACGGTGCCCG
>NZ_JAAHTB010000013.1 GCF_010692745.1 Methylobacterium sp. BTF04
GGGACAAGAAGGCGTCCACCAGCTACATCCAGCGCCGGCTCCAGATCGGCTACAACCGCGCCGCCTCGATCATGGAGCGGATGGAGATCGAGGGCATCGTCGGCTCGGCCAACCACGCGGGCAAGCGCGAGATCCTGATGGAGGGCGGCCACGTCGCCTCCGGCATGATGTACGACGACGATTGAGCGAGTCCGGTTTTTCGATCCGTCCCCCTCGACCTGAGGCGGGACGGATCGGACGACCGAGGTCCGCGACCGCAGAACGGGCGTCGCCGTCTCCTCCGCCTGCCCCACCCGTCGCATATTCGCCACAGCGTGGGATTCTAAGCGGGCGTCGTCCGTACCCGCCCGCCCTCAAGGAGACCGTCCACGATGCTCGGCCGCCGTCATCGCTTCGCCGCCGGTCCGCTGCTCGTGCTCGCGGCCGTCCTCGTCCAGCCGCAGCCGGCCGCGGCTCAGGTCTCCTCGTTCCTCGACGGCCTGTTCGGCCGCAAGGAGGAGCCCGCCCCGGCGCCCGAGCCCGCCCCTGTGGCCCCGCCGCCGGCCCCGGCTGCGCCGAAGAAGCCGGTGGCGCAGAGCCCGAAACCCGCCAAGGACGCCAAGGCCGGCGACAAGGTCGTGGCGCCGAAAGCCGCCGCGAAGGCGCCGGGGAGCGAGCCGGCGGCCAAGGTCGCGGCCGTGGGCTCTCCCGTGGCCGCCGCCGAGGCCGAGCCGTCCAGCGTGCTCGCGCAGGCCAATGCCTATTTCAACGGGATCACCACGCTCACCGGCGGCTTCATCCAGATCGGCGCCGACGGGCGCCGCATCGGCGGCAAGATCACTCTGGCCAAGCCCGGTCGCCTGCGCTTCGACTACGATGCCCCCTCCCCCCTCGAGGTGGTGGCCGACGGAACATCGGTGGCGGTGAAAGACCGCAAGCTCGGGACGCAGGACCTCTATTTCATCTCGCAGACACCCCTGAAATTCCTGCTGCGCGACAAGATCGACCTCGCCCGCGACCTGTCGGTGTTGGACGTCTCGAACGATCCGGGCGGGGTGCGGATTTCGCTCGAAGACCGCTCGACCTTGGGCGGCACCTCGAAGATCCAGCTGTTCTTCGACGCCGAGGTCAAGACCCTGAGCCAATGGCGGATCACCGATCCGCAGGGCTACCAGACGACGGTTCAGCTCTCGAACCTGCAGAAGGGCAAGGCCGTCGACGTCTCGGCGTTCTTCATCAATTACGGCCGGTCCGAGGACAAGGCGCTCGAGAAGCAGATCCGCGCGCAGTAGTCGGGCGAGGCGAAGGCGAGTTCGCCGGGAGGGTGGATAGTCTTCTCGGCACTCTTGGAGGAGGAGCCGCATCCAGATAGTGGATGGGATCCGTAAGCTCTTCAGTATTCGATGGGCTGGAAGGTCTGCGTGCCCCAGAGAGTTCGAGCATCTGGGCCTCTCCTGCCGCCTCGGATGACCATCGGTTCGCTTCAGTGATCCACACAGAGCTCCAGTCGACACAAGGCGTGGCCGACCGGCAGGCCTTCGATTATTGGCGCAGCACCGCCCTGGCCCGCGTCGATGCGAGCCTTCCCGATCCGACCCTCACCTTCCGGGCCGAGCGCTCCCTTTCCGTCACCCGGCACGCCACCGTGATCCACACCCGCAGCGATCCGGTGGGGATCGAGCGCCGGGCGCATCACATCCGGGGCGACGGCGTCGACGACGTATCCATCAGCCTGCTCATCGGCGGGCGCGGGTATCACGAGCAGGGCAGCCATGGGGCGCGGGTCGAAGCCGGGGACATCTCGTTCGGGGCACTGAACAGCCCCTTCGCCTCCGGGGCCAGCGAGCGCTACGAGGAGGTGCGGCTGTTCGTTCCGCGCGCCACCTTCCTGGCGCAGGTTGGCCAAGTCGAGCCGCTCGCCGGCCGTGTCCTGCAGGGCGGGAGCGTGCCGAGCACGCTGTTCTCGTCCTACGTCCACGGCTTCGCGCGTGCGGTCCCCTACATGTCCGAGGCGGACGTGGCCATTGCCCTGGAGGGGACGCTGCATCTGTTGCGGGGCCTCGTCGACGCGCAGGATCAGAAAAGCGCGATGCCGGCGAGCGAGGCGACCCTCCGGTCCCTCGCGGTGTCGCATATCGAACGGCGGATGCACGATCCGGCCCTCGGCCCGGCCGAGATCTGCAAGACGCTCGGAATCTCCCGGAGTCGGCTCTACGCGGCTTTCCGGAACGAAGCGGGCGTGGCTGCCGCGATCCGCAATGCGCGGCTCGAACGCGCCCATCGACGCCTGTCCTCATCCGGGTCCGCCACCGACACGGTTGCCACGATCATGTTCGCTTGCGGCCTCACCGACGCTCCGAGCTTCAGCCGATCCTTCCGCCGCCGCTTCGGGATGACGCCGCGCGACGTCAGGGCGACGCACCGCCGCTGAGACCTGCGTCACAGATGGCCTCTTCCGAGGTCCGCGCCCGTACGGGGCAGATCAGAAACGCACAGACAAGATATTGGGACGCTACGGCAAGGCGACTCCACTACCGCAATACTCCGACGACCTTTAACTGGGTTTTGCGCCGTGCTTTCTGGGCAATCGGCGCTGGAGGGAAGAGATCACCCGGCGCGTGGGTCGCGCGGGGCTGGGTCTCGGCGGACGGCACGGCTCACCATGACGGAAACATCAGACATCGGAAGCCTGACCCAGGCTTGGCCGCGACGGCCGTCTCTTCGGGCGGCCGAGTCGGAGCACACGCTCCCGGAAGGCCCCCGGTCCTCGAACGACAATGTCAGAGACGCCGCCGCCGAGCCGCAGCCCGGGGCAGCCACCAGTCGGCGTCTCGCGAACGTCCGGTCGGCCAGGAAGCTGGCGACGGGCGCCGTCCGGCGCCGCGGGCCGCTCATCACCCGCTGGATCGGATTCTCGGCCCGCCGTGAGCGTGCGCAGGAGCGGATCGAGCACCTCGCGGTGCTGCATCGCCTCGCACTTCGGCAACCCGACCCGCGCTCGCCACGGGACTGCTCGTCCTGCTGAGGGCGCCGAACCCCTCGTCTCCTGGTGGTGCGGCGCCGTGTTCAGGCCGCCGCGGCCCGAACGCCGGCGTTCGCGCTCAGGAGACCGGAACGCCGGGCACCGCGGCCCGCATCCCCGGATTGCGCCAGCGGTCCATCTCCGCGTCGATCGCCCCTTGCGTACCGCGCATGAACTCCGCGCCCGACAATCCCGGCGGCAGGGCGGGCAGGTAGCTCACCGTCACCGCGCCGGGGTTGTGGCGCGAGCCGCCATGCGGCCAGTACAGGCCCGAATTCACCGCCACCGGCAGCACCGGCAACCCGAGCTTGGCATAGAGCAGTTCGACGCCACGCTTGAACTGCACCGGTTCCGCGATGCCGTTGCGGGTGCCTTCGGGAAACATCAGCACCGAGCGGCCTTCTGCGACGGCGGCACGGCTCTCGTCGATCATGACGCGCAGGGCCTGGGTGCCGTTGGCCCGGTCGATGATGATCATCGGCGAGCGCCGCAGGAACCAGCCGACGATGGGGATCGCCACCAATTCGCGCTTGGCCACGATGGCGACGTTGGGGACCAGGGTGAGGAAAGCCAGCGTCTCCCACGCCGATTGATGGTTGGCGACGATGAGGCAGGGCTCGGCCGGGATGTGCGCCTTCCCCTCCTCCACGTAGGTCAGGCCGACGATGTGGCGCAATCCGAACAGGATGCCGCGCGACCAGGCCCGCGTCGCCGCGCGAATGGGCTTGGCGGGGCTGCCGAGGGCCGCCAGCACCACCAGCGGCACAAGGAAGAGCGCGGTCCACCCGGCCCAGTAGAGGTTGAAGAGCGCGGAGCGAATGCGCGACACTGGACGACCCTCGATCTCGCCCGGTTCCGCGATCCCGATCGGATCACGGCCGGCCGCGGCATTTCCTCGGCGACGGGGCAGGCGTTTTCGGTCTATTGCGAAAGCGCCGCGCTGCCGCGCGCCCGTTCCTTTAAACGTTTTTCAGCCTCACGCGAGCCGGACGACCTTTGCGCCTGACCGTCACCACCTGGAACATCAATTCGGTGCGCTTGCGCATCGACCTCGTCCTGCGCTTCCTCGCCGAGGCCAAGCCCGACGTGCTCTGCCTGCAGGAGACGAAGTGCCCCGACGACGCGTTCCCCCTGAAGGCGCTGCGCGGATCGGGCTACGAGAACGTCGTCTTCGCCGGGCAGAAAGGCTACAATGGCGTCGCGATCCTGTCGCGGTTTCCGCTGATCACCCGCGACGTCATGGCCTTCTGCGAGCGCGCGGATGCGCGCCACATCTCGGCGGTGCTCGGGCCGGAAGCCGGCAAGGCCGCCGGCGTCGTCCTGCACGATTTCTACGTGCCGGCCGGCGGTGACGTACCCAATCGCACGCTCAATCCGAAATTCGGCCACAAGCTCGACTTCCTCGCCGAGCTGCGCGCCTGGGGCGGCCGCCGGGTCGCCGGCCCGGCGATCCTGGTGGGCGATCTCAACGTCGCGCCGCTGGAGCATGATGTCTGGTCGCACCGGCAGCTTCTCGACGTGGTGAGCCACACGCCGGTGGAGACGCAGGCGCTGGAGACCCTGCGCGGCGAGGCCGGATGGGTCGACAGCGCGCGCCTGCTCGTGCCCGAACCCGAGAAGATCTACACGTGGTGGAGCTACCGCTCCCCCGATTGGGCGGCGGCCGACAAGGGCCGGCGCCTCGACCACGCCTGGGTCTCGGCGGATCTGGCCGGCACCGTGCGCGACGTCACCGTGGCCCGCCATGTCCGGGGCTGGGAGCGCCCGTCCGACCACGCCCCTGTGACCCTGACGCTCGAATTATAGGGCGCCGCCGCGTGCGGTGGTCCCGGTTGACCTGAAGCCAGCGTAACCAGTCCGGAACACGAGCGTCACCGGACGGTCATGCGGATGGCTTAGGGGCGGCGTCCATCGTCACTGATGGGCCCGACACACCGCATGAGCCACGCAGCACGGGCGGTTCGCCGCGAGACGAGCCTCGGCCTCACCAGTGCCGTGCACCGCAGCCGCGCGCTCTCCCGCGCCGGTCTCTCGGAGCGCCTGTTCACCCTGGCCTTCAGCGGGCTCGTCTACCCGCAGATCTGGGAAGACCCGGTGGTCGACATGGCGGCGCTGGCGCTCAAACCCGACGACCACGTGGTCGCCATCGCGTCGGGCAGCTGCAACATTCTGTCCTACCTCACCGCCGATCCCGCCCGGATCAGCGCCGTCGACCTCAACGGCGCGCATATCGCGCTGGGGCGCCTGAAGCTTGCCGCCCTGCGGCACCTGCCCGACCACGACAGCTACTTCCGCTTCTTCGGTCGCGCCGACACGCAGGCCAACGTCGCGGCCTACGACTCACGGATCGCGGCCCATCTCGATCCGGTGTCGCGCGCCTATTGGGAGGGCCGCCGGTTCGACGGGCGTCGGCGCATCGCCGCCTTCGCGCACAACGTCTATCGCACCGGCCTCCTCGGCCGCTTCATCGGCGCCGGCCACCGTCTGGCCCGGCTTTACGGCTGCGACCTGACGGCCGTCCTACGGGCGCGCACCTTGCCGGAGCAGCGGGCGCTGTTCGATGCCCATGTGGCGCCGCTGTTCGACAAGGGCTTCGTGCGCTGGCTGATCCGCCGGCCGGCCTCGCTCTACGGTCTCGGCATCCCGCCGGCGCAGTACACCGCGCTCGCCAAGGACCGGTCCGGCGGCATGGTCGACGTGCTGCGCCACCGGCTCGAGCGCCTCGCCTGCGGCTTTCCGATTCAGGACAACTATTTCGCCTGGCAAGCCTTCGGGCGGGGCTATGCGCCGGGGCCGGACGCGGCGCTGCCGCCCTATCTCCAGCCGGCGCATTTCGCGGCTGTGCGGGACCGGGCCGAGCGGGTGAGCTACCGCCAGCAATCGATGACCGCGTTCCTGGCTGCGAGCGCCGGTTCGAGCGCCGACGCCTACGTGCTCCTCGACGCGCAGGATTGGATGAGCGATGCCGATCTCACCGCCCTGTGGACCGAGATCACCCGCACCGCCCGGCCCGGCGCCCGAGTGATCTTCCGGACCGCCGCCGACGAGCGATGCCTGCCGGGGCGGGTGCCCCAAACGATCCTCGACGCCTGGGACTATGCGGAGGCCGAGAGCCGGGCGCTCGCCGCGCAGGACCGCTCCTCGATCTATGGCGGCTTCCACCTCTATCGGCTGCGGGCCCGATGAGCGAAGCCGCGTCGCTGATGGACCGGATGTACCGGCGCCAGCGCCACGTCTATGACGCCAGCCGCAAGTTCTACCTGCTCGGCCGCGACGCGGTGATCGCCGATCTGGCGGTCCCCCCCGGCGGCAGCGTGCTGGAGATCGGCTGCGGTACCGGCCGCAACCTCGTCGCCGTCGCCAAGGCCTATCCGGATGCCGTCTGCCACGGCCTCGACGTCTCGGCGGCGATGCTCGACACCGCGGCGCGCGCCGTCGCCCGCGCGAGTCTGGCGGGGCGCATCCGGTTGGCGCAAGCGGACGCTACGGCCTTCGATCCGCAACCCCTGTTCGGCCGGGCGGCGTTCGACCGGATCGTGATCTCCTACGCCCTGTCGATGATCCCGCCCTGGGAGCAGGTGCTGGCCCGCGCCGTCGCGCATCTGGCGCCGGGCGGCGCACTTCACGTGGTGGATTTCGGCGGACAGGCCGGATTGCCGGCCCCGGCCCGCGCCGTGCTGAACCGCTGGCTTGGCGCCTTCTCCGTCACCCCACGCGCCACGCTGCCGGCCGCGCTGGCGCAGGTCGCCGCCGCGCCCGGCTTCCAGGCTCGGGTCCGGCAGCGTTTCGGCGGCTACACGGTCCACGGGGTGGTGACGCGCCGACCGTAATCGGAACCGCCGGCGCGACATCGCATTGGGTCCGCGAGTGGGTCGCCCCGGTGGCGGCCAGATACCCTTTTCGGAGCCTCCAAACCTATGCGCAAACTGCTCGTCGCCTTCCTGCTCCCCAAGATCGCGTCCTACCTGCGCCGGCGTTATTCCGGCCGCACAAACCGCCACTCGGCTTGAAGGTCAATTTCCCGAATCTGAGTGGATCCGCTCGGTTCCCTTAAAGCGCGTCGAACGCCCGTTCGGCGCGCTTTTTGATGGAAACGTTGAACCGTCAACGACAGTCGGCCGCCGTGATGAGCGTCTGGTTCACCCATGAACGCGCCCTGCTCCGGTGAACGCGCCGAAGGCAGAACAGACCGCCAAAGAATTCGATCAAATCGCGGTCGCCGCGACTTTCCGAAACCGCTGAGCCTGCCTGCGCCCGTAGCCGAAATAGATCGCGAGCCCGATTGCCAGCCATGCGCCGAGGCGCAGCCAGGTATCGCCCGGCAGGCCCAGCATTAGGCCGAGGCAGGACAGGATGCCGAGGATCGGCACCACCGGCATGCCCGGCACCCGGAATGGGCGGTGACGAGTGGGGTCGCTCCGGCGCAGGATCAGCACGGCGGCGCAGATCACCATGAAGGCGAACAGGGTGCCGATGCTCACGAGTTCGCCTAGCAGATCGATGGGCACCACGGCCGCGACCATCGCCGTCACCCCGCCGATCAGGATCTGGCTGGTGGCGGGCGTGCGAAAACGCGGATGCACCCGCGCGAACATCGGCGGCAGCAGCCCGTCGCGGGCCATGGCGTAGAACACGCGGGCCTGCCCGTAGAGGGCGGCGAGGGCCGCCGTGGTCAGGCCGAGGATCGCCCCGATCTTGATCGCCACCGAGAACGGCCCGAGTCCGATCGTTTCCACCGCCTTGGCGATGGGGTCGGCGACATCCAGCGCCTTGTAGGGGACGAGGCCGGTGAGGACCGCCGCTACGGCGATGTACAGGATCGTGCTGACGACGAGGGAGCCGATGAGCCCGATCGGTGCGTCGCGCTGCGGGTTTCGCGTCTCTCCGGCGGCGGTCGAGACGGTCTCGAACCCGATGAAGGCGAAGAACACCACGCCCGCCCCGCGCAGGACCCCGCTCCATCCGAATTCGCCGAAGTGACCGGTGTTCTCGGGGATCAGCGGCGACCACAGGCCGACATCCACATGGGCGGCGCCGATGCCGATGAAGGCGAGGATGATCGCGACCTTGATCGCCACCATCACGGCGTTGACCCGTGTCGAGTCGCGGTTGCCGCGTACCAGCAGCACCGTCAGCGCGACGACGATGGCGGCGGCGGAGAGGTCGAACAGCGCGGTGCCGCCGTTCGGCAATCCGGTGCCGGGGGCGGCGGTCAGGATGGCCGGCAGGTGAAGGCCGAAATTGCCGAGCAGACTGCGGACGTAGCCGGACCAGCCCACCGCCACGGTGGCGGCACTCATGGCGTATTCGAGCACGAGGTCCCAGCCGATGATCCAGGCGCAGAGTTCGCCTAGGGTCGCGTACGCATAGGTGTAGGTGCTACCGGGTGCTGGCACCATCGCGGCGAGTTCGGCGTAGCACAACGCCACGAAGGCGCAGGCGATGCCGCCGAGCAGGAACGACAGAGTCAGCCCCGGCCCGGCATAATGCGCCGCTGCCGTGCCGGTGAGCACGAAGATTCCGGCCCCGATGGTGGCCCCGACCCCGAGCGCCACGAGGTCGAAGGCCGAGAGGCTTTTGGTGAGTTCAGGTTCGTCGCCCGCGCGCGCTCCCGCGCTCAGGATTTCGGCGAGCGGCTTTCGCGTCGTGAGGCCGTCTGTGGACATCCGTGGAATTCCCCCCTCGACGGCGTCGGGCAAGCTTCGCGCCAGTGCGGCCGGGACTGGCATCCCGTGCGGTTTCGTGTATGGTCCGCCGCGCTTCGACCGGTGACAACCGGGCCGAGGCACAAGCTGCTTGTGGACGCGACCGTGCTGGACGACATCCCGGCACAGGCCCGCTGCGAGCGTTGTGCGGTTTCCCGTATGGGAGCCGCCTGATCCGAAAAACCCGATCTGAAAGGGCATGCGATGTCGATCACGGCAGAGCGCAAGACCGCGCTCATCAAGGAATACGCAACGGGCGGCAAGGACACCGGGTCTCCGGAGGTCCAGGTGGCGATCCTCACCGAGCGGATCAGCAACCTCACCGGCCACTTCAAGACCCACGGCAAGGACAACCATTCCCGCCGCGGCCTTCTGAAGATGGTCTCGCAGCGCCGTTCGCTGCTCGACTACGTCAAGGGCAAGGACGAGGCACGCTACCGCGGCCTCATCGAGCGCCTCGGCATCCGCCGCTAAGCCGGCCTGTTTCACGCGGTCCCGGGCCAGGCTCGGGGCCGCGTTTTATCGAGCGGGCTGCCGGAATGGGTCCGGCCTCCCGAAACCCGGGCGACTTGAAGGCACGCCGGCCGGGGACAGGATCGCCAGGGGCTTTTCGCGATGCGCGAAAAACCCCTGGCCGTCTTGCCCCTGGCGGCGCCGGGTTCGCCCGACCGCAAAGGATCCAAGACATGTTCGACGTTCAACGCGAAGAGCTGATGTGGGGCGACCGCAAGCTCGTCCTCGAGACCGGCAAGGTCGCCCGCCAGGCCGACGGCGCCGTGATGGCGACCTACGGCGAGACCTCGGTGCTCGCCACCGTCGTCTCGGGTAAGGAGCCCAAGGTCGGAATCGACTTCCTGCCGCTCACCGTGAACTACCAGGAGCGCGCCTACGCTGCCGGCCGCATCCCCGGCGGCTACTTCAAGCGCGAAGGCCGCCCGTCCGAGAAGGAGACCCTGGTCTCCCGCCTCATCGACCGCCCGATCCGCCCGCTCTTCGTCGAGGGCTGGCGCAATGACACTCAGGTCGTCGTCACCGTCCTAACCCACGATCTCGAGAACGATCCCGACGTGCTCGCCATGGTGGCGGCCTCCGCCGCGCTGACGCTGTCGGGCGTTCCGTTCATGGGCCCGATCGGCGCCGCCCGCGTCGGCTACGTCAACGGCCAGTATGTCCTGAACCCGCTGGTCGCCGATCTCGAGGGCTCGACCCTCGACCTCGTCGTCGCCGGCACCCAGGACGCCGTCCTGATGGTCGAGTCCGAGGCCAAGGAGCTCAGCGAAGAGATCCTGCTCGGCGCCGTGATGTTCGGCCACAAGCATTTCCAGCCGGTGATCGAGGCGATCATCCGTCTCGCCGAGAAGGCCGCCAAGGAGCCCCGTAACTTCTCCGCGCCCGAGAACGGCGATGTCGAGGCTGCGGTGCTGGAGGTCTGCGAGACCGACCTGCGCGCCGCCTACAAGAACACCATCAAGCAGGAGCGCTACGCCGCCGTCGACGCCGTGAAGGCGAAGGTGATGGCTGCACTGTGCCCGGCCGACGGCGAAGCCCGTTTCCCGGCCGAGAAGGTCAAGGCCGCGTTCAAGGAAGCGCAGTCCAAGGTCGTGCGCTGGAACGTCCTCGACACCGGCTCGCGCATCGACGGCCGCGATGTCCGCACCGTGCGCCCGATCGAAAGCCAGGTCGGTGCTCTCCCCCGCGCCCACGGCTCGGCTCTGTTCACCCGCGGCGAGACGCAGGCCCTCGTGGTGGCGACACTCGGCACCGGCGAGGACGAGCAGTTCATCGACGCGCTGGAAGGCACCTACAAGGAGACCTTCCTGCTGCACTACAACTTCCCTCCCTATTCGGTGGGCGAGACCGGCCGTATGGGCTCCCCGGGCCGTCGCGAGATCGGCCACGGCAAGCTCGCCTGGCGCGCCATTCACCCGATCCTGCCCCCGGCCCACGAGTTCCCGTACACGATCCGCGTCGTGTCCGAGATCACCGAGTCCAACGGCTCGTCCTCGATGGCTTCGGTCTGCGGCGCCTCTCTGGCGCTGATGGATGCGGGCGTGCCGCTGCGCCGTCCGGTGGCGGGCATCGCCATGGGCCTCATCCTCGAGGGTGAGCGCTACGCCGTGCTGTCCGACATCCTCGGCGACGAGGATCACTTGGGCGACATGGACTTCAAGGTGGCGGGCACGGAAGCCGGCATCACCTCGCTGCAGATGGACATCAAGATCGCCGGCATCACCGAGGAGATCATGAAGGTCGCCCTGCATCAGGCGCAGGAAGGCCGCGTCCACATCCTCGGCGAGATGGCCAAGGCCCTCACCGACGCCCGTCCCGAGCTCGGCGAATACGCGCCCCGTATCGAGACCATGCAGATCCCCACCGACAAGATCCGGGAAGTGATCGGCACCGGCGGCAAGGTGATCCGCGAGATCGTCGAGAAGACCGGCGCCAAGATCAACATCGACGACACCGGCACGGTGAAGATCGCGTCGGCCGACGGCAAGGCGATCAAGGCGGCCTACAACTGGATCCGCTCCATCGTGGCGGAAGCCGAGCCGGGCATGATCTATGACGGCACCGTCGTGAAGACGATGGAGTTCGGCGCCTTCGTGAACTTCTTCGGCGCCAAGGACGGTCTCGTCCACATCTCGGAACTCGCCGCCGCGCGGGTCGCCAAGGTGAGCGACGTGGTCAAGGAAGGCCAGAAGGTGAAGGTCAAGTTCCTCGGTCAGGACGACCGCGGCAAGATCCGCCTCTCCATGAAGGTCGTCGATCAGGAGACCGGTGAGGACCTCACTGAGAAGCTGAAGGCCGAGCGCAATGCAGACCAGGACCGCGCCCGCGGCCCGCGTCAAGACGCATAAGACCGCGTCACGACCTTGAGATTGAAACGAGGCGCGGCTCCGAAAGGGGCCGCGCCTTTTTCGTGGGTCGCAGGCTGCGTCACCTTATCAGACGCCGGGTTGGCCGCGCCGGCGCCGGGCGCGATGGGCGCTCGGCAGGGCGTCGGGCACCAGCGTGACGCTGACGGGATTGGGCGTATGGTCCAGGGCCGCGCCGGTATAGGCGTCGACGCCGATTCCGATGATGCCGCCGGCGAGGACGTTGCCGGCCATCCCGGCTGCGCCCGCGCCCACCACCTTGGTCCGCACCGGTACACTCTCCGGCCGGTAGCCCGGCTTGACGAAGGTGACGTCGAACTCGTCAGACCGCTCCACGTCGAGGGAGCACGGCGTCGCCGGGCAGGCATAGCCCTTCGTCGTGGTCATCGTGGCGCCGGGCGGCTCCGACAGGAACGCCATCTTCTCGGTGGTGCCGCGCGTGATGCTTCCGCAGGCGCCGACACCCGCCGCGATCAGGATCGCGGCACTCAAGGTTCTCGTGTTCATCCCTGCCCCCCATGCCGCATTCTTCGTCGGCGCAGAGGTTGTGATGAGGTTCCGTGTTCCCGGCAAGGGTGTGGAATGCTCAACGCGACGAGGGTTGTGGACGAAGTCGCCAAAATGTTTTTCGGGACCGCCCCGGCGCCCATGGCGGGAACGCCCTCCCCCTCGCCGCGTTCGCCCCGCGACGCAACACAGCGCGACAGGAGCACACCCGATATGGCCAATGCGATGATCAGCGACATCTTCAGCGGAACCCCGAACCTGACGACCACCGAGCGGGCCGTGTCGGTGGTGCTGGGGCTCGGGATCGCCGCCGCTGCGGCGCAGCCCCGGCCCAACAAGTGGCTGAGCCTCGCCGCCCTCATCGTCGGCACCGGCCTCGCCATCCGCGGCGCCACCGGGCATTGCGCGGTCAAGGCGATCACGCACGAAGCCTGATACGAAAAAGGGCGCCCCGAGGGGCGCCCTTCCACCCGAGAGGGTGCGGTTCGCTTAGAGCGTGGTGGTGGACCGGCGGCCGGCGACGAAGCCGTAGATCGCCAGCACCACGATGGCGCCGACCACGGCGCCGATGAGGCCCGCGCCCTGGTTCGGCCCGTACCAGCCGAGCGCCTGGCCGAGGAAGGTGGCGACGAAGGCGCCGACGATGCCGAGAATCGTCGTCAGGATGAAACCGGCCGGCTCGTTGTTGCCCGGCATGATAAACTTGGCGATGACACCGGCGACGAAGCCGATGATGATGGTCCAGATGATACCCATGCGCTGATCCTCGAAACGCGGCCATCGGGACTGAACCGTCCGGACTTGACCGTTTTGTGCTCATGCAACGCCGCATGGCGGGATGGGTTGCGCCGATGCGAGCGACTTTGTCGCAATGCGGTGTGCGGGCCACACCCAAGCGGGCCATACCCCGCTGACCTTGCCCCCTTTACGGTCGGGCTCCCGCCACGGCACAACGCTGGCTCCGGCCCGCCGCGATGGGCTTCCGCCAAGGCATTACGATCAGCATGACGATCCAGCGTTTCGAATCCGGCCCGCGCATGAGCCAGGCCGTCACCTACGGCGACATGGTCTACCTCGCCGGACAGACCGCAGGGACCGTGGAGGGCACCGGCGTCACCGCGCAGACGCAGGAGATCCTGGGCGAAATCGACCGGCTGCTGGCGTTGGCCGGGAGCGACAAGAGCCGCATTCTCACGGCCACCATCTATCTTGCCGACATCGCCACCTTCTCCGAGATGAACGCGGCCTGGGAACCCTGGGTCTCACCCGACAACAAGCCCACCCGCGCCACGCTGGAGGCGAAGCTCGCCGCACCCGAATATCTGGTGGAGATCGTCGTCACCGCCGTGAAGTCCGCTTCGTGATCGGATACCCGGCGGACCGCCGCCGGCCTCGAGCGCTCCGCCGCGCGCTCGTCGCCGGTATGGCCGGGGCGCTTCTGGCGCTCGGCCTCGGCGGGCCTGTGTGCGCGCAGACCGCGCCCGAGCGTGTGGTCAACATCTACAACTGGTCGGACTACATCGACCCGAAGATGCTCGATGCCTTCACCCGGGAGACGGGCATCAAGGTCGTGTACGACACCTACGACAACAACGAGATCCTCGAGACCAAGCTGCTCGCCGGCCGCTCCGGCTACGACGTGGTGGTGCCCTCGGGCCCGTTCCTGCAGCGGTTGATCCGGGCCGGGGTGTTCCAGCCCCTCGACAAGGCGAAGATCCCCAACCTCGCCAATGCTTGGCCGGAGATCGCCCAGAGGCTCGCGGCCTACGATCCGGGCAATGCCTATGCGGTCGATTACATGTGGGGCACCACCGGCATCGGCGTGAACCTCACCCTGGTCAAGGAGCGCCTCGGCCCCGCCCAGGCCCTCAACACCTGGAGCCTCGTGCTCAACCCGAGCCTGATCGGCAAGCTCAAGGATTGCGGGGTGATGCTTCTCGACAGCCCCGAGGACCTAATCCCGAGCCTGCTGCCGGCCTACGGCCTCAAGCCGGACACCAAGCGCTGGGACGACATCTCCCAGGTCACCGACGCGCTGTTCAAGGTGCGCGGCGCAGTGCGCAAGTTCCACTCGTCGGAATACATCAACGGGCTCGCCAACGGCGACCTCTGCCTCGCGGTGGGCTATTCCGGCGACGTGATGCAGGCAAAGAAACGCGCCGAGGAATCCAAGAACGGCGTCGAGCTCGCCTATTTCGTCCCTCGCGAAGGCGCGCTGATGTGGTTCGACGCCTTCGCGATCCCGAAGGACGCCCCCCACCTCGCGGAGGCCTACGCCTTCCTCGACTACATGATGCGCCCCGAGGTTGCGGCGGCCAACACCAACTTCGTCGCCTATGCCAGCGGCAACGCGGCGGCCAAGAAATTCGTCAAACCCGAAATCCTCGCCAATCCCGGCATCTATCCGGACGAGGCGACGATGCAGCGGCTGTTCACGAACGCAGCTTGGGATGACCGGACGCAAAAGTTCGTGACGCGGAGTTGGACGCGGGTCCGGACGGGGCGGTAGGTCATCGTTTGCAGTAACCCGTGGTTTTCAAAGAAGAACAGATGAGCAAGCCGGAACGGGATGCCTTCTGCGGTCGTGCCTTGATGGTGCGTGGTATTACTGCGGTTCTGCCTGACATCTCCGGGACTACCTCTGCCCATGATCGGCGTGGGAGATAGTGTTCGGTAGAATGTGCGGGAGGCCGTACCGACGCGCGACGAGACCGGGTTCTCGAAGCAGGGTATCGACCCCGACGCTCGCCCCTGCCTCATGATCGACGGACAGAAACCTGCGCTTTGTGTCAGGCCACTGTCGCTTTTCGCAATTCGTTCGACAGTGTCACACGAGAGCGCCTTGATCCGCTCGGGATTCTGTCGATCGGGAAAGCTATGGAAAACCTGAACGCGGCGCAGCTCGACGAGCTCACGTTCATGACCGGCATCGACGAGAAAGGTGCGATCGCGAACGACACCTACTTCACCTATTACGTCGAGGAAACGAGGCCGGGGAACGCCTACATTTCCAAATGGTACAATGATGCCTCCGCGCATCCCCTGGCTTCGACGAGCAAGGCCGGAACTCCTGGAGGAACGGTCACCTACACGTTCGATGCCGGTCTCTCCGCCGAAGCGCGCGCGGCCTATAGCGAGACCCTGACGCTTTGGTCCGACATCGCCAACATCAGCTTCAAGGAAGAGACCGCGAACCCGGCCGCGGCGGGAATGAAGTTTTCTGTGGCGACTGGAAGCGGCGGCGACACGTTCGTCCCTGCAAATGGCGCCAGACTCGCCGGCGCCGGAGTGACCGATCTTCCCGCGCAGGCTTCGCCCAACGGGCCATTCGGCCGGCAGGCGGAAATTGCCATCGACCCGGGTAGCAACACATTCAACAGCTTCACCCCCAGCAATTCCTGGCTCACCACGGCGGTGACCCACGAGCTCGGGCACGTGATCGGACTCGGCCATACCGGTCGCTACAACGGGCCGAGTAGCGAAGGTCAGCGCGGCGTCTACGATTCCAAGCTCTATTCGGTGATGTCGTATTTCGATCCGGCGGACACGTCTGCCGGGTATTACGCGAACTATCCCGTCTCCGGTACGAATTGGACGCAGTTCACGTCCGCGGGCACGGATACGGGCAGTCCGCAGACGCCGATGATGATGGATATTCTCGCTATCCAGCGCATCTACGGGGCCTCCACGAGCAGCACCTTCGCGGGCGGACAAACCTACGGCTTCAACGCCAATATCACCGATGCGTCGAAGAGTTTCTACGATTTTACAGTAAACAAGCTTCCGGTCGTCACGCTCTATAATTCCGGGACAAACAATACGCTCGACCTGTCAGGCTACCGTACGAACTCCACGATCAACCTGAATCCCGGCACCTTCAGCAGCGCCAGCGCCTCCGGACAACTCGTCAACAACATCGGAATCGCTTATGGTACCCGGATCGACACGGCCATCGGCGGCGCGGGCAACGACATCATCTTCGGCAACGCCGACAACAACCGCGTCGATGGCGGCGGCGGCACCAACACCTTCATCATCACCGGCGCGAGCACGAACTTCACCGTGCTCAAGGTCGGCGCTCTGGACACGATCGTCACCGATAAGACGACCGGTGCGGTCGACACCTTGACGAACATCCAGGCCATCGAGTTCCAGGACCCCGTCTGCTTCACCACCGGCACCCGGATCGGCGTGATCCGGGACAGTCGCGCAGTGGAGGTCGCGGTGGAGGGTCTGCGGGTCGGCGACGTTGCGGTGACGGCCGCCGGCGGCCGCCGCTCGATCCGTTGGATCGGGCACCGCAGAATCACACCGTCCGAGCATGCCGTGCCTTCGCGCCAGTGGCCCATCCGCATCCTGCCCGGCGCGTTCGGGACCGATCCGTCCGGCCATGCCGTACCGGCGCGTGACCTGCGCCTCTCGCCCGGCCATCCCGTTCTGGTGGGAGCCGACGCCGACAACGAGGGCGGCGTGCTGGTTCCGGTCATGTGCCTGATCAACGGAACCTCGATCGCGCGCGAGCGTGTCGAGACCGTCGATTACTGGCATATCGAACTCGACGGCCACGACATCCTCCTGGCCGAGGGCCTGCCGGCGGAATCCTTCATCGAGTGCGGCACCCGCGCGTGGTTCGGTGAAGCGGCCGCGTGCTCTGTGCTCGCGGACCCGGACTTCACACCTGCCGAGCTTCCCGGCCGCTGCCGCCCGGTCGCCGTTGAGGGGCCCAAGGTCGAAGCCGAGCGGCGCCGCCTCGACAGCGTGTTCGCCGCGCATCTCAGCGCTCAGGCGGACTGGCCGAACGGCGGCGATACGATCATGAGCGATTTTCTTTAAGACCATCGGAGGAGTGATCACCCTCTCCGCAGAGGCTGAGGTTCGAGGCGGCCGCTTTTCCGCTGTGACGACAGTCCCAACCCATGCCCCCACGCGTTTTCGCGCGCGGGGGGGTCGTCGGGAAAATGTCAGTCCTTGAGGTCGGCCGGCACCTTGCCGCCATTCTCTTCGAGCTTCTTGATGACCTGCTTGTGCAGCCAGACGTTCATCGTCGCTGAATCTTCCTTGTCGCCGGTGTAGTGCAGCTCGTCGGCGAGCTGCTTACGGGCGGTGAGGCTCGAATCGAGGTCGAGGAGCTTCATCAGGTCGACGATGGACGTGCGCCAGTTCAGCGACTGCGAATTCTTCGCCGCCATGCCGTTGAGCACCTCCTCGACATCCACCGGTTCGGAGGTGCCGCCGCCGGCCGGGGCGGCGGCCGCGGTGTCGGAGCCGCTCGCGGAGGGGGCGGCCTCGGACGGCTTGGCCTGCGCGTCGCCGCCGCCGAACGGGTGGAGGATCTTGCTGACGATGCTACCGAGAAGGCTCATGACGGTATTCCCATTCTGATCGTTGGCGGCTGGTCTGCCGGGCCGTGCAGACAACGGGAGGGCCGCGCGTCCCGTTCCCCGCAACCCTGAGATAGACGCTGCGCCGCCGACAGACCACCGCCTTTCGCGGAGGCGAAAGTTCTCCCGATGCGGCGCGGGACGGGATGAAATTCCAAACATTGTCGATCCCCGGCGGATCGGCAGGCCGATTCTTGCGTGGTGATGCGGTGCGTGCCACTGCCCGCTGCACTGCCCCCCGGCCTCGGCCAGACCCGAGCCGCCCTGCCCGCCTCGTCCCGTCCCGGATCCGCCCGATGCGCCTGCCCGTTCTCGCGATTTGCCTTTCCGCCTTCGCCGGCCTCCTCGCCGCAGGCCCCGTTGCGGCCCAGACCGCCGCCCCGGTCGCCGCCCCGGTCGCCCTGCGCGTCGGCGTGATCCCGGTGGTCGGCGCGGCGCCGATCTTCGTTGCCAACGGCGAGGGCTGGCTCAAGGCCGCCGGGCTGACGCCGACCTTCACCACCTTCGAGTCCGGCCCCAACATGATCCAGGCCCTGGCCTCGGGCACCATCGACGTCTACGTCGCGGGCGTCGCGCCGCTGGCGGTGGCCCGCACCAAGGGCATCGACGTCCGCGTGGTCGCCGCCACCGCCATCGAGGAGATGGTGTTCGTCGCCGGCCCGAAGCTCGCGCCCTACTTCGCCGGTGGCGTCGACAAGGCCGAGGCGTTCCGGCAGTTCAAGGCCAAGGAGGGCCGCTCGGCCCGGCTCGCCACGCAGCCGCTCGGCTCGGTGCCCAACACCACCCTGCAATATTGGTTGTGGCAGGTCGCCAAGACCGACAAGGCCAATGCCGACGTGGTGGCGATGGGCATCGACGCGACGCAGCAGGCGATGCTGGCCGGCGCCGTCGACGGCGCCTCGATCCGCGAGCCGGCGCTGACGATCGTCCAGATGCGCAACCCCGGCATCACGCTGATCGCCACCGGCGGCGAGATGTTCCCCGACCAGCCGGGCACCGTGGTCGCCGTCTCGGGCGCCTTCGCCGACAAGAACCCGGCCGCCGTCGAGAGCTTGGTGGCCTCGGTGATCCGCGCCACCGCCCTGCTGAAGTCCGATCCTGCCCGCGCCGCGATCCCGGTCGAGGCGGCGCTCGGCAAGGGCATCACCGATGTCGCGACGATCCAGAAGGCCCTGACCTCCCCGGCGGCCAAGTTCACCGCCGATCCGCGCGCCATCGTGGCGGCCACCAAGGCGATGCAGGCCTATCAGGTCTCCATCGGCGCCCTCGACAAGGACGTGCCCCTCGATGGGCTGTTCGACGCGCGCTACTACGAGAAGGCGACCGCGCAATAGAGTGCCGTCCGTCACGCACTCCGTCATCGCGCTTCGGTCCCGCGAACCGGCCGTCCCCACCGCTTGAAAACCCTTTGACCGAATGAACGCGCTGCGCTCCACGGCTCTCGCCGCCGCCGGCCTCCTCGCCTTCCTGCTGGTCTGGGAGGCGGTGCCGCG
Organism: Methylobacterium sp. BTF04; assembly: GCF_010692745.1. Classification (GTDB taxonomy): domain Bacteria; phylum Pseudomonadota; class Alphaproteobacteria; order Rhizobiales; family Beijerinckiaceae; genus Methylobacterium. The sequence continues at coordinate 18,964 of NZ_JAAHTB010000013.1, forward strand.
CCTCGGCCTCGTCAACCCGGCCTTTCTGCCGCCGCCGAGCACGATCCCGGCCGCCTTCCTGCGCGAGCTCCGCCTCGGCGTCTGGGGCGAGGCGGTGGCGTCGAGCCTGAGCCACTACATGGTCGGGCTCGGCGTCGGTGCCGGGTTCGGCATCGCGCTCGGGCTCCTGAGCGGCATGTTTCGCGGGTTCGAGGCGGCCACCGCCTGGGTGGTGCGTCTGCTGCGTCCGATTCCCGGCCTCGCCTGGGTGCCGTTCGCGATCATCTGGTTCGGGGTCCAGCCCTCGGCCGCGGTGTTCATCATCGCCATCGGGGTGTTCTGGATCGTGTTCTTCGCCACCCAGGGCGCCGTGCGCGGCGTCGACCGCGACCTCGTCGAGGTCGCCCAGGCCTTCGGCTTCCGCTCCCCGTGGTCGCGGCTCACCAAGATCCTGCTACCGGCCGCGACGCCGGGCATCCTGGTCGGCCTGCGCACAGCGCTCGGCCAGGCCTGGATGGCGGTGGTGGCCGCCGAGATCTTCGGCGTGCCCGGCGTCGGCGCCCGGATGATGCAGGCCTCCAGCCTCCTCTCCACCGATATCGTGGTGGTCTACATGCTCACCATGGCCGCCCTCTACGGCCTGTTCGATACCGGCTTCGTCGCCCTCCAGGGCTGGCTCCTGCGGTGGCGCGCCTGATGTCCGACGCAATCATCACCCTCGACGGCCTCAGCCTCGCCTACGAGCGCGACGGGGTGCGCAACGTCATCCTGTCCGAGCTGAACCTCACGGTGGCGCGCGGCGAGTTCCTGGTCATCGTCGGCGAATCCGGTGTCGGGAAGTCGACTGTCCTGCGCGTGCTCATCGGGCTCGCCAAGCCCAGCGACGGAACCGTGCGGCTCGATACCCGCCCCGGTTGCCGTACGCCGATGGCCCTGGTGTTCCAGGATGCGCGGCTGCTGCCGTGGCGGCGGGTCATCGCCAACGTCGCCTTCGGCCTCGAAGGCAGCGGCCTCACCAAGGCCGAGCGCCTCGCCAAGGCCAAGGCGATGCTCGACCTCGTGGGCCTGCGCGACCTCGGCCATCGTTGGCCGCATCAGCTGTCGGGTGGCCAGCGCCAGCGCGTCGCCATCGCCCGCGCGCTCGCGGTCGATCCGGACGTGCTGTTGATGGACGAGCCGTTCTCGGCGCTCGACAGCTTCACCCGCGAGGGCCTGCAGGACGAGTTGCAGCGCATCCAGGCCACCACCGGAAAGACCATCCTGTTCGTCACCCACGATATCGACGAGGCGGTGACGCTGGCCGACCGGGTGGTGGTGCTCGCCGGTTCGCCCGGGCGTCTCGCCGCCGAGATGCAGGTGGAAGTGCCGCGCCCGCGCAGGCGCCGCGATGCCGCTCTGCAGGAGGCCGCCCGCCAGTTGCGGGCCGAGCTGTCGGGCCGTTCGGCGGAGCTGTGACGACCCATCGGCCGCAGGCGGACGCGTTGCCTTGTGGCGGCCTTGGTCCTACGTCCACGGGTCAAGAGACTTTCGCCAGAGAACGTTCGAGGAGGAGGCCGATGCGCCGCCGCACCCGCTCCCTGATCGGCACCATCGTGATGCTGGCCTTCATCATCATCTATGCGCCGCTCGCCATGGCGCTCGCCGACAGCCGCATCGCCGAGACGCCGGCCCTCGTCCAGACGGTGCTCTACTGTCTGCTCGGCATTGCCTGGATCTTCCCGCTGATGCCGCTCATCCGCTGGATGGAGCGCCCGGACGTCGAGAACAGGCCCTGAAAGACGCGTAACGTGACCCGCGTCCGCTTTTCGCCGCACTCGGGCGCCAGAAGCGGTGGCTCCTTCCCCTCAAGGTCGCCGAACCGCCTCATGCCTCGCCTGCGCACGCTATCGATCCTGCTCGGCCTCGCCGGGCTCAGCGTTTCCGGAGCCGCATGGGCGCAAGGCGCCCCACGCTCGATGTCGGAATGCGAGCGCCTGAAGAACGATCTCGCCTACAACCAGTGCCTCGCCATGTTCGGCCCGGCCGCCAAGAACGTCGGCGGCGGCGAGGGATCGTCCGCATCCGCCTCGGCGTCCGTGGCGACGGCCCTGGCGGCGATCCCGCCCGGCCTGATGGCGACGATTCCCCAGGCCGAGGAGCCCGGCCCCCAGACGGGTCGTGGCCGGCACGGCCGGCGCGGGCGCTACAGCCGCCATGGCGGCCGCCAGAGCGCCAGCTTCACCGTCGGCGGCGAAAGCCGGTCCTATCGACGCCACCGCCGTCGGCGCTGAGCATCAGCCCACGTTGAGCCGCCGCAAGCGGTTCCAGGCAAGGAAGGGTACGCCCGAGAGCAACGCCGACAGGGTGGCCTCGGTCTGATGGTAGCCATTCACCGAGACCCGCGGCAGCGCGTGCAGATGCCCGGCATGGCCGGGAAACAGGTGCCCGGGCCGGGTGGTCACGGCGGTGGAAAAGCCCATCGCGCGGGCCAGCGCGAATTCCCGCATTCCCGCCGAAGTCGGGTCGCCCACCGGGAAGGACAGGTGCCGCACCGGCCGTCCGAGTTCGGCCGCGATCCGGTCCCGCCCGTGTCCGATCTCGCGGCGCACCGTCTCGGCATCGTGCTTGGCGAGCATCGGATGGCTGACGGTGTGCGCCCCGATGGTCACCGCCGGATCGCGGGCGAGCTCCCGCAAGTCCGGCCAGGACAGGCAGAGCTCGCGGGCCAGTTCCCCCGGTGCAAACCCGGCCTGCGCACAGAGATCGGCGATGACGCGGAGCAGGCGGCTCTCCGGACCGCCGCGCAGATGCCCGTAGAGCGCCGCGAAGGCCGCCGATTTCTCCTCAGCGTCACGCGCCGGCAGATCGAAGCCGGGGGCGCCGGGCTCGCTGGCCGGGACGCGTACCCGGTCGAGGCAGCCGATGGCGCGCTCCAGTTCGAGCCACCACAGCCGCCCGGTCCCGTCGGCGAAATCGCTGGTGACGAACAGGGTCCAGGGCGCGCCGTGACGTTGCAAGATCGGCCGCGCATGCTCGACATTGTCGCGGTAGCCGTCATCGAAGGTCAGTACCGCGAAGGGCCGGGCACCGGGCTCCGCCAGCCGGTCCGGTACCGCATCGAGGCCGATCAGGTCGAAGCCGCGGTCCTCGAGGGCAACGAGGACGCGGTCGAGGAAGGCCGGTGTGATCGTCAGCAGGCGGTTGGGCGCATAAGCGGCCGGCGGTGCCGGATCGACGTGGTGGAAGGTCAGGATCACCCCCTGCCCTTGCGCCACCGGTGCGAGCCAGCGGTCGGCCCGTGTCGCCGCGATGGCGCGAAAGCCCGCATCGAACAGGCGGTGGCGGCGGCTCGTCGCGGGCAATGGGAAACTCCGGGCTTCAGGCCGGACGCAACCTCACCACGCAAACCCGCAAGGTTTCGTTACCCACGCCGGCAGAGATGTGGTTCGCCGCTCGGGGACTCACCCGCCGCTTAACCGCTCGGCCGCTACGGTCGTTCGCATGCGACGCATCACCGGTTTTACGCCGGTGCGAGGGGAGCGACGACAGTGGCGGTTCTTGTCCAGGGTCTGACCGGGGCCGGCCCGATTCAGGCGAAGGTCCGGGGTGGGATGAAAGCGGAGACATTCTCCGATCTGGCGAGCGTCGAAGCGCTGTGGCGCGGGATGGAAGCCGATCCCGGTGTACTCGCCACGCCCTACCAGCGCTTCGACTGGGTGGCGGCCTATCTTCGTGCCGAACCGGACGCGGAGTTGTGCATCGTCGTGCTGCGCGATGCCGCCGGGCGTCCTCGTGTGCTCATCCCTCTCGTTGTCACGCGTGAACACGGAATCCGTGTGGCACAGGTCATCGGCGCCAAGCACGCGAACTACCACATGCCGTTCTTCGCCTCGCGCGAGGCGGCAGCGATGTCGCCCGAGGATCTGGTGGAGCGGCTGAGGCATGTGGGCCGCGAGACCGGGATCGACGTCTTCGCGCTCTCCCACCAGCCGCGTTTCTGGGATGGCTCCGCCAATCCCCTGAGCTTCCGGCCCGAGCCGTCGCCGAGCGACGCCTACGGGCTGATTCTCGGACCGGACCCGGACTCGACGATCAAGCGCATCTTCAGCGCGGATGCGCGCAAGAAACTGCGTTCCAAGGAGAAGAAGCTCGTCGAGGCCTTCGGTCCCGTGGCCTACAAGTGCGCGTCAACGCCCGAGGAAGCCACCGCCTTTCTGGCGGCCTTCTACGAGCAGAAGGCGATCCGGTTCGCGGCGATGGGCATCGCCAACCCCTACGCGCGTGCGGCGGTCCGCGCATACCTCGCCGCCGGGATCGGTCGCGACGGGGCGAGCGCAGCGCCAGCGATCGAGGTCGCCGCCCTTGTGGCGACCGATACGGGTCGGGTGTTCGCAGTCTTCGCCGGCGCGGTCGATGCGGTCCGCTACAGCGGCATGGTGACGTCGTTCGACCAGGATCCGGTGGTCGGCCGGTCGAGTCCCGGTGACATCCTGTTGCACCACCTGATCAAGGATCAGACCGCGCGCGGCCGGCGCGCCTTCGACCTCGGCGTCGGCGAGGCGCGCTACAAGGCCAGCATCTGCGACGAAACCATCGCGCTCGGCGAGGTGACGATCCCGGTGACCCTGCGCGGCCACCTGTTCGCCGTGAAGGCCGTCGGGCTCGCCCGCCTCAAGCGCCGGATCAAGCGCGATCCGCGGCTCGCGGCCCTGGTGGCGAAGCTGCGCCGCAGTCGCGCGGCGCCAGCGGATTAAAGCCCGATGCGGGGCCTCACGCCGCCGAGAGGCGCAGGGGCATGTCGAGGTCATCCGCGTGGTGAACCGGCGCGCTCATGACGCGCGGGGCCCGGTCCTGAGCCACCAGAACCTGGCCGGCACCGGAGGATTGGGCCAGAGCGTAGAGCGCCACGAGGTCGGCATCGTCCGGATCGGTGTCCGAAGCGAGGACCACGGCGCCCATATGCCGACCCGCCGCCGACAGGATGTCGTGTGCGAGGCGGCCATGGGCGTTTCCGAGGCGGCAGACTACCCAATCGTAGGCCTCGGCCAAAGCGTCGAGGGTGATGGCGAGCCCTTGTGGCTCTTCCGTCAGGATCTGGGCATCGAGGAAGCCGCGCGGGATGACGTGCAGGCGCGAGCCGGACACCGACTGGATCACGTCGAGGAAATCGGCTTCGCCGGCCACGAGGTCGGTGAGGCCCGCATCGTCCGGGCCGCAGGCCGGTCCGTTGAGATCGAGCAGAAGGGTCCGCGCGCGTCCGGCCAAGGTCGTGGCGAGGGTTTTGGCGAGATCGTCGCTGCCGGTTTCGGCAACCAGCACCGTGCGTCCGGCGGAGCCGCGGGCTGCGTCGCTCAGCCGTCCGATGAGCTGGTCGAGGTCGTAGCCCTGCACGGCGACCGACGGCGTCGGATCCGGACTCCGTGTCGCTGCCGCGGCGGTGAAGGGGAACGCGATGCGAGCGGTCGCCGGAGCCGCTTCGCGTGACAGCGACAGCGATGCTTCGGGAAACGCGAAGGGCTGCGGCCCGGCGACCGGCGGCTGCTCGGCCGGAGCCTCGGTGTCCTCCTCGCTGCGCCGGCGGCCGGCGCTGCCCGGATCGCTGAGCAGATGCCGGGCGATCACGCCGCCCATGGAGAACAGCAGCGCCAGCACGAGGGCGAGGAGGACGATCGGCACCTTCTTGGGGAAGGACGGAATCTCCGGCGTCACCGCACGCGAGACGATGCGGGCATCGGCCGGTGTCGCGCTTTCGGCATCGCGGGCGGAGGCCTCGCGATAGCGCGACAGGTAGGATTCGAGCTGGTCGCGCTGGGCCTTGGCCTCGCGCTCGAGGGCGCGCAGCTGGACCTCGCTGGAATTGCCCTTCGAGACGACGTCGCGCTGCCCGTCGACGGCAGCGGTCAGGCTCTCGACGCGGGCCTCGGCGATGCGGGCGTCGTTCTCCATGGTGCGCACCACCCGCTCGGCGGTGGCCTTGATCTGCGCGTCGAGGTCGGAAATCTGGGCGGTCAGCTCCTTGATGCGCGGGTGCGCCGGCAGGAGCGTGCGGGATTCGAGAGCCAGCTGTCCCCGCATGGTGATGCGCTGCTCGACCGCGCGGCGGATGATCTCGTTGTTGGCGACATCGGGGATCTCGAAGGCGCGGCCGTCCTTGATCATCTCCTTGATCAGCTTGGCGCGCCCGGCGAGGTCCGCCTTCACGGTGCGGGCCTGCGACAGCTGCGTCGACAGCTCGGCCAGTTGCTGGTTGCCCAGCGGCTGGCTCGACGCTCCACCGGTGGTGATCAAGCCGTTGCGGGCGCGATAGGCCTCGACCTTGGCCTCGGCCTCGGCGACCCGGGTCCGCAAAGCGTCGATGTTGCCGCCGAGCCAGGTCGATGCATAGCGGGCGGTATCGGTCTTGGCCGCTTCGAGCGAGGCGATGTAGAGCTCCGCCACCGTATTGGCCGCGCGTGCGGCGAGCTCAGGGTCCTTCGAGCGGAACTCCACCGCGAGGATGCGCGACTTGCCCGCAGGGTAGACCAGCAGGCGGTCGAAATAGGTGTCGAGCATTCGGTCTTCGGGCGCCCGCTCCAGCGGGTTCTTGGCCAGGCCGATCATCATCAGCGCGCGTTGCAGCGGGCCGATCCCCGCCACATCGGGATCGAACTCGGCATTGCCGACGAGCTTCAGGCTGCGGATCGCTTCGCGGGCCAGATCGCGCGACATCACCACCTGGACCTGGCTCGCCACCGCCTGCTCGTCGATGGGCTGGGCCTGCTCACCACGCTCCTGGGCGGTGCGGGTGAAGGAGGTGTCGCGGCTCTCGAGCAGGACCTTCGCCTCGCCTGTGTAGCGCGGAGAGACCACCTGAACGAACGCGATGGCACCGACGCAGGCGACAAGGGTCGGGATCGCGATCCAGCGCCACGAGCGCCGCAGCAGGCCGGCGAGCTGGGCGAGGCCCAGACCTTCCCCCGCGCCTTCGCCGGCCCTAGGCATCACGTGAATGGCGGAGAGTGTCGGCGAAGAGCGGGGCATGGCTCGATCTTTACGCAAGGCAGAAGTGTCGACCGCGGGGCGGCCGTCTCGCCCACGAATAGAACCCGTTAAGATTGATCGGGAGTTAATGCCCGGAATGGATCCGTTTCCGTTTCGGGATGTCAGTCTTCGTTAACCATATGGCCTTAGGTCGAAACCCGGACCTTCGCTCATGACGGCAGTGGTGATGAACCGGCGATCACTTCTCTTGGCACTCTCTTCGACCCTCGCATTGGGCGGCTGCCTGCGTCCGGACTTTCGGACCGAGCAGCTCGACGCCACCGGCACGGGCTCGATCGGCGCGCACTACACCCTGTCGGCCGGCGACAAGCTGCGGGTCATCGTCTTCGGCCAGGACAACCTTTCGAACATCTACGCGGTGGATGGAGCGGGCGGCATCGCCATGCCCCTCATCGGCCTCGTCAAGGTCGGCGGCCAGTCGACGGCGCAGGCGGCACGGACCATCGAGGCCAAGCTCGCCTCGGGTTTCGTGCGCGAGCCGCACGTCACCGTCGAGGTCGACGCCTACCGGCCGTTCTACATCCTGGGCGAGGTCACGACCTCGGGCCAGTACCCCTACGTCAACGGCATGGCGGTCGAGACGGCGGTGGCGATCGCCGCGGGTTTCGGTCCGCGGGCGGCCCGCGACTACGCGGTGCTGACGCGCGAAGGCCGGGGCGGACTCGTCTCCGGCATCGTTCCGATGACCTATCCGGTACGCCCGGGCGACACCATCGTCATCAAGGAGCGGTTCTTCTGAGAGCACGACCGATGATGCGGAATCGATGCGGTTTGGTAGGATTTTCCTAACCTCACGGCGAAACAGCCGGCTCCCGGGCGTGCTTTGCGTGCCGAGGCGGACAGTCGGCGGCTCGATTTTAACTCTCGCGGCACTTCTCTCCCTCCATGGTCGTCGCAGCCGAGCGCTTCTGTCGCTCGTGCGTCGTCGCTTGGAGAGTCCGTGTCGTGAGCGCGTCCGCCGTCGGCCTGATCGAGTCCCTGCCCGCCCTCGCCGTCACGGGCCGGCCCTCCGCAGCGGAGACGTCGCACCGCATCCTGCACGTGTTCCGTGCGCCGGTCGGCGGGTTGTTCCGGCACGTGGTCGACCTCGCGCGGCTGCAGGCGGCCGCCGGTCACAAGGTCGGCATCGTCTGCGATTCCACCACGGGCGGCGAACGGGCCGCCAAGGCGCTGGCGGACCTCGCCCCCTGTCTCGCGCTCGGCATCGTCCGACTGCCGATGCAGCGCAATCCGCACCTGTCCGATCTTCTGGCCCTCCGGGCCCTGGCCACGCGGGCCGCGTCCCTCGGTGCGACGGTGCTGCATGGCCATGGTGCCAAAGGCGGCGTTTACGCCCGCCTGGCATCGGTACGCGGCCGCAACCCGATCCGGGCCTACACGCCGCATGGCGGCAGCTACAATTACAAGCCCGGCACGCTTCGGCACCGGTTCTACATGGGGGTCGAGCGCCTGATGGCGTTGCGCACCGACGTGTTCCTGTTCGAGAGCGAGTACGTCGCTGGGCGTCACCGGACCCATGCCGGCGCGGTTCGCGGTCTCAGCCGCCTCGTCCACAATGGCATCTGCGAGACGGAGTTCCTTCCCGTCGTCCCGGCGGCCGAGCGCTACGACCTCGTCTATATCGGTGAGCTTCGTGATGCGAAGGGGGTTCCCTTCCTGCTCGACGCCCTCCTGCGCTTGCGGGCTCAAGGACGCGCCCTGCGCCTGTTGATGGTCGGCTCGGGACCCGATGCCGACGCGCTCGCCGCCCGTGTCCGTGACATGGGACTGGGTGACGCGGTGGCCTTCGAGGCGCCGCAGCCGATCCGCTCGGTCCTCGCCCGCGGACGCATCATGGTGGTGCCCTCGCTCGCGGAATCGCTGCCCTACGTGGTCCTGGAGGCGGTCGCCGCACAGCAGCCCCTCGTGGCGACCAATGTCGGCGGAATCCCGGAGATCTTCGGCCCCGATGCCGCACAGCTCGTCCCGGCCGGGGATGCGCAGGCGCTGGCCGATGCCCTTGCCCGGGTCCTCGACGAGGATCCTCAGGCGCAGCTGATCCGCTGCCGCGCGCTCAGCGCCTCGGTTCGGACTCGGTTCTCGATGACGCGCATGGGGGCCGATGTGGTGTCCGGCTACGCCGCCGCGCTGCGCGCACAGGCCGCGGCGCACCGCACCGCCGATGTGACTGAACTGGGCTGACGCCGGCACCGGGCCATTAAGCGTTCCGTCAGACCGGCATGCGAGGCTTTGCGGATACCACGAGCGGGGTACGACCGCCCCTGAAGTCCGGAAATCCAGCCGATGAGCGCCTTCGACGTTCGTGACCTCTTGGAAGCCGCAGGCCGGACCGGTGCGCCAGCCGCCGGACCAACAGCCGCGATGCCGCCCGCCGAGGCGGTGGCGCGGCCGGCCCCGGCCCCTCTCCTCTCGCCCGTGGTCCTCGCCGGCTGCGTGCGGATGGCCGATCTCGTTCTGATCGCGGTGTTGGGTTTTGCAACCCAGCGGCTGCAACTCTCCGGCACCGTGCCGATGTCGTTCCGCTACGCGGCCGCGATCCTCGGCGTGGCGACCATCGCGGTACTCCTGTTCCAGGTCAGCGGCGTCTATCGCATCGGGGCCTTCCGCACGCTGGTGAAGCCGGGCCTGCGCATCGCCGCGGCGTGGTCGCTCACCTTCCTCGTCGTCGCCACCGTGATGGTGTTTGCCAAGGTCGCCGATCATTACTCGCGCGTCTGGCTCGCGACCTTCTTTGCCACCGGGCTCGGGGCGCTTGTGGTCGGGCGTTTCGTCCTGACCCGCATCGTCGCCGCGCAGATGCAGCGCGGCAATTTCGATCGGCGGACCGCCATCGTCGGCGGGGGCAAGGTGGCCGAAGACCTGATCCGCGCCCTCGATACCCAATCCGAATCCGGAATCCGCATCGTCGGCGTGTTCGACGACCGCGGCGACATGCGCTCCGATACGGTGGTGGCGGGCTACCCGAAGCTCGGCACGGTGAGCGACCTCGTCGCCTATGCCCGCACGACCCGGCTCGACCTCATCATCTTCACCCTGCCGATCACCGCCGAGGACCGCATCCTCCAGATGCTCGCCAAGCTCTGGGTGTTGCCGATCGACATCCGCCTCTCCGCTCAGGCCTCGAAGCTGCGCCTGCGCCCGCGGGCGTATTCGTATCTCGGTGCGGTGCCGGTCCTCGACGTGTTCGACAAGCCGATGGCCGACTGGGACATCGTCGCCAAGGGCATCTTCGACCGGATCGTCGGCTTTGCCATGCTGGTGACGCTGGCCCCGGTGATGCTCGCGGTCGGCCTCGCCGTGCGCCTGACCTCCGCCGGCCCGGTCCTGTTCCGGCAGAAACGCTACGGCTTCAACAACGAGTTGATCGAGGTCTACAAGTTCCGCTCGATGTACGTGAACCAGAGCGATGCCGGTGCGGCCAAGCTGGTGACGCGGGACGACCCGCGCGTGACCCCGGTGGGCCGCTTCATCCGCAAGACCTCCCTCGACGAGTTGCCACAGCTGTTCAACGTCATCAAGGGTGAACTCTCCCTCGTCGGGCCGCGCCCCCACGCGCTCCAGGCCAAGGCCGCCAATACGCTCTACGATCAGGTGGTCGATGGCTATTTCGCCCGTCACAAGGTCAAGCCCGGCATCACCGGCTGGGCGCAGGTGAACGGCTGGCGCGGCGAGACCGACACCAGCGACAAGATCCAGCGCCGCGTCGAGCACGACCTGCACTACATCGAGAACTGGTCGGTGCTGTTCGACATCAAGATCATGCTCGCCACGCCGATCTCGCTGTTCCGGACCAGGAACGCGTACTGACCAAAACCGCGTACCGATCCGCGTTTTTGCGATACACGGCCCGATCCCCCGGCGGTTCGCAACGGGGATCGGGCCGTGACGGTAAGAACCCATGACGATGAACGCCGCCACCCGCGACCGGCTGCAGGCCCTTCGCCGCGGCGATCTCGCGGGTGCGCGCGAGCTGAGACTCACCGGTGGTCTCACCGAATTCCCGCCGGAAATCTTCGGCCTCGCCGACACGCTGGAGGTGCTCGATCTCAGCGGGGGGACGTTGACCGCCCTCCCCGACGACCTCGGTCGCCTCGCCAAGCTCAGGGTGATCTTCTGCTCGGGCAACCGGTTCGAGCGGCTTCCGCCGGCCTTGGGGGATTGCGCGGCCTTGAGCCAGATCGGCTTTCGCGCCACCGGCCTGAGCGAGGTGCCGGGCGAGGCCCTGCCCCCGCTCCTGCGCTGGCTCACCCTCACCGACAACCGGATCGCGCACCTCCCCGAGGCCCTGGGCGAACGGCCCTTTCTGCAGAAGCTGATGCTGTCCGGGAACAGGCTGCGGACACTCCCGGCCGGCTTGGCGGCGGCATCGAATCTCGAGCTGGTGCGCCTCGCCGCCAACGCCCTCGATGCCCTGCCTCCCTGGCTTCTCGCCCTGCCGCGGCTCGCCTGGATATCCTTCGCGGGCAATCCGCTCGCGCGCGAGACGGAGGCCGCCGAGATGGAGACCGAGACCGTTCCGTGGACCCATCTCGAGCCCGGTGCGCTCCTGGGCGAAGGGGCCTCGGGGCGGGTGTACCGGGCGCTTTGGCGTGCGGACGGCACGGGTGCTCCGCGGGCCGTCGCGCTCAAGCTGTTCAAGGGCGCCATGACCAGCGACGGCTTGCCCGAGCGTGAGATGGCCGCCTGCATCGCCGCGGGCGTCCACCCCAACCTCACCGGTGCCCTCGGTCGGCTGGCCGGCCATCCCGAAGGTCTGCACGGCCTCGTGATGCCGCTCCTGCCGGAGCAGTGGCGCGGCCTTGCCGGGCCGCCGAGCCTGGAGAGTTGCAGCCGCGACGTCTACGATCCCGGCTTGCGCCTGGAGCCGGTCGTCGCCTGGCGTATCGCCTCGGCCGCCGCGGAGGCCTGCGCCCACCTCCATGCGAATCGGCTGCTCCACGGCGACCTCTACGGCCACAACGTGTTGTGGGACGGGGCGGAGGGTGCGGCGGTGCTCAGCGACTTCGGTGCGGCCTCCGTGCTTCCCGACGGCCCGGATCGTCTCGCTCTCCAACGGATCGAGGTCCGGGCCTGGGGCCTGCTCCTTGGGGAATTGATCGACCGTTGCCCGGTGGAGGCCCACAGTCTCGGCGCCTTGCGCGCCTTGGAGCGCGACTGCGTCCAGGCCGATCCGCGTGCGAGGCCGCTGATGGCCGAGCTTTGCAGCGCTCTCGCGGGCCTGCATCCGACCGAACCGTGAGACGATCCCGTCAGGCGAAGCTCCGCGCCGGATACGAAAAAGGACCGCGTCTCGGGTGAGACGCGGTCCTTCTTAGATTCTCGGGACGCAGCGGAGAAGCCGCCGGCGCGGTGCCGACCGGGATCGCAGCCGCTTCCCGGGAGCGACCTACTTCAGCAGCGTCGCGAGCGAAGCGCCGGCCGGCGAAGCGAGCTCCTTCGCGTCGATGGTGCCCTCGGCATCCGGGTCTGCGGCCTTGAAGCGCGCTGCGACCACCGCGAGGTATTCCTTCTTGTCCAGCGTCCCATCGCTGTCCGGGTCTGCGGCCTTGAGCTCGGCGGCGGTGACGCGGCCGGTCAGCTCCTTGGCGTCGAGGGTGCCGTCCTTGTCGGGGTCGAGCATGTCGAACTGCTTGGCGGCGGCGGCCTGCGCTTCCTTGAGGTCGATGGTGCCGTCCTTGTCCGGGTCGAACGCGCTCACCTCGGCGGGGGCGGCGAAGGCCGGGGCGACGACGCCGAGGGCGAGGACACTGGCGAGAAGGGCGGCAGGAAGACGATAAGCCATGAATTGAATCTCCATAGATCAACTTGGAAAAGCGAGTCGCGCTCCAAGTCCGATGAAAAGACTAGTCTTGAGGAGGATGAGTCTCCCCGAGTCGAGTCGAGTCGTGACACGGCTTTACCTAATATGCCCGGGAGAATCCGGCAACCCTTTGTTCCGTTTTTTCTCGTCAGGCGGGAAATGCTCCTCGCGTTGCCCGAGTTTGACGGTGCCGATCCGCGACGTATGGCGAGACCCGCGCGCCCGTTCCGCGAACGAGGCCGTGAGAAACGAAAAACGGCGCGACCCCAGGGGGGCCGCGCCGCGCGTCTCGCCGCAGAGGCGAGATCAGGAGTTGCGAGATCAGGAGTTGCGAGATCAGTACTTGCGGATGATCGGCTCGGCCATCGGCACCGGGTCCGCACCGAAGGCGTACTTGATGCCACCGTAGATCGACAGCGGCTGGGCCAACGTCGTGGTGCGCGGATCGTTGATGGTCAGATTGCCGACGACGTTGCCGCGCTGGGCGAAGGTGCCGAAATTGGCATACTTGTTGTTGGTCAAGTTGGTGATCAGGCCGAAGATCTGCAGGTTCGGCGTGACCTGGTAGCTCGTGTTCAGGCCAAGGACCAAGTAGGCGGGCAGCTTCGGATTCAGGTTCGAATCGTCGCCGCGATAATAGGACGACGAGAAGGCTTGGATGTTCATGCCGAAGCGCCAGCCCGGCAGCACGAGGTAGTCGAAGCCGACCTTGAACTGATGGTTGGGAACGAGCGGCACTTGGTTGCCGGGTCGAACGGTGATGGCGCCGTCATTCGCCAGCGGATTGTTGGGCGACGACAGGGTGCCGTTGAACTGATAGGTCGCGTCGATCAGCGCGTAGTTGGCATAGACCGAAACGAACTCGCTCGTGTACTCGCCGCCGACCTCGATACCCTGGCGCTGGGTTGCCGGCACGTTGACGTAATATCCGCGGGCGGCGTTGCCCGGCGTGGCGAGCTGGATGATGTCGTTGGTGAGATCGGTGCGGAAGGCTCCGATCTTGTAGCTCATGAGGCCGCCAGCGTAGAAGTTCGGCAGCGCGCCGCGGAAGCCGACCTCGTAGGTGCGGCCGGTGACCTGCTTGAGCGGCGGATCGGCCACGAGCGAGTTCGGCAGCAGGCAGGGCCGGTCCGGGTTGGCGCAGGCCAGTTCCAGCGGGGTCGGGGCGCGGTTGGATTCCGAGTAGCCGCCGTAGAGCGACAGGCCCGGATTGAACCGGTAGGTCAGGCCGGCGAGCGGATTGATCTTAGTGAAGTAGTGCGTCCCGGTGACGTCCGGCGAGAAGCCGGTCTGGTCCTGCGTGCTCACGCGGGCGAAGTTCAGGCGGGCACCCGCGGTGAGCGAGAGGGCGTCGGTCAGGTCGAAGGTGTCGGTGGCGTAGAGGCCCATGTAGAGGTTCGAGCCGATCACCGAGCTTGGTGCGATGCCGAGCGCTGCGTCGGTGCGCAACTGCGTCGTGCCCAGCCCCGGAATGTTGCCGTAGAACGGGTTGCTCGGGTTGGTGGTGACCGACAGGTCCGGGTTGATCACGCCGAGCGTGCTCGACGACTTGAAGGAGTAATCCGCCACGTCGATGCTGCCGCCGACGAGGAAGGTGTTGCCGAAGCCGCCGATCTTGTCGCGGTTGGTCGCCTGGAGCGACCCGCCGTAGCCGGTGGCCTCGGTCTTCGTCACGTCGATCGTGCCGTAGGGGACACCGGCGGTGAACGGGATCCGCTGGTTGTTTCTGCCGAGGATCGTGAACTGGTTGCGGAACGCAAGCTGGGATTGGCCGGCGGCCGGGCTGAAGCCGTCATCCTCGAAGCACAGGAAGCCGCGGTTGCTGGAGCGCGTGCTGCACTGCTCGAAATTGCCGTCGTTGCCATCGATATATTGCTGGCTGAAGCGCCGGTAATAGGCGTTGCCGGCCAGTTCCCAGCTCGGCGAGACGTCGACGCGGCCGGTGAGCTGGATCGTGCCCATCTCGGTGGTGGAGGTCTGCGGGTAGGTGAAGATCGCCCGCGGGTCGGCATGGGTGAAGTCGACGGGCGTCGCGGCGGCGGCACCGAAGAAGGTGCGGGCGCCCGCGGCGATCAGGTGGAATTCCGAATCCGGGGTGCGGTATCCGAGGTCCGAGTAGAGGCGGCCGATCGTGCTCGGGCTCTCGTAGCGCCAGCCGCGGTCGTTCATGCCGTCGCCCGCGAAGTAGAAGCTCCACGGGCCGATTACCTTGCCGTATTGCAGCGAGCCGGCGATGCGCCCATCCGAGCCGCCGAGCACGGTGACCTCGGTGCCCTGCCAGGTAAAGCCGTTCTTCATCTGGATGTTGACCGCGCCGCCGAGCGCGTTGAGGCCGAACACTGGATTGCCGGTCACCACGTCGATGCGGTTGATCGCGACCGGCGGGATCAGGTCGAACTGAACCGTGTCGCCGAAGGCTTCGTTGATACGGACGCCGTTCTGGTAGACGGCGAGCCCCTGCGGCACGCCCTGAACCGGCGAGGCCGTGAAGCCGCGGTAGGTCAGGTCGGTGCGGCCCGAACTGCCCTGCGAATCCGACAGGTTCACGCCGGGCGTGCGGCGAGCCAGGGTGGCGACCGCGTTGAAGGTGCCGCGATCATAGTCGAGATCGGCCGCCGTCACGGTCTCCACCGTGCTGGGGATCTTGTACAGCGGAATGGCACCGCGCCCGCCGGTGCTGCTCACCGGGGTGGTCGCCACCACGTCGAGCTCGGCCAGGGTCACCGACTGCTGCACACCGGCATTCTGTGCCAGGGCGGCGCCCGGCATCAATGCCACCGATAGGAGCAGGCTGCCTCGCAGCGTCCGCTTCGTCATCCCCAGACCCTCGATCGTCGTCGTGCCGTGCCCCTTTTGCGGGGCTTACGACACAACCTTGTGAGGATCGCGGGTTGGGCACAATTGCACCGAAGCCGCAATGCGCGGTTTCACGGCCTTAGGGACGTCTTACGAACGCCGCGTGTCGTCACGGCAACATCTTTCCTGCCTATTTTCAACGACTTAAGGAGTTTCAGGCAAGCGATCCGGGAGGATTCGGCAATCGGCCGCCAGAGCGTGCGCGATCACAGCTTCGCCTGGATCCTGCGGGCGATCTCGCCGAGGCGCTGCTCCAGCAAGGTCGGCACTTCACAGACATAGGTCAGAGACTGACTGCGCTCCTGGAAGATGCGCCGGTCCCAAGCAAACTTGGTCTCGAGATCGGAGGCCTCCTTGGGCATTTCGCGAGCGTCCTGGGCGCTGGGGCCGTCCTTGGTGGCGCTGATCTTGTCGGCTTCATCGCGGATGCGCTCGGCCATGCGGCGCTGCCCTTGCGAGTACCGTGCGATGCCGGCAATCACCTTGTTGCGCTCGCCGTTGAGGACTTCGAACACGCCCGCATAGACCCGGGTCAGGCGCTTGTCCTTGTCCGCACCCGCCTTGGCGGCGAATTCGTCGATCATCGGATCGACGTCAGACAGTTCCGTGCGGCGCGACGCGATCTTCTGGGCGAGGGAGGCGGCTTCGAAGTCGTCGCCCCAGGCGCCGGCCTGCGCGATGTCGGGACCTGTCCAGACCGAGCCGGGGCTCAGCGTCGAGACCTTGCGCTGAACGCAGGGCCAGTCGGGATCACCCTTGGGTTGGGCCGATGCCGGCCCGGCGACGATTCCGAGGGCGAGAAGAGACAGAGCGAATGTGCGAATCATGAATTGTCTCCGGCCGGGCCGCCGCGCCGGGCCATGATGCCCCGGCCCGGATCGTAGGCGACGACGGCAAGGGTGAAGAAGGCGAGAGTGGTGCCGACGACCACGGCGCAGGACAGTGGATCGAACTGCCCATAGAGCGCGAAGCGGACGAGCTGCACTGCGTGGGTGAACGGGTTGGCCATGCAGATCGCGTAGAGCGTCTCGGACGATTCGCGGATACGCCAGAGCGGGTAGAGCGCCGACGACGCGAAGAACATCGGGAAGATCACGAAGTTCATCACGCTGGCGAAGTTCTCGAGCTGCTTGACCATCGAGGACAGCAGCAGGCCGATGGAGCCGAGCATCAGCCCGGAGGCGATGAAGGCCGGTAAGGCGGCGACATAGCCGATGGTCGGAATATCGAGTTCCCAGAACCAGGCGATGCCCAGGAACGCGTAGGCCTGCACCACCGATACGGTGACGCCGGCGATGAGCTTGGCGAGAAGTAGCAACCAGCGCGGATAGGGGCTGGTGAGCAGAACCTTCATCGATCCGACCTCGCGGTCGTAGACCATCGAGAGCGACGACTGCATGCCGTTGAAGAGCTGGATCATCACCGCCAGCCCCGGCACCACGTAGACTTCGTAGAGCACGTAGGTCTGGTAGGGCGGTTCGATGGAGACGCCGAGCGTGTTGCGAAAGCCGGCGGCGAAGATGAACAGCCAGACCAGCGGGCGCACCAGCGCCGAGAAGAACCGCTCCTTCTGGTTGAAGAAGCGCAGCAGCTCACGCCGGACGATGCCGCCGAGGCAGATGAGGTAGCCGACCGCGTCGAGGCGGCCGAGATGGGGTACGGGTGCAGAGGCCGATGGTGCGCGGGCCGGCGTGGTCGTGCTCATGCGGCCTGCCTCGGCGGTTCGGCGACGAGGCGGCGGAAGGCGGCCTCCAGGGTTTCACCGCCTTGCGCGATGGAGCCGGCGGTGCCCCGGGCGACGATGCGGCCCTTGTGCAGCACCACGGCGTCGTCGCCCGCTTCGATCTCCTCGAAGATGTGCGTCGCCCACAGGACCGACAGGCCCTCCTCCCGCACTAGGGCGCGGACGATCCTGACGATGTCGGCGCGGGATTCGAGGTCGAGGCCGACGGTGGGTTCGTCGAGCAGCAGGAGCCGGGGTTCGTGCACCAGCGAGCGGGCGATCTCGATGCGCCGGGATTGGCCACCGGACAGGGTCCTGACCTTGTCGTCGCGCCGGTCGGCGAGGCCGACGCGATCGAGGAGCGTCGCGACCCGTGCCTTGGCGGCCTTGCGGGTGATGCCGTGCAGGCTGGCATGATAGAGTAGGTTTTGCGCGACGGTCAGGTCGGTGTCGAGGGTGCGGGCCTGGAACACCACGCCCAGGCGGGCCAGGGCCCGGCTCGGCTCCTTGTCGAGCGCGTGGCCGAGGATCGAGACCCGGCCGTCCTGGTTCGCGTAGAGCCGGGTGATCACCGAGAACAGGGTCGTCTTGCCGGCTCCGTTGGGGCCGAGCAGGGCGGTGAAGCGTCCACGCGCGACGGCGAGCGAGACGTCCGACAGGGCCGCACGCGACCCGAAGCGATGGCTCACGCCCGCGACGTCGAGCGCGGCGCTCTCGGTCATGGCTTCAACGCCCGTTTGGCATCGCCGACGGCGTCGAGACACTCGTCGAATTCGCCCTCCCCCAGTTCGCGCTCGGCGACCCGGAGGGCCTTCTTCAGCTTGGGCAGGACGGTCTCGGCGGGCGGCTTGGCGAGCTCAGCCTTGATCATGGCGATGCCGTCGGTGCAGGCGAACTTGTCGTCGGCCAGCGCCGGACCGGCGATCAGGAATACGGCGAGAGCCGCGAGGGAGAGGCGCATGATCGGTGCCCTACTTCACGATGAACTTGCCGGCCATGCCCTTGGCCTCGAGGCCACGGACCGTCCAGGGGTATTCGCCGGGTTTGATCGCCACGAACTCGAGGGCGATCTCGCCCGGATCGTCGAATTCGAGATGGTCCGGCGGGCCGCTGCCGTGGATCTCCAGATGCTGAATCACGATCTGGTTGAACCAAATGTTGCGGAAGAACTCGGTGGCGTAGAACTTGTACTCCTGCCGGCCCTTAGCGACGATGCGCAGGCGGTAGGCCTTGCCGGATTCGAGTTCGATCTCCTTGTTCTCGACCACGAAGTCGTTGCCCTCCTCGTTGCCGAGCACGAGGTCGGGCAGGTTGGCGCGCTTCTTCGTCAGGTCGAGGGCGAGCGCCGGTCCGGCGGCGAGCATCGCCGCCAGGGCGAGCGTGGCCGCCCGTATCGTCCGCTTCATGTGATCGTCCTCCCGTTCGCCGCCTTGTGACGGTCGTTCGTCGATGTCACGGCGTCCCCGGCCCGTCGTACGCGGAGCGCCTGAGGCGCCCCGGATACGACGAACCGATGAAGCTGTCGCGGTGTGCCGACACTCAATTCGGCGAGATCGCCACGCCCCAGGGCAGCAGCCCCACCGGAATGCTCTTCACCACCTTCTCCGCCGCGACATCCACCACCGAGATGTCGTTGGAGGAGCCGTTCGTGGAGATCAGGAGCTTTTGGTCCGGCGTGAAGGCGAGCTGCCAGACGCGTTGACCGACGGGGAGATACTTCTCCACCGCGTAGGTCTTGGCGTCGATCACCGCGATGCGGTTGGCGGGCCCGAGTGCCACGAAGGCCTTCGATCCGTCCTTGGTGATGCGGATGCCCACCGGCTGGATCGCCTCGTCGTTCACGCTCGGGATCTTGAAGGTGATCTTCTGGATGACCCGGCGCGCCGCGACATCGATGATGCTCACGGTGCCGCCGACCTCGGCGGAGACCCAGAGGAACTTGCCGTCCGCGGTGAACTCGGCAAAGCGTGGACGCGCATCCACCAGCACGTTGTCGATCACCTGGAAGGTTGTGGTGTCGATGAAGTGCGCCATGTTGGTGGTCTCGGAGGTGTTCACCAGGATCTTGCCGTCGGGCGACAGGCCCATGCCCTCGGGCTCGACGCCCACCGGCACCTCGGCCATCACCTTGTTCTTCTCGACGTCGATCACCGTGACCTGGCTGTCATCCTCGTTGGCGACGTAGAGCAGGTTGCCGCTCGGGCCGAGGATGAACTGCTCGGGATCGGGGCCGGAGCGCAGCGAGCGGACGACCTTGCCGGTCGCCGTATCGAGCACGTCGATGCGGTCGTCGTCGCTGGCGCAGACGAACAGCTCCTTGCCGTCCTTGCTGGTGGTGACGCCGCGCGGGCGCCGGCCGACCTTCCAGGTGCCGGTGACCGCCATCGTCGTCGTGTCGATGACGCTGACCGAATTGCCCTTCTCGTTGGTCACGTAGACCGTGTAGGCCTGCGCCGACCCGGCTCCCGCCAGGGCGGTGGCGGCGAGCAAGGCCAGCCCCAGAACCGATCGCGACGCGTTTGTCCTGAAGCCGCGGCTCATGTGTGTCCTCCTCGGGGCCATCGCTGTCTCGCGCGCGATTGACCGATCATCCGTTACTATAGTGCAGCCCCGTGTCATGGGGAGCGCAGGACCGCAAGCCTTGCCGTCACGCGTTGCCGCAGGGCCGGCCCTCCGTGAGATCGTGTCGGGTCGACGATTCAGGGAAATTTGCAGGTGGTCTCGGGCAGATCGATGCCGAGGGTGTCGAGCGGTGTGCGCTGGTGGGTGAAGCCCTGCTCGGGCGCCACCGAGACCACGGCTTTGGGTTGCACCACGATCAGCGGCTGGCGCAGCTGGTGGTCCCAGGGGCGGTAGGTCAGCGACACGCCTTTGTAGGCGGGCAGGCTGAAGGCCGGCTCTGCGAAGTAGGGCGCGAGCACGGCCGGGTCGGCGGTCTTCTTCTGCGTCGCCGCCTCGCCGATGGAGCGTACCGCCGCCCAGGCCTGATAGTCGAGCGGTCGCATCAGGCGGCCGGCCTGGCGCCGGAACCGGTTCTGCGCCTGGGCCGCGCCCCAGGTCTCCAGGGTCGGGTGCCACGTGGTGGCGATCAGCCCCTGCGTGCCGGCGACCGGCCGCGGATCGACGGTGCGGAACGGAACGTAGTCGCCCCAATCCCCGGCTTCGTCGGCGACGATGGCGAGGTCGTAATCGACCCCGCGGGTGAACACCAACGCCTCGGAGCGCGTCGGCGTGTCGCCCCGCGCCTTGGCGAGGGGCCCGAAGGTCCAGGGCTTCTCGGCGGTGATCTTGAGGTTGAACTTGCGGGCCGAGTTCTTGAACGCCTCGGCATAGAGGCGGTCGTTGTCCTGCGGGCCGGTGATGAGAAACATCTTGCGCCAGCGCATCAGCGTGAAGAACTCCGCCAGCGCGTCGGTCTGCATCGCCCGGCTCGGGATCACGTGGAAGACGTTTCGACGGCAATCGGCACCCCGCAGGCGGTCGTCGGGGGCGGCGGTGTTGAAGATCGTGACGCCCTCCCCCTTCACCGCATCGGCCACCGCCAGAACCGCGTCGGCGGGCAGCGCCAGGACGAGGAATCGGATGCCGCGGCCGACGAGATCGCGGGCGGCCTCCACCGCGTCCTTGCCCTCGGTGAGCGCGACCTCGTCGAGGGCGTAGGTCTGCTTGGTGAAGCGACCGGTGGTGTTGTTGTCCTTGATCGCCATCCTGGCACCGGCCACGCCCTCGTCCTCGGGGGCAGCCTCGGCATCGTAGGAGGAGGGCGCGGGTTCGGGCCGGTAGATCAGCCCGATATGCGTCTCGCTGCCGGCGACCGCCGGTGGCGGCGCCTCCCGAGCGGTCGGTTCCTGCGCGGAGACCGGACCGATGACGCCACAGGGACCGCAGAGCCCGAGCGTGAGGGCGAGCGGGGCGAGGAGGGATCGTACCGGATCATGCATGCGGGCGGCACGCTAACAACATCTCGCCGCCGCGCTCAATCGCGGATTGATGAGCGATCCCTAAGCGAGTGCCCGGCCGCGATTTGCTTGAGGCGGCAAATCCAGGCACTTCTTCGCCCGAACGCACGCAGGCTGGGGATCGCTGCGGACGCCCGGGCGTTTCCGAATACTTCGCGCCGTACCCGATGTGAGACATGCGACCATGGCCCGCCTTCGCACTGGACACGCCCTTCTCGCCGGGATCCTGCTGAGTCCCGTCCTCGTCGCTCACGCCAGTGCCGCACCCGAAAAGGCTGCGATCTTCGGGGTCGAGCTGTTCGACCCCGGCGTGGCCGGCGGCCGCAAGGCGCGGCCCGACGAGATCCGCCGCCTCGGTCTCGTCACCGAGGAATTGCGCAAGGCGCTCACCGCCGACAACGTGGTGGAGCCCGTCGATGTCGGCCCTCAAGCCGCCGAGATCGCCAAGCAGGCGCCCCTCTACAAGTGCGACGGCTGCGCGGCGACCATCGCCAAGACGCTGGGCGCCGATCTGGCCGTGAGCGGTTACGTCGAGAAGGGCTCCAACCAGATCTTCAATCTCACCGTGACCATCGCCGAGGCGGCCACCGGCAAGGTCGTGCGCGGTGGCCGCGTGGTCATCCGGGCCGATACCGACGATACCTGGGCGCATGCCATGCGCTGGGTCGTGAAGAACCGCCTGCTGGCCGAGCCCCTGCCCAACCGCTCGTGATCGGGTGCGTTTTTTGGTAGGGCCATCGGCACCGGCTCGGGGAAAATGGTGAAACCGCCGCTCCGAGCCTCGATCGTTCCAAGTGCCCTCAGCGAGTCGAAACCGTCGTGTTGACGCCCTCCCCCTTCGATCCCGGCGACACCGCCCCGCGCCTCCTCGTGAGCGTGCGCGATGCCGACGAGGCGCTGATGGCCGCGCGCGCCGGCACCGACCTCGTCGATGCCAAGGATCCGGCACGCGGCGCGCTCGGGAGTCTGGCGCCTGCGCTGGTGCGGGCCATCGTCGCCCGCGTCGGTCATCGTGCCGTGACCAGCGCGGTCGCGGGCGAGCCGGCGGATGACGACGCGCTGACAGCCTGCATCGCCGCGATGGCGTCGACCGGCGTCGACTACGTGAAGGTCGCCGTGCGCACGGACATGTCCGACATCGCCCTCGCCCGGGGAGCGGCCGCCGCGCCGGGCCGTCTGATCGCCGTGCTGTTTGCCGAGCATGGCCTCGCGCCGAACCTCGTGCCCCGGTTGGCCCTGGCGGGCTTCGTCGGAGCGATGGTCGATACTTCGGGAAAAATCGGCCGCCGTCTCACCGATCTGCTCGATCCGTCGGCGCTCACGGCCTTCACGGCATCCTGCCGCGCGCACGGTCTCGTGTCGGGGCTCGCCGGTTCGCTCGCGCTCGGCGACGTACCGGTTCTGGCGCGGTGCGGTGCTCACTATCTCGGATTTCGCGGCGGCCTTTGCCGCGAGAGCGACCGCACAAGCGGCCTCGACCCGGATCGGGTGGCGGCCGCGGTTCAGACCCTGCGCGCGCTGACGCGCCGGGACGCCGCGTGACGCCGTCCCTCCCTCAGGGTCCCACCGTCGTGAAGCTCGGCGGCAGCCTCGTGGCGGACGGGACCCGCCTCTGCAGCCTCCTGTCCGGTCTCGCCGATGGGAACGAGGGGCCGTGCGTGATCGTGCCGGGCGGTGGCCTGTTCGCCGACGCGGTGCGCGCGGCCCAGGGGGCGTTGGACTTCGACGATGCGCTCGCCCATCGCCTCGCCCTCGATGCCATGGGGCGCATGGCCGAGGTGTTCTGCGCGCTCGAACCCCGGTTGACCGTCGCTCACGATCTCGACGCGATCGGCGCGGTTCTGGCGCGCGGCGGCACGCCGGTCTGGGACCCGGTGGCGCTGAAGCGCGGGCATCCCGCCATTCCGGCGACCTGGGCCGTCACCTCCGACAGCCTCGGCCTGTGGCTCGCCACTGCGCTCGGCGCTGCGCGCTGTATCCTGGTGAAATCCACCGATCGTCCGCCCGGGACCAGCCTGGGCGATCTGAGCCGCCTCGGCCTCGTCGATACGGCCTTCCCGGATTTCGCCGAACGCTATCCTGGCGAGATCGTGATCCGCGGTCCGAGCGCCTCCATCGTAAGGGCAGCGGCGTGAGCCCGCGCGAACACCTCGTCTTCATCACCGGCCGGATGGCGAAGGCGCGCCTGGAGAAGGTCGCCGCCACCTTGCCGCCCGAGCGCTTCGCCTGGAGCATCGCCGATGCCGGGGTGAAGGTCGCAGCCCTGATGACGGAGGAGATCATCCGGCGCCGGGTGACCATTCCGGAGGGCGCGACGCGCATCGTCCTGCCCGGCCGCTGCCGCGCCAACCCGGAGGCGTTGGCGGCCCATTTTGGCTTGCCCGTTGAGCGCGGTCCCGACGAGATCGTCGATCTGCCGGCCTATCTGGGCCTCGCCGGCCGCATTGTGGACTTGTCGCGCCACGACCTGCGCATCTTCTCCGAGATCGTCGACGCCTCGAAGATGACGCCCGATCAAATCCTGGCCAAGGGCCTCGACCTCGCCCGGCGCGGTGCCGACGTGATCGATCTCGGCGGCTTGCCGGATACCGAATTCCCGCATCTCGAGGAGTGCGTGCGCCTCCTGAAAGGCGCCGGGCTCAAGGTCAGCGTCGATTCCTTCTCCCTCGACGAACTCACGCGCGGGGCGAAGGCCGGCGCCGATTTTTTGCTCAGCCTCAACGAGGATACCCTCGACCTCGCCTTCGAGACCGACTCCGTCCCGGTGCTGGTGCCGGTGCGGCCCGACGATCTCGCCTCCCTCGATCGGGCGATCGAACGGATGGAGAAGGCGGGGCGGCCCTACATGGCCGACCCGATCCTGGAGCCGATCCATTTCGGTTTCGTCGAGTCGATCACCCGCTATCATCAGACCCGCCAGCGCTGGCCGAACAGCGAGATGATGATGGGTACCGGCAACCTCACCGAGCTGACCGAGGCGGACAGTCTCGGAATCACCGCCCTGCTGGTGGGGATGTGCTCGGAACTCGCCATTCGCAACGTGCTGATCGTGCAGGTCTCCAACCACACCCGCCGCACCGTGGAGGAGCACGACGCGGCCCGCCGGGTGATGTTCGCGGCCAAGGCCGATTCGGCCCTGCCCAAGGGATACGGCCGGTCCCTGCTGGCGCTCCACGACAAGCGCCCCTACGTGCAGACCCCGGACGAGATCGCGGCGCAGGCGGCGGAGGTCCGCGACCCGAACTACCGCGTCGCGGTGGCCGAGGACGGTGTTCATATCTACAACCGCGACGTCCACAAGGTCGGCACCGACGCGATGGCCTTCTTCCCCGATCTGAACGTGGCCGAAGACGGTGCCCATGCGTTCTATCTCGGTGGCGAATTGACCAAAGCCGAGACGGCGTGGCGGCTCGGCAAGCGCTACGTCCAGGACGAGGCGCTGGTCTGGGGGGCCGCCGCCGACGCGGAGATCGAGGACACCACGGCCTTCAAGAAGGCCGGCCATACCAAGCATTCCGGACCGGATCGCGCGCCAATTCCGGAAGCGGATGCCGGTCAGCCCGAGACGGTGGCGCAGAAGGCCGCGCCTGCCGCCGATGCTGTGTCGGAGGCTCCCGCGGTTCCGGGGGCCCGTATCGTCTGCGGCAAGCTCGTTCCGGCCGGGGAGGCGTGAGGGCGTGCCGCTGATCCTCGAGACCGTCGTCACCACGCTCTCGCCCGAGGGGCTCATCCACCTCGTGCCGTTCGGCCTGATCCAGGACGGGGCCGACTGGATCCTCTCTCCGTTCCGGCCGTCCCCGACGATCGTCAACCTCGACGCCAGCCCCTACTTCGCCGCGTCGAGCCCGAGCGACGTCCGGGTCATCGCCGGTGCCGTCACCGGACGGCGCGACTGGCCGCTGGTGGCCTGCGACCGCATTCCCGGTCGGCGCCTGGCTACGAGCTTCGGCCATGCCGAGTTCGAGGTGGTGTCGGTGGAGGACGATGCGACGCGCCCGCGCTATCGCGGTCGCATGGTACACAGCGCCGCGCATGTGCCGTTCTTCGGCTACAACCGGGCGCAGGCCGCCGTGTTGGAGGCGGCGATCCTGTCGACCCGCCTGCACATGCTGGAGCCGGACAAGATCCTCACCGAGATGCGCTATCACGCCATCGCCATATCCAAGACCGCCGGGCCCGCCGAGCGCGAGGCCTGGGACTGGATCGAGGATAAGGTTGCCGCCGCCTTGGGCCGCGACGACCGCATCCTCGAAAAGCCCCCCACAGCACTGTAGAAAGTGCAACCCCGAGGAGACGAAGACCCGATGAAGTTTCTTGCTCTCACGACGGCGGCGGCCTTCGCCCTCGTCTCGTTCGGCGCAGCAGCGCACGGCCCGACCCGCAAGAAGGTCGAGGAGACGGTCGAGATCAATGCGGCGCCCGACAAGGTCTGGGCCGTGATCTCCAACTTCCAGGACATGAGCTGGCTGCCGCCGGTCGCCAAGACCGAGGGTACGGGTGGCAACGAGGTCAAGGCGACTCGTGTCCTGACGCTCAAGGACGGCGCCACGGTGGAAGAGGAACTGTACAAGTACTCCGCCGAGAAGATGAGCTACTCGTACCGCATCAACAAGGTCGACGTGAAGACGCTTCCGGTGAACGATTATTCTTCGACGATCAAGGTCGAGGATGCCGGCGGCAAGACCAAGGTTTCGTGGGATGGCGCATTCTACCGCGGCTACATGAACAACGATCCGCCGCCCGAGCTGAGCGACGAAGCCTCGCAGAAGGCCGTGCGCGGCCTCTACCGCACCGGCCTCGACGCCCTCAAGGCGAAGGTCGAGAAGAGCGGTTCTTGAACGGTCCTCGCCGGAATCGCGCGACACGGAAGGGCCGGCCTCGCGCCGGCCCTCTCCTTTTTGCGCTCACGCTGATCGCCACGCCGGCCCGTGCCGACGAGGCTCTGGTCACGGCGCAAGGCGCCAACGTCCTCACCATCGTCGATCTCGACGCGGGCAACGTCGTCGGCCAGGTGGCGATCGACGGCGCACCGGCCGGCATCGCCCTGTCGCCCGATCGCAAGACGGCCTATGTCACCCGCCCCGAGGGCCCGAGCCTCGCCGTGGTCGACCTCGCGGCGCGAACGGTCACGGCCACCCTGCCTCTGCCGGGCGGTCCGCTCGGCATCGCCGTCAACCCGAAATCCGGCGCCGTCTACGTCGCCGACTGGTACGGGAGCCGGATCTTCGTGGTCTCGCCGGATGGATCGAAGCTCGAGACCGAGATTCAGGTCGGTGCCTCGCCCTCCGGCATCGCGGTCACCCCCGATGGCGCCACGATTCTGGTGGCCAATCGCGAGGGCGATTCGGTCTCGCTGATCGACGCCGCCACCGCCACCGAGACCCTGAAAATTCCGGTGGGCCACCACCCGTTCGGCATCACCCTCGATGAGACGGGCGCGCGGGCCTACACCGCCAACGTCATCTCCAACGACGTCTCGGTGATCGATGTGGCCGCACGCCGCGAGCTCGGCCGCGTCACCACCGGCGAACGGCCCTACGTCGTGGCGCTTGCCGGCAACCGCGGCTTCGTCACCGACCAGTATTCCGGCACCGTGACGGTGTTCAACCTCCAGAGCCTCACAAACGTCGCCGCCATCGAGGTCGGCGACCATCCGGAAGGCATCGCCGCCACCCGCGATGGCCGATCCCTCGTGGTGGCGAATTGGGGCTCCAACACTCTGAGCGTGATCGACGCCACGACGCTCAAGGTCACGAAGGACATTACGGTGCCGGATGGGCCGCGGGCGTTCGGCGACTTTTTGCGGTGAGCTTTGTGCCGCCCTCGCCGGGCGGCCGAAGCGGTGTGTCTGGCGCCCTCACGCGGCCGGTGGCGGCTCGCTGACCTCAGGCTCCACCGGCGAGTTCAGGATATCCTCCAGTTCGTCCACCAGCATGTCGATCTGGTCGGGGGTCGCCAGGACCTTGAGGGTCTGGCCGCTCTCGGTGGCGAGGGCCAGTTCGATATGGGCACCCGACCGTGCGGCGAGGATACGGGCGAGTTTGTGCGTCGCGCTCATGAGCGGGGCTCCGGTTTGAGGGTGAGGGTCAGGACGCGAGGAGGGCCACGGCCACGGCCGGGCCGCAGGTGGAGGCCCAATCGGCCCCCGTCTCGGGCAGGTTTTTCGCGATGAGGGCGGTGAGGCCGAGGGAACGCCGGCCGAGGCGTTGCGCCAGGCGTTCTGCCAGGAACAACCCCGCTCCGCACACCACCAGGGGAGCGTCCGGTGGGATATCCGAGCGCGAGAGCAGGGTCGCTGCCGCGTCGTGCAGGGCTCGCAACTGGGCCTCGGAAAAATGCGCCGCGAGGGCCCGCCACTCGTCCGGCGTGCCTTCGCCATGGTCCCGGCCGATGATCCGGGCGAGCCGGGTCTCGCTCTCGGCGATCGACTTCCCCTTCATGTCGGCGCTGCTCTGCTGATCGGCACCTTCGGGCAGGTCTCCGGTGATCCGGTAGATGTCGGCGGTGGTGGCGAAGGTCTCCGCCATCAGCCGCGTGCGGCGGCCGCGGAAAGGAGCCTGATCGGCCAGGCCGATCAGGTGCGTGCGCACCACGCCCGAATAGACGAGTTCGCCGGTCTCCAGACGCTCGGCGTCGCTGTAGCCGAGCGTCGCCGGTCGCCCGGACACCACCGGGATCAGGTCGGCGGTGGTGGAGCCGATATCGATCAGCAGCGCGTCGGCGACGTGGCGCCCGACGAGAGCGGCGGTGGCGTGCCAGTTCGCCGAGGCGACGTCGGCGGAGGCGTCGCGCGCGGCCGCCGCGGCGAGGAGCCCCGAACGCCCGGCATAGATCCGCACCGTGCCGGCAAGATGCGCCTGCGCCCAGTCGGACAGCTGCGCCACGCCGTCGGCGCGGTCGGCGAAGCAGTCGGTGAGCTCACCCGTCATCGTCACGACGTGGTCGGCCTCAGACCGCGCCCAGTCGGGCAGCCCAGCAAAGGTCTCGTCGAGGGCCGGCAGGCCGCGCCAGAGCCGGCACGGGGCCTGCACCACGGCCTCGACCCGGCCGTTGCGGACGAGAGCCGCCTTGACATGGACCCCGCCGAGATCCCAGCCGATCACCGGACGCTGCGTTGCTGCGGATGCTGGTGTCACGGAACGCGCCTGAAGAGAAGGGATGGAGCCGGATGGCGGATGGATTCGAGATCGTCCCGGTGATCGACCTGCGCCACGGCCAAGTGGTGCGGGCGCGAGCCGGGGAGCGCGCCTCCTATGCCCCGATCGTGACGCCCTTGGCAAAGGGCGCGGAGCCCGCGGATGTGGCGCGTGGCCTCCTGGCCGCGGTGCCGGCACGCATCCTCTACGTCGCCGACCTCGACGCGATCATCGACCATGCCGCCCCGGACCTCGCGAGCCTCGCGCGGATCGCTCACGCCTGCCCCGGGGTGACGCTGTGGGTCGATGCGGGTTTCGGCGATGCGGCCGGCGTTGCGGATTTCCTGCGAACGGGCCTCGGCCGGCCGGTGATCGGCAGCGAGAGCCAGACCGATGCGGATTTGGTGCGCGGTCTCGGCGACCGGGCCGTGTTCTCCCTCGATACCCAGGGCGACGAGCGCCTCGGCCCGATCGCCCTGCATGCGCAGCCGGAACACTGGCCGCGCGACGTGATCGTGATGACGCTGGGGCGGATCGGCGTGGGAGGCGGCCCGGATCTCGATCGTCTCGGAGCGGTGCGGGCGATGAGCCCGGCGACGCGCCTCTATGCGGCCGGCGGCGTGCGCGGCCCCGAGGATGTGGCGGCGCTCACAGCGCTCGGCGTCGCCGGCGCCCTTGTGGCGTCCGCGATCCACGATGGCGGCTTTGGAGCATCGCCCCGACACGGGGACGTCGTGTCTCGAAAAAGCTGACGCAACCACGAGACACCAGAGCGTCGTCCCGAATGCGAAATCCGGTTCGGTGCTCTAGTGGATCGCTCAAAAAGAATGGGGCGGCTGACGCCGCCCCACTTGAAGTTCATCGTCCGAGGAAGATGGATGCCAGTCGCTGGAGCAGGCCCCGCGGTGCGGGCGGAGGCTCGCTCTGCCCAGGACTGCCTCCAATCTAAGCGTTCGACGCGAAGGGGTGCGTAGCCGAGTTGCGCTGCTCGGTGACGACGGCCGCGGTGGGCTCGCCCTTGACGGCGCGCTCGATGGAGAGCTTCACGGCGTCGTAGTTGTACTTCTGGATCTTGGCGTCGTCGGCCGCTTCCCAGTGAATGAACACGCCGACCAGGATGAACAGGTCGTCGGCTTCATCAGCGGGGATCGTGCCTTCGGCGACGCAATCCTGCACGGCCTTGGCGACACCGTGCTGGGCAGGGCCGAACATCTGGACGGCCTGACGGGCGTCGTTGATGGTGACCTTGTTGAACATCAGGGTGTTCGGCTTGCAGGGCAGGTTCGGCGCGATGACGGCGAGCAGGCTGGTGAAGCCGTGCTTGTTGTTCACGAGGCCGTTGCAGAAAGCCGTCTCGGCCGGCGAGCCGCGCGGTCCGATGATGAGATCGATGTGGGCGACCTCGTTGCCATCGCCGACGAGAGCCTCGCCGACCATAACCTTGTTGATCTTCGCCATGTGGGGTTTCTCCCAGGAGTCTTGAAAAGACGTGACCGCCCCCGAAGACGGGCGCGGCCGAAAGCTATCCTTGTTCACGGCGTCCAGCCTCGTAAGAGGCCGGACCGGTTAGCCCGGATCGCGGCGCGGACCCTACTCTGGGGTCTTGCCCGGAACAACCCTGCTCCGGGCGTGGTTTTCGGCAAATTATTTGAAGAGAGCGGGAACAATTCCTGTCGATGGTCGATCGCATGGTCGGGTTCACGCGGACAGGTGGTCGAGGAACAGGGTCGCCACGGTGAAATCCGCGCTGGTGCCCGGATTGAGGCCGGCTGCCTTCCAGGCCCTGTCCCGTTCCAGCAGGGCCTCCACCGGCTCCGCTGCGAGGTCGAGGGCGAGAAGCGCCGCCGCTTCCAGGCGCAGGGCCTCGGCGCGCTCCGCTCCGTGCTTGCGGGACACATGAGTGTCGGGCGCCTGAGCGAGGTAGGCGAGGAACACTGCGGTGGTGGTCCAGGGCGGCGCGAGCCCGCGTGCACGGGCCGCCGCGAGGGCCGGCAGCCCGATGGTGAAGAGGTCGGCGAAACCGGTGACGTAGGCGCGGGCGATGGCGTCCCGTGGGGCCGCCTCCGCCATTGCTGCAACGAGCGAAGGCGGCGATTCCGTCTCTGTGACGTCATGGCGGGCGGCCTTTCCGAGGCCGCCTGGGTTGGCGCGGCGAATCGCGGCGTAGACGTCGTCCGCATCCTGCCTGTCGAAGCCGCCGAGCACGCGGAGGAGAGCGTCCGGCAGCGTGCCGTCCTGTTCGGCCGCCAGGGCGAGCGGCGCGCAGAGCAGGAGGATCCCCAGATTGGTGTTCTGGCCCACCGCCGCCATGGTGGCGTCCATGGCATCGCGGACCCGTCGCCCGACCCGTGACCCGGCGCCGGCCAAATGGGGCGCCGATACCGTGGCGCTTGTGACGAAATCCACCACCGCCATGCGGTGGCCATCGGCGAAGGTATGGACGTTGCCGGGCTTGAGCGCATCGAGTTCGGCAAGGCAGCTCGCGCGGTAGGCCCGCGCGATCGCCTCCGGGGTGAGGCCCCTCCTCTCGGCGCCCTTCATACCGAGGCCTGTCATCCCAACGCGGAGACGAGGCGCGGAGGCCGGGCGGCCCGCACGGCGTTGAGGAAGCCGCGCGCGACGGCCAGGGCGATATCGACTTCGGTGACCTTCTGCAGCCCCGACCAGGCCGGCATGCTGTTGACCTCGAGCACGAGGAAGCCGCCCTCCCCGTCCTCGACGAGATCGATTCCGGTATAATCGACACCCACCGCTGCCGCGGCCCGTTCCGCCAGTTCGGCGGCGGCGGGCGGCATCGCCCAGGGCAGCGGCCGGCCTCCGCGATGGACGTTGGTGATCCAGCCGTCGCCCTCGCGAATCATCCCGGCAATGGCCCGGCCCTCGCAGACGAAGACCCGGTAATCGCGCCACAGACCATCGCTGCGGGCGATGTAGCGCTGAAGATAGTAGACGCGGGACACCGCCTCCTCGTCGGGTAGGTCATCGGGCGTCTCGATCAGCTGGAGGCCCTCCCCCTGCGAGCCGAACAGAGGCTTCAGGACGATCGGTCGACCCGGACCGGCCTCGCGGGCCACCAGCTCGGCCGCCGCTTCGCGCTTGGAGAACACGAACGTGTCGGGGGTGCGCAGGCCGGCCCGGTCGATGAGCAGGCTGGTCATCGCCTTGTCCACCGAGCGCTCAATCGCGACGGGTGAGTTCCAAACGGTGGTGCCCGAGGCGACGAGGGCGTGAAGCACGCCGAGCCGCATGGTGGTGGCCTCGAAGGTCCCGCCGGCCACCGTGCGCAACAGAACGCCGTCCGGCAGGGCGTCGGGGAAGCCCGGTACGCGCAGGGGCTCGGGGCCCCCCGTCTGGATCGCCACGTCGGCGAGGGAGAACAGAACCGGCTCGGCGCCGAGACTGATCAAGGCAGCCTTCAGCCGCGCCTTGTGCCAGTTGCCGTTATCGGCCGCGAGCCCGATCCGCATGTCTTTCGCAAACCTCGACGTCTGTCCCTCTCCCCGGTGCGGGAGAGGGTGGCCCGCATCAGCGGGTCGGGAGATAAGGAACGCATCGCCCAGAGAGGGCGTCCCCTCTCCCGCCTGCTTCGCCGGCACCCTCCCCCGCGAAGGGGGGAGGGCCATGACCGATCGCTCAGCTGAACGAGGCTTCGACGAGCTCCGGCATCAGCTTGCCACCGCGGAAACTCTTGCCCGAGGTGACGGACGTGACGATGACCTCGGCCGGGCTGAAGAGCGCGCCGTCGATCTTGTAGAAATCGCCGTTCACCCGGCCGAAGATTTCGGCGAAGGGGGCGCCGTGATCGGCCGAGGTAGTGGAGGGTAGCTGCTCGGCGAGCTGCTTGGCGTCGGCTTCGTCGGCCTCGACGTAGAGATGTACCCGGCCGCCATAGATGATGGCGTCGTTGGTGCGGCCCATGGCCTGGATGAAGTCGGGGTGCTGGGGCGAGAGCGGAGCCGAGCCGATGCCGTCCACGATCTTGTGTAGGTCGAAGCCGACGGTGTGGGCCTTGTGGAGCGCCACTTCGAGCACGCGGGCGACGACCTGGGTGGAGCCGGCGAGGCTCTGGGTCGGGGCGTAGATGAAGGTCAGGTCCTCGGGCCGCAGGCCGCAGGCCTCGGCGACCTTGGCGATGACGGAAGCCGGCGGGCCGCCCGCGGCTTCGAGCACCAGGGCGGTCCGGGTGGCGGTGTCGCGGTACCCGAGCTCCTTGTAGAGGTCTTCCACAACGGCCACGGCCCGGCCCGGGCCCGAACCGAGGGCGAAGAAGCCGGAATCGCCGGTCTCGTCGGCGAGCGACCAGCCGGCATATTGGCTGCCGAGACAGGCGATCACCGGATCGGCCGCATGCACGACCACCGAGTAGGGCCACGACGAGATCGGGCCGGACGGGGCGATCGAGACGGTGCCGAGGCCGCCGAGGCAGATCTCGGCAAGGCGCCGTCCGGCCTCGATGGAGCCGCGCACAGTGGCGCCGGCATCGATCATGCGCGCGCCGTTCTGCGTGGTCACGGCCAGACGCAGCACGTCGGCATCGGCCACCAGCCGCTCGACCATGGGGGCCGTCAGCGCGTTGACGCTCGGATAGGGGCGGCTCTGCGCCGTCGGACTTGTGGTCATGGGTATCCCTCCGTCAGGTCGAGCAAGGCGCGCAAGGTGGCAGCCCGGCTTCGCAACATTTCTTTCGTGGCGGCCGAGTCCGGACCTGTGGCGAACAGGGTGCACAGCGGTGCATCGCGTGCCACTGCGGTGCCGGATCTTGGGCGGTCGCGAACGAAATCCGGCCAGTCGACGGGCGGCATCGGCGCGTAGCCGGCAGCCGCGTAACAGATTTCCGCGGCCGCCGCATCCACCGGCACCGCCTGCCGCTCCGGCAGTTTCCCGCGGCTGGCCGCGATATGCTGGGCGAGAAGCGGTATCGGGCGCCGGTCGAGTACATCGAGGGTGGCCCCGGGGCGCGGGTTGATCTCAGTGAGCCACCACGCCTCCCCCGCGACGAGGAGGTCGGCACTGGCGAGCCCGCGTAGGCCGGTTTCGGATACCAGCCGCCCCACTGCGTCTTCGATCTGCGCGAGCATGCATGGGGCGAGGGCCTGCTCCTCGTGGCGCGCACGCTCCACCGCCCCGGCATAGCGGAACGGGCGCAGCGGCGAAGGTGCGCTCCACTGTTCGGTGATCCCGACGACAACGATGCTCTGCCCGTCGGCCAGGAACGCCAGGGCATGGGCCTGCCCCGGCACGCGGGCCTGGAAATACGCGCCCGGCGGCGCAGGCCCGGCGGTGGCGGCGCGGATATGGGTGCCGCCCGAGCCGCCGGCGCGCTTCAGCAGCCATCCCGCGCGATCGGCCACCGGATCGCGGCTGATCGTTGGGTGCGGAATGCCGAGGCGCCCGCACAGGGCGGCGAACCGATCGGGGTCCTTGAGGTGCGCGACGGATTCCGCCGACGCGCCGAGAAGCGGAAAGCCCGTGGCGATCGCTGCGATCAGATCCGGTGCGCCCTCGAATCCACTGCCGAGGACGATGCCGATGGGTGGCGTTCGCGCGCGCGCGGCGAGTTCGCCGAGGTGCGCCAGTAAGCTCTCACCGCCGAGGCGCCCGCCGCCGAACCGCCCGGCGACGGGCTGGTGATGCTCAGCCAACGCCAGAGTGTCGGCATCGCCGAACAGGTCGAGCACCAAAGGGCGCAATCCCGCCCGCCGCGCCGCCTGAGCCAGGGCGCGGCCGGATTGCGCGGCGATCAGGATCGTGTCGCCGGGGCGGGCGTCCTCAAGCACGCGGGCGCTCACGGGCCGGCGCGTCGGGCTCGGGAACCGACCCTTTGAGCGACGACCCGGTCCGAGGATCGGTTCAGCCCGCCACCTCGACCGCGACCGTATAGGCATCGCGGAAATCGAGGCAGAGCGGGGTTTCGGCTTCGAGCAGGCGACGGAACAGGCGCGATTGCGTCTGGTATTTCACGTTGCCCACCGCCAGCGCGCCGATGCCGACGCCCTTGCCGACGGGCAGTGGGACGTCGACGGCATTGACGTCGATTCCGGCGATTCCGGCCGGGGGAACGGCGTTGACGTCGGAAGCCACGAGCAGATTGGGCGCCGATTCGAGATCCTGTGCGGACAGGATCGGAACGCCGGCCGGTCCGGCCGAGAGAATGACATCGGCCTCCGCGATGGCGGTCCGGCGGGCCTCTGCCGTGGAGCCGTCCACCGCCCCGACGTCGATGCCGAAGCGCCATTTCATGGTGAAGGCGATCTTGCTCACGCGCTCCTCGCCGTCATGGCCGACCAGGACCGTCTTGGCGCCTTCCAGCGCTCCGATCACCGCGGCGACGTAGGCGACGACGCCGGCCCCGCCGAAGATGACGATGCGCTTGCCCTTGAGATCGGTGCCGAACTTCGCCTTCAGGGCGCGGGTCACCTCGGCGACCATGGCCGCACCGGTGGTGAACGATCCTGCGGGATCGGCGATGATGTGGTTGGCGAACGGCGGCACCAGGGCCTTCTTGGCCCGGTCCATCATGTCGAGGGCATCCTCGGCGTTCTTGCCGCCGATGAAGATGCTGGTGCGCACGCCGTCATGGGGTGAGCGGGAGAAAATCGAATCCTGGACCAGGGACGTGACGTCGGGCAGCGTTACGTCGGTATAGGTGGCGATGGTTTCGAACCCGGCATCGACGGCCATGTTCACGTCGAACGGGCTCATGTGCTTCAGGGGCGTAAGCATATGCAGGATCGAGCGGGCCATCGTCGGTCTCCCTCCGGGTCTTCGCACCCCCCGATCGTGCGCCGGGGCGGCGATTTGTCAAAGCCGGTCGCGTCCGGTCCGGTCAAGCGCTCGGCGTAGCGCGTCACGTCTTAAAGCGGCGTCACCGAAGCGCCGGTATTGCGTCCGCGCGCGATCAGGAACTGTAACGGGCCGGGCCGTTGCAGGCTGGCGACAAGCTGGCGCGCTGCGTCTTCTGACGGCATCAATGCGAAGCCGGTCGGGCCCCAGGAGCTCTGGCCGTAGCCGGCGACCCCTTGCGCGGCGATCGCCCCCAGCGCCTCCGCCACGGCGGGGCTGGCGTAGCGCCCGCCCTGATGCGGCGCGAAATGGTCGCCGATCAGGCGCTGGATCGTGGTGATTCCGGCGCCGAACCCCTCCGGCTCGGCGGTGGCGGCGGCAGGCAGCACCTGCATCAGGACGATGCGGCAGATCTCGGCGGCCTGACTTTCTGGAAACCGTGGGAGATCGCGAAACGCCTCGACCTCGCGGCTGCCGTGGACGCCGGTCATGCTGGTGTCGAGGATCAGGACGATGCGCCAATCCTCCGGATAGGCAAGCCGCGCGATCAGGGGCGGCGGGGTGCCGAGGCCATCGCGGCCGCCATCGACGATGAGGCCGCCCTGCGTGAAGGCGGCCAGACCGATTCCGGAGCGGTTGCCCCGGTCGAGGGCGTTGGCGAACGCCTCCGGTGCGAAGGCGCGTCCGTCGAGACCCGCCAGGGCTGCGGCGACGCTGAGAGCCAGTTGCGTGCCCGAGCCGAAGCCCGCATGGGCGGGCATCGTCTCTTCGATCCGCAGGGCGGCGTGACCCGCGATTCCGAGATACCCGGCCGCCGCCAGCGCATAGCTCCGGGCCCGTTCGGCCTCCGGTCCGGTAATCGTCAGGTTCGGCGAGGGCCGGGCGGTGAGGCTGATCGCGGGCGTGTCGAGGGCGAGGCCGATGCTGCCGAAGCGCCGGCCGAGGCCACCATGCAGGTCGAGGAAGCCGAAATGCAGGCGGCCCGGTGCGGCGACCCGCACGCCGGCCGCAACCGTTTCCGTTTCGCCCAATGCCCCGTCCGGGATCTGTGCCACGTCGATCCCTCTCGTAACGAACGCCGAGCGATTCCCGGGAGCTTTCCCTCAAGAATTGCTGAGTCCGGTGCCCCTCGATCGTGCGGATTTAACCTCTCGGCCCGAACCCGCCTCGTCGGATGCGGCTTCTCCCACGGAGGACGGACGCCTCGCAAGCGCCGAGACCAAATCTCGGCCTCGCGGCGCGTAGGCCCCTCGCGGAGCGCGAAAACCCGAAGCGCAGCCGGGACGCGGGACTTGCTTGGCGGCCTGTGCCGATGCAAACGTGCCGCCCGATCGATATGGACTGGCTCAGTCCCGCCGTGCGCACCGCCCGATAACCGGTGGAGCGCCGGGCCCTCGTTTTTCCGAAGGTGCAAGGCATGGCGGCCTGGGTGAAGGGTGGTGCGACGGATGCGGGCGCAGCGGTGGACGCTGCCGCAACGCTCCTCGCTGCGGCGCGCACGCCGGTGGTGGCCGGCCTCTGCGCCGAGTTGAGTGCGATCCGCGCGGCCTATCACCTCGCCGACGCGATCGGCGCCTCCGTCGACCCGGTGGCGGGAGCAAGCCTCTATGCCGAACTCGGTTCCCTGAGCCGCACGGGCGCGATGCTCACCACCCCGGCCGAGGCCATCGGCCGGGCCGACACACTGCTCATCGTCGGCAATGCGCCCTGGGACCGGTCGATCGTCCAGGAGATTGCCGAGTCGGTGCCGTCGCGCGGCAGGGCCGCCGGCACCGAGCGGAGCATTCTTTCCCTCGGCGGTCCGCGCAACGGCGCCACCCGCCACGTGGCCTATCCTGCCGAGACCGGTGGTCTTGCGATCTCCGTGGCGCATCTGCGCGCCTTCCTGAAGGGACATCTGGCCGGCGAGGCCGCCTATGCGGATCTGGCCAAGCGGCTGGCCGCCGCCCAGTACGGCGTCGTCCTCTACGATCCGAGTGAGCTGGGCGAGCTTGGTGTCGAGATGCTGCAGGGCATGGTCAAGGATCTCAACGAGGTCACGCGGTTCTTTGCGCTCGCCGTCTCCGACCCGTTCCAGGGGCGCGCCTTGCTGCAGCTCGCCGCCTGGACCACCGGTCAGGCCCCGCGCGTCGGCTTCGGCCGCCATGTGCCCGAGCACGATCCGTGGCGCTTCGACAGCGCCCGTCAGATCGCCGCCGGCGAGGTCGATGCCGCCCTGTGGCTCGCCTCCCTGCCCGCCCCGCGGCCGGATTGGCTCGCCACGCTTCCGAGCATCGCCATCGTCGGCGAGGGCAGCCCCGAGGCGGCCGGCGACGTCGCCGACATCGTGATCGCGGTGGGCGTGCCCGGTGAGAGCACCGGTGGCGCCCTGTGGAACGAGCGTCGCTCCACGATCACCTACACGCCGCCGGCCGGACAGCCGGCCGAATTGAACGCAGCCGGCGTGATCGCCGCCATCCAGGACCGTCTCGTGCAGATGAAAGGCGCCTCATGCTGATCCGGATCAGTGGTGGCCGGGTGGTCGATCCGACGGCCGGGCGCGATGGCGTCGGCGACGTCTGGATCGAGAACGGCCGGGTCGTGGCCGCCTCGGAGCGCGTGCCCGACCGGACCATCGACGCCAGCGGCTGCGTGGTGATGGCGGGCGGCGTCGAGGTGCATTCGCATATTGCCGGCGGCAACGTGGTGATGAGCCGCCTGCTGCTGCCCGACCTCTACGCCAGCGAGGCCGCTCCCGACGGGCATCCCTTCGCGCATGCCGGCGGCTCGGCCGCCTGGATCGGCGCGAACTACGCGCGGATGGGCTACACCATCGCGGTCGAGCCGGCGATGCCGCCGGCCAATGCGCTGGCGACCCATCTCGAACTTGCCGATATTCCGCTGCTCGACCGCGGCGCGCTCACGGTGATGGGCAACGACGACCACCTACTGCAGCTCCTGCGCGAGCGCGAGGGCAAGGCCGCCGTGCGCGATCTCGTGGCGTTGTCCGTCGCCACCTCGCGCGGGTTGGGCGTCAAGTGCATCAATGCGGGCGGCGCCTCGGCCTTCAAGGACGGGATGCTGAAGCTCAGCCTCGACGACGAGATTCCCGTCTACGGCCTGTCGACGCGCAAGATCATGACGGCGCTCCTCGACGCGGTCGAGGAGATCGGCGTGCCGCATCCGCTTCACGTCCACGCCAACAACCTCGGTATTCCGGGCGCTGACGATTCCTTCGTCGCCACGATGGAGGCGGCCGAAGGCCGGCGCATCCACTTCGCCCACGCCCAGTTCTATGCCTATGCGGTCGCCGACGCGGAGAACCCGGCCACCGGCGGCTTCCGCTCCGCGGCCGAGCGCATCACGGAGGCGATGGAGAAGCACCCCAACGCCACCTACGATGTCGGCCAGGTCGCTTTCGGTCAGACCGTGACGATCTCGCTCGACATCCTGCGCCAGTTCGCTGGCCGCAAGGGCGCCAATCCGAAGAAGTGGATCCTGACCGCAGGCGACGCGGAAGGCGGCGGCATCGTACCGTTCGTCTACAAGCCGCGCGGGGCGGTGAGCTCACTGCAATGGGCGATCGGCCTCGAGCTGATGCTGCTGTCCAAGGAACCCGAGCGGACGATCCTGACCACCGACCATCCCA
Source organism: Methylobacterium sp. BTF04 (assembly GCF_010692745.1). Taxonomy (GTDB): domain Bacteria; phylum Pseudomonadota; class Alphaproteobacteria; order Rhizobiales; family Beijerinckiaceae; genus Methylobacterium. The sequence continues at coordinate 57,848 of NZ_JAAHTB010000013.1, forward strand.
ATGGCGGTCCGTTCACGGATTACCCGCACATCATCCATCTGCTGATGGACAAGGAAGAGCGCGATCGCGAGATCGCGGGCCTTCACAAGGTCATCGGCGAGCGCTCGGGGCTCTGCGCCATCGAGCGCGAATACAGCTTCTCGGAAATCGCTCAGCTGACCCGGTCCGGCCCGGCCAAGCTGCTCGGCCTTTCCGATCGCGGGCACCTGCGCGAGGGCGCGCGGGCCGACGTCGCGATCTATCGCGACGACAAGAACCGCACGGCGATGTTCGCACGGGCCAAGATGGTGCTGAAGGACGGCGACGTGATCGTCGAGGACGGCGAGATCGTGAACTGGCGCGCCGGCCGCACCCTCGAACTCACCGTCGAATCCGACAAGGCCATGGTCGCCCGCTCCGAGACCTACCTGCAGGACCGCTTCGGCGCCGGGGTAAGCAGCTTCGCGGTGCCGGATGAGGCCTTCCCGAAGGCGGACGTGTTCGAGGATGTCGCATGCCGGGCTTGAACGGAACACGTCGCGTGGGGACCGGTGACTGAGATGGCGGAACTCATCCTCAACGGCATTCCGGTGATCGACACCTTCGCCGAGGCGTTCGACGTCGCCGGCACGGCGATCATCATCACCAACGACACACCCAAATGGGCAATGATCGCCGCGACCACGATGACGGGCTTCGCCACGTCCGTGATCGGATGCGGTGCCGAAGCCGGCATCGATTGCGAACTGTCTCCCGACGAGACTCCCGATGGGCGTCCCGGCGTGCGCGTGCTGCTGTTCGGCTTCGAGCCGAACGGGCTGAAGGACCAGCTCCTCAAGCGCGTCGGCCAGTGCATCCTCACCTGCCCCGGCACCGCCTGCTACGCCGGCGTCGACGGGCCGACGAAGATCAAGCTTGGTGGCGCGATCCGCTATTTCGGTGACGGTTTCGCGGTCGCCAAGCGCCTGCCCGATCCGATCACCGGCAAGTCGAGGCGCTACTGGCGCATCCCGGTCATGGACGGCGAGTTCCTGTGCGAGGATTTCGTCCGCGCCGTCGACGGCGCCGTGGGCGGCGGCAATCTGCTGTTCCTCGGCCGCAATCACGCCGAGACCCTCAAGGTCGCCGAGATCGCCGTGGATGCGGCCCGGACCGTATCGGGGGCGATCCTGCCCTTCCCCGGCGGTATCGTCCGCTCCGGCTCGAAGGTGGGGGCACGCACCAAGGGCATGATGGCGTCCACCAATGACGCCTATTGCCCGACGCTGAAGGGCCGGGCCGGCACCGAACTCTCGTCCGAGGTCGGTGTGGTGCTGGAGATCGTCATCGACGCGCTGACCTCGCAAGGGGTCGCCGATTCGATGCGTGCGGCGCTTCATGCCTCGACGGCGGCGGGAGCGGCCCATGGGCTGGTCGCCGTCACCGCCGGCAATTACGGCGGCAATCTCGGCCGCCATCATTATCATCTGAAAGACCTGCTCACATCGGGGCCGGCAAGCGAGGCTGGAGCGGCATGACCACCCTCACCCTGCGCCAGGAGCCGTCCGAGCGGCTCGACTTCCTGCACGTCAACCCGCTCGCCCTGAGCGGTCTGTCCGAGAGCGAGGCCGCCAAGCTGCCGGTCGGCACCAGCCGGCGCGGCTTGACGCTCGGGGATTGCTTTTCGCTGTCCCTCGACGGCTCCGATACCCTGATCATCGAAGGCGGTTCCTCACGTCTCGACCGGGTCGGCGCGGCCTTGAGCGGCGGCACGATCCGGGTCGTCGGCGATGTCGGCCAGCGCCTCGGTGAGGGCATGAAAAGCGGCAGCGTGACGGTCACCGGTTCTGCCGGACCGTTCGCGGGCGCCGGCGCCACCGGCGGTACCATCACCATCGAGGGCGATGCCGGGGATCATGCCGGCGGCGCGGTCTATGCCGCGAAGGCCGGCCTCGACGGTGCCACCCTGGTGATCCGCGGCACAGCCGGCGACCATCTCGGCGACCGCATGCGGCGCGGCCTCATCCTGGTCGGCCGGGCCGGAGCCTATGCGGGTTCGCGGATGATCGCCGGCACCATCGCCGCCACGGCGCTGGGCGACCACCCTGGCTTCGGCATGCGCCGCGGCACCATCCTGGCCGGTGCCGCCGGGGCCATCACCCCGAGCTTCGTCGAGACCGGCACCCACGACCTCGTGTTCCTGCGGCTGCTGGCCCGCTCCCTGCGACCGCTGAGCCCGGCCCATGCCGATCTCGCGGCCAGCGCGCTCACGCGCTATTCGGGTGACCTGGCGACGCTGGGCAAGGGCGAACTCTGGGTCGCGGCGACCTGAGGTCGCCGATCGCACCGGATTGCGTGATGTCCCCGCCGCCTTTTCCGGTCTTGCCCGGGAGCATCGGCACAAAAGTGCAGATGGCGGGTTGTCCTCGGAGTGAAACGAGGCCCGGCCGATGCTCATCCTGCTTTCGATCTGCCTCGTGGCGCATCCGGCGCAATGCCGCGAGGACAGGATCGACCTGTCGTTCGAATCCCGCTCTCCGACGGTTTGCCTGCGCAATTCGCAGAGCGCCATCGCCAAGTGGCAGGCCGAGCATCCCGACTGGCATGTGAACCGCTGGCGCTGCGCCGTGCGCGAAAACCTGCCCAAGGATCTGTAGTCGACCCCGTACTTTCCGGCAGCCTGCTCTTGCGAGCACTGAGCGCCTGAGCCTAGACAGCTTGCCCGCCACGGTTGATCGCATGGTCATTCGAGTCGTGTGGGAGGAAGTGGCAAGAATTGGCACGAGAATGCGCTCGCTGAAGGTCAGGTTCGCGCTGCTCCTGGGCAGCACTGCGCTCCTCGTCATCCTGGCGGCCCTGGGCGTACTCGGCTCGATCGGCGCGGCCGAGCGCACCATCGACCGGACGCTCGCCGCCCAGGGGCGTCTCGAATTGCTGGTCGAGCTGTCCGGCCGCATGACCCAATACGGTCTCGCGGCTCTGGAGGCCGTCAGCAACCCGGATGCCCAGCCGGAAGGCCTCTCCGTCGCCCGTACCAATGTCGACCGCGCGCTGGTGGCGGTGGATGAATCCCTCGGCCGCAGCATCGCCGTCAGCGACGATCCCCTCGACCGGACGCAATATGCCGCCCGCACCCGCCCGCTGGCCCAGCTCCGTTCGGCCCGCGCCGTCCTCGACCGTCAGGTCGCCCAGGTCCTGCGCCAATCCGAGGACGAGCAGCGCAGAAATACGATCCGCGGCGCGCTCAACGGCTTCGGTGCCATGACCGGGCAGCCACTCTCGTTCCTGATCGAGGTCGAGCGCCGCTCGATGATCGCCGGGTCAGACGCCGCCCGCACCCTGTCGCAGACCCTTCGGATCGCCTCCCTGGCCGCGGTGGCCGTGGCGCTCACCATCGTCTTCGTCCTCTACCGCGCGGTGACGCGTCCGACCCTGGCGCGCATCGAGGCGATGCGGCGCGCCGCCGGCGCGGTCGGACGCGGCGAACTCGAGACCCGCCTCTCGGTGGCCACCCGCGACGAACTCGGCCTCCTGGTCGCCAACTTCAACCGCATGGCCGCGCGTCTCGCCCGCCGCGAAGGCAACCTGGCCGCCGACAGGGCCGCACTCGAGGACACCGTGGCGGCCCGCACCACGGATCTGCGTGCCGCCAACGAACGCCTGGAGGCGGTGGACCGCTCGCGCCGGCGCTTCTTTGCCGACGTCAGCCACGAGCTGCGTACGCCGCTCACGGTCATTCTCGGCGAATGCGATATCGCCGCGCGTTCGGCCGGGCGGCCGGGCGTCGATTACGCGCCGGTCTTCTCCACCATCCGCAAGCGGGCGCTGCGCCTGCAGCGCCGGGTGGAGGATCTGTTGCGCGTTGCGCGCTCGGAATCCGGCCAGATCGAACTCGACCGACGGGCGGCGAGTGCGGCCATCATCCTCGCCGATGCGGTGGACGGCATGGCCTCGGAGGCCGCCCGTCGCCGGGTCGGGCTGACCCTGGAGACGGGGCCGCACGATGCCACCCTGCTCGCCGATCGCGAATGGCTGCGTCAGGTGGTGGAGAGCCTCATCGACAATGCGCTGCGCCACGCATCCGGGGCGACCCGCATCGGCGTCGCGCTCCATGCCGGAGACGGCCCGGTCGCCACCATCACCGTCAGCGACGACGGGCCGGGCTTTCCCGAGACCGGGGACGGCCTGTTCGAACGATTCCGCCGGGCGAGTCCGTCGCCCGAAACCGGTTTTGGCATCGGCTTGGCCCTGGCGCGTTGGGTCGTCGAACGCCATGATGGCACGATCCGCCTCGGAACCGGCGAGAACGGACGGGGTGCCCGCGTGGCGCTCGAGATGCCGGTGCTCGATCTGAGCCTCGGCCCGGACGACGAGCGAATGGACAGGGAGACGACGGCATGACGCGCGTACTCATCGTCGAGGACGACAGCGATATCCGCGCCATGCTCGCGCGCGGGCTCGAAGCCGAGGGCTTTTCGGTGGGCGTCGCCGGCTGCGTCGACGATGCGCTCGCCGCCGCCCGAGACGAAGCCCCGCAGGCGGTCGTTCTTGATATCACCCTCCCCGACGGCTCGGGACACGACGTCTGCCGGTCCCTGCGCGAGGGCGGCTATCCCGGCCCCATCCTGTTCCTGTCGGCCCGCGACGAGGTCCGCGATCGGGCGGAGGGCCTGGCGCTCGGTGCCGACGATTACATCGTCAAGCCGTTCGTCTTCGACGAATTGCTCGCCCGCCTTCAGACGCATCTTCTCCGGCGCAAGGAATCGGATGAGCCGCGCACCATCGTCACCGCCGGCCGCCTCGTCCTCGATCTCAACATCCGCCAGGTCGCCTTCGCCGATGCGACCGCGCGCCTCACCCCGCGCGAGGCGGAACTGCTCGCCTTGCTGATGGACAAGGCCAACCAGCCGGTGCCGCGCGGCGACATCTTCGACAAGCTCTGGGCCGGCCAGGGTGGCCTCTCGCTGAATGTCGTCGATGTCTACGTGGGTTACCTCCGTACCAAGCTCTCCGACTTCGTGCGCTTCGGAGGTCCGGTGATCGTCACCGTACGCGGCCGAGGCTTCATGCTCGATCTGCGCGGCCAGGATTTTCGCCATTGAGCCACCCGGCAGGGTGTTAAGCTTGAGAGGTTTCTCAGAGAGTCGCGGGACGATCCGGCAATTTAGCGCTTGAAGTGAGGTCCGGAATTGTCGATATAGCTCCCGCGACAGAAAATGACTGCGCCGTCAGGGTCTTACGATCTCCTTAAGGAGATATTCGGACCCTGTTACGTTCAGAAAAATCTCCAGGAGAAACACCATGAAGTGGGCAGCCCCCGTCGTTTCCGAGATCTGCGTTGGCATGGAAGTCACCAGCTACGAGTCCGCTGAGATCGATACCTTCAACTAACGTGTTTTCGTCGCGCTTGAGGGTCCGGGCAGCGTCGGTTCAACCATGCATCTCGTGATCCTCGGCTCGGCCGCGGGCGGCGGCCTTCCCCAGTGGAATTGCCGCTGCCCCATCTGCTTCCTCGCCCGTCAAGACAGCAATCGCGTAAGGCCGCGAACCCAGTCTAGCATCGCCGTGTCTCCCGATGGAGAACGCTGGCTCCTGGTGAATGCCTCCCCTGATATCCGCCAGCAATTGTTCGACAATTCCGCGCTCCATCCGCGTGAGGGGCTGCGCCACTCTCCGATCCATGCGGTGCTGCTCACCAATGGCGACGTCGACCATGTCGCCGGCCTGCTCACCTTGCGCGAGGGGCAACCCTTCACCCTCTACGGCACCGCCGGCATTCTTGATTCGGTCAATGCCAATAGGGTCTTCGACGTGATGGCGCAGGGGGTCGTGGCGCGCGAGCCGATCGGCCTCGACGCCGCCTTCGAGCCCGTGCCCGGTCTCACCGTCACTCTGTTCTCCGTGCCCGGCAAGGTGCCGCTGTGGCTGGAGGACGAGACCATGGAAATCGGCGCCGAGACCGAGACCACGGTCGGCGCGATGATCGAAGCCGGCGGACGTCGTCTTGCCTACATCCCCGGCTGCGCCCGCGTCACCGAGGGTCTGAAACGCCGAATCGACGGCGTCGATGCACTCCTGTTCGACGGCACCGTTTTGCTCGACGACGACATGATTCGCGCCGGCGTCGGCACCAAGACCGGCTGGCGCATGGGCCATGTGCCGATGACCGGCGAGGGCGGCTCTATCGCCGCATTGTCCGATGTCGTGCTCGGCCAGCGCATTTTCGTCCACATCAACAACACCAACCCGGTGCTGGTGGAAGGCTCGGCCGAACGTGCCCTGGTCGAGGGCGAGGGCTGGACCGTGGCCCATGACGGGTTGAGCCTGTCGCTCTAAGATGAGCTGACCGCTTCGGCTGGCATTTTAATGCCTTCGAGATTATATTGCGAGCAATCAGATCGCGCCGACAGCAACGCCTGCCTCACAGGCGCTGCCGCGATGCCTACAAGACAATACCCAGGAAACGCTTCGAGACGGACGCCCCATGACCGCGCCTTTCCCAACCCCCATCGCAGATGAGACCCAGCGCCTGCTGAGCGCCGATGAACTCGCGGCGGCTTTGCGCGACATCGGCGCGCGCCGCTACCACAACCTGCACCCGTTCCATCGTCTGCTGCACGACGGCAAGCTCAACAAGGATCAGGTCCGGGCCTGGGCGCTCAACCGCTACTATTATCAGGCGATGATCCCGATCAAGGACGCCGCCGTGCTCGCTCGCATGGAGGATGCGAGCCTGCGCCGCATCTGGCGCCAACGGATCGTCGACCATGACGGCGATGCCCCCGGCGATGGCGGCATCGAGCGATGGCTCAAGCTCGCCGAGGGCGTCGGGTTCTCGCGGGACTACGTCGAGTCCACGCAAGGCATCCTGACCGCGACCCGGTTTTCCGTCGATGCCTACGTGCATTTCGTGAAGGAGCGCTCGCTGCTCGAGGCCATCGCCTCTTCGCTCACCGAGATGTTCTCGCCGACGATCATTTCCGAGCGGGTCGCCGGGATGCTGAAGAATTACGACTTCATCACCAAGGATACGCTGTCGTATTTCGACAAGCGCCTGACCCAGGCGCCCCGCGACGCCGATTTCGCCCTCGAATACGTCCAGAAGCACGCCACCACGCCGGCGCTTCAGCGCCAGGCCATGGCCGCGCTCACCTTCAAGTGCACCGTGTTGTGGACGCAGCTCGACGCGCTGTACTTCTCCTACGTCGCGCCGGCGATGACCCCGCCCGATGCCTGGACTCCCGGCACCGGTCTCGTGCCCGAGACGCCCGTGACTCAGGCGGCCGGCACCGGGACGATCGGTCCCGACGACGTGCCGCGCCTGCCCCGCGGCGTCCGTCTGCGCCACGACGCGGTGCGCGGCCAGTATGTGCTGCTCGCGCCCGAGCGCACCTTCGATCTCGATGACAATGCCGTCCTGGTGCTGGACCTCGTCGACGGCGTCCGCACCGTGCGCGACATTGCGGCAGCGCTGGCCGAAAAGTTCGCCGCCGATCGTGCAGTGATCGAGGCCGACATTCTGGTGATGCTGAACGATCTGGCCACCAAACGGGTTCTGGAGAGATGAACGCCATCACGCCGAACGCCCCTGCGCTGCCGGCTCCGGTCGGGCTCCTCGCCGAGCTCACCCACCGCTGCCCCCTGCGCTGCCCTTATTGTTCGAACCCGCTCGAACTCGATCGACGTTCTGGCGAACTCGATACGGCGACATGGCAGCGGGTGCTCACGGAAGCGGCGGGGCTCGGTGTGCTCCACGTGCACCTGTCGGGGGGCGAGCCGACGGCGCGCAACGACATCGTCGAGATCACCCAGACCTGCGCCAAGCTTGGCCTGTATTCCAATCTCATCACCTCCGGTGTCGGCGGCGCGCTCGCCAAGCTCGATGCCCTCTACGATGTCGGCCTCGACCACGTGCAGCTCTCGGTGCAGGGCGTGGATGCCGCCAATGCCGAGAAGATCGGCGGCCTCAAGAACGCGCAGCCGCAAAAACTCGCCTTCGCCGAGCGGGTGACGCAGCTCGGCCTGCCGCTCACCCTCAATTCGGTGATTCACCGCGGCAACATCCACGAGGTCGAAGGCTTCATCGATCTGGCGGTGAAGCTCGGCGCCAAGCGGCTTGAGGTCGCCCACACCCAATATTACGGCTGGGCCTACGTGAACCGCGCCGCCCTGATGCCCAACAAGGCCGAGGTCGATCGCTCGATCCGGATCGTCGAGGCGGCGCGAGAGCGCCTGAAGGGCCAGCTGGTCATCGACCTCGTAGTGCCGGATTACTACGCCAAATACCCCAAGGCGTGTGCGGGCGGCTGGGGCCGCAAGCTGATCAACGTGACGCCGGCCGGCAAGGTGCTGCCCTGTCACGCGGCCGAGACGATCAAGCAGCTCGAGTTCTGGTATGTCACCGATCATTCGCTCGGTGACATCTGGGCGAACTCACCGGCCTTCACCGCCTATCGCGGCACCGATTGGATGCAGGAGCCCTGTCGCTCCTGCGACCGACGTGAGAAGGATTGGGGCGGCTGCCGCTGCCAAGCCCTCGCGCTTGCCGGCGATGCCGCAGCCACCGATCCGGCCTGCTCGCTGTCGCCGCTTCATGCGAAGGTGCGCGAACTTGCCGTCGAGGAAGCGGCCGAGACGCCACCCGACTATACCTACCGGACGATCGGCATGAACGTGCAACCCAACGTCCGATCGCCGTTGAATGAGGAAGCGCCGCTGTGAAGCCCGTTACGATTGCCGCCTTGCTGGTGCTGGCGACTGCGCCTGCCCAGGCGCAGACCACGCCGCCGGCCGATGCGCCGGCCGTCACCAAGGCGAATACCGCCACTGCGCCCAACGCCTCGGACCTGCTGTTCGAACAGCCGCAGATGAAGAACGTCGCGCCCGGCACGCGGCTGACCTACGATTACGTGCGTCGCAGCGGTATCTCGAAGGGGCCGTTCGGCCCGCCGATGGACGACACGATCAAGCTCGGAATCGAGCCGGGTGCCACGCCTGACAGCCGCAACATCAACGTCCAGATGTTCTCCGGTGGCAACCGCTTCCCCGCCGGCCCATTCGAGGACATGCCGGGCAATCCGGTGATGACGCTCTTCCTCGAGCATCATCTCATCGATCTCGCCCGCGTGCTCTCGGCCAACCCGCGCTACATCAAGAATGCGATCCGCAAGTCCCTGCGCGAGAATGCGACGGTGACGGCGACGCAGGTCGATTACAAGGGCGCCAAGGTCTCCGGCTGGCGCATCGAGACCCAGCCCTTCGTCGACGACAAGATGAAGGAGCGCATGCGCGGCCTCGAGAATCTCAAATACATCTTCGTGACCTCGGACGCCGTGCCCGGCGAACTCGTCTCCATCGAGGCGCAGTCGAAGAATGCCGAGGGCGGCGAACTCCTCCAGGAGAACCTGACCTATGATCCCAACGCTGGTTGAGCGCCTCGCGCTCGGCGCCGCCGCGCTGATGCTCCTCGCGACGCCGCTGGCCGCCGCTGAGCTCGAGAACGACTATCCCACCGAGACGCGGGCCGATTACATCTTCGGCTGCATGGCGGCCAACGGACAATCGCGTGAATCGCTCTCGCGTTGTTCGTGCTCGCTCGACGCGCTCGCGGCGATCCTGCCTTACGACAAGTATGTCCAGGCGAGCACGGTGCTCTCCATGCGCCAGGGCGTCGGAGCGCGGGCGAACGAGTTCAAGTCGACCAAGGTGTTCGACGACAAGGTCGCGGATCTGCGACGGGCTCAGGCCGAGGCCGAAATCCGCTGCTATCGCGGCGGAGCTTGACGAAACGCGCGGCGGCATGGCCGTTGCTCCCGCTGCGTAATCGGGCCAAAGCAGGCGCGACCACTCCCGGATGAGCGCCTGCGGCGCGGTGCTGCGTTCTCTTCGGGGAGCGTCCCGCGTCCCGACCCGAAGAGGCTCCGTGCCCCCTCCTCCTTCGCACCTTCAGACCCTGCTGCCCGATCTCGGCCAGCGCGTGCTCGTCATGGGCATTCTCAATGTCACGCCGGATTCGTTCTCCGATGGCGGCCGGTTCGACGGGCTAGAGGCCGCGCGGCTCCAGGCGGATGCGCTGGTGGCCGAGGGTGCGGCCCTCGTCGACATCGGCGGGGAATCGACCCGGCCTGGTCATACCCCCATCTCGGCCGAAGAGGAGCAGGCCCGCATCCTGCCGGTGATCCGCGATCTCGCCGCGCGCCTGCCGGTGCCGATCTCCATCGACACTTACAAGGCCGCCACCGCGCGGGTGGCGCTGGAAGCCGGGGCGCGTCTCGTCAACGACGTCTGGGGCCTGCAGCGCGAGCCCGAGATCGCCCATGTGGCGGCCGCGCACGGCGCACCCGTGATGGTGATGCATAACCGCGAGACCATCGAGCCCGAGATCGACATCGTCGCCGACATGCTGCGCTTCTTTGAGAAGTCCCTTGCCATCGCTCGCAAGGCCGGCATCCGGGATGCCGACATCGCGCTCGATCCGGGCATCGGGTTCGGTAAGAGCTGGGCTCAGCATCTCGAAGCTCTGAGGCGGCTGCCCGAGATCGTCGCCCTGGGCTTTCCCGTCCTCGTCGGCGTCTCGCGAAAGTCCCTGCTCGGCCGCCTCCACAGCACTGAGACGAAGCCGGCTGACCGTCTGTTCAGCTCGGTGGCGAGCCACGTGCTGGCCGCGACCCTTGGCGCGGCCATCGTCCGTGTCCACGATGTCGGTCCCCATGTGGACGCCCTGCGCGTCGTCGATGCCGTGATGCGAAAGCCCGTATGAGTCAGTCCCTTCCCGGCGACCGCATTCTCGTCCAGCGCATCGCGGTCTTTGCCTATCACGGCCTGCTGGAGGAAGAGGCGCGCATCGGCCAGCGCTTCTACATTTCGCTCGATTGCCGGCTCGACCTGGCCCGGGCCGGCCGGTCCGACGAGGTTGCCCACACGGTCAGCTATGCCGATCTCACCGAGATCGTGACCCGCATCGCCACGCAGCAGCGATTCGCTCTGATCGAGGCCCTGGCCGAGGCGATCGCCACCGAGATCCTGGCGCGGCACGCGGCCGTCGAGGTCTTGAGCGTGCGGGTGGACAAGCCGAGCGCCCCGGTGCCGGCGGTGATCGACGGCGTCGCCATCGAAATCACCCGCAGCCGGAATCCCGCGCGATGAAGGCGGCCTATCTTGGCCTCGGCAGCAACATCGGCGACAAGGCCGCGACCATCGCCGAGGCGATCGCGCGGCTTGCCGCGACGCCGGGCATCCGCCTCACCGCCCGCTCGTCCGACTACCGGACACCTCCCTGGGGAGACACCGACCAGGACTGGTTTCTGAACGCTGCCATCGGCGTCGAGACAGACCTGACGCCCCACGCCCTGTTGGAGGCGGGCCTCGCCATCGAGACCGCCATGGGCCGTGTCCGCGAGCGCCGCTGGGGGCCGCGGGTCATCGACATCGACGTGCTGTCCTATGCGGGCGCCGAGATCGCTGACGAGCGCCTCGTGCTGCCGCACCGGTTCGTTCGTGAGCGGGCCTTCGTGCTGGTGCCACTCGCCGAAATCGCCCCCGACCTGAGGATCGGCCCCGAGACGGTGGTGGAGGCTCTGGCCAAACTCGATGCCAGCGGAATCGAGCGGGTCTAATCGCCCAAAGAAACAGCCGGAGCTTTCGCCCCGGCTGTTTCTGAAGTTAGGGACTTAAGGCTTGGCTGCTGGGAGCAGCGTATTGCCTTCTTCTTCCAGGAGCGGGACGTCGTACTCCCGCAAGACCGCCTCGATATCGGCGCGGCGCTTGCGCAGGATCGCGTTGAGGCTGCGCTTCCAGTCGTTTTCTTCCATCCGCACCCCCATGGCGATGCGGAAGGTGAGCGGTGGCCGGTCGGGCTCTTCCAGCAGCGGGACGACCTGCATCGCGACGCCGCTCTGCTTGGCCAGCCAGCCGGCGGCCGGTCCCCAAAGGATCGCCGCGTCGGTCTTCTTCTCCGCGAGGTCGGCGATGGCCTCGGCCGCGATGGTCTGATGCTTCCGCGCCGGATCGAGCTGATACGGAGCGTAGGCCTTCATCGTGCTCACGAGCCCAAGATCGCCCATTCGGTTCACCGGTGGCGTCCCGCCGATCACCCCGATGACCTTGCCCTTGAGCCGGGGATCGTCGAGGCGCTTGACGCCGTCGAACTCGCCCTTGCGCGTGATCAGGGTGTAGGCGGACCGGTAATACGGGTTGGTATGCTGAACGAGTTCGCCACCGGCGGCCGAGCCGATGATCACGTCGCACAATCCGGTGCCGAGGGTGTTGCGGACGAACCCCGGTCCCTGCGTCAGCCAATAATAGCGGACCTTGACCTTCAGCTCGTCGGCGACGATGGCGGCGATCTTGTTCTCGAACCCGTCCTCCTTGCGCTCGGAGAACGGCATGTTGCCGGGGTCTCCGCAGACGCGCAGAACGTCGGTGGTGACGAGGTCGGGAAGCGATTGTGCCAAGGCCGGTCGCGCCCCTGCCGACATCAGCAGGAGCGCGGCGAGCGGGGCCGCGAAATGCCCTGAGCGCATCATTAGCCGCCCAGGCACTCCTTCTCCGCCTTCTTGGCGGCTTCCGGCTTCTCTTCCTTGTCGTTCGGGCGCACGCGGGGCATCGCGCCGGACGCGCGGGCCTTCAGGTACACGTACAGATCGTCGGCGTAGCACATGACGTTCTTGTTCTCGCCGAAGGCGGGCATGACCTTCTGCTCGCTCGAGCTGACGTCCTGCTTCCCGCCGGCGAGGATGCCGATGAACTCCTCGTAGGAGAGGTGCTTGAGCGAGTCCTTCAGGGCCGGGGCGTAGGTGGAACCCATGCCGTCCGGGCCGTGGCAGACGTGGCACTCGGCATGATAGCGGCGGTAGCCGGAATAGGCGTACCAATCGAACTTCTTGCCATCGTTGGTGATGTGATAGGTCGGGTGACCTTCTGCATCGGAATACTTGCCGTCATCGACTTTCACTGCCGTGAACTTGTCGATCAGCGTGGCGTCTTTATCAGTATTGTTGGGATCGAGCTGGTTCGCCACCGCGGGATTGGCAGCAGGCTTGGCGTCTTCCGACCGAACGGCAACGGTGGAGGCAAGGGCCATGACGAGGGCGGCCACGAGCGGACGGATGGCGGCTTTGCTTTCGTACTGCAACGACGTTTCTCCCAGGAGCATTCATCGATCCATACGACCGACGTTCGAAGTGTTCTTAACAGCGACCTAATCATAAAGATGCCGGCGCGGAAACCCGCGCCGGCACCCAAACACCTAAGGCTTCGTGCGACCGATTAGTTCGGCAGCGAGAAGACGGTCAGCTGACCACCCAGGTTGGTGTAGTTCGAGAGGGCGGCGTAACCACCCACCGCGCCGAGACCGGCGTTCGGGTCGGTCAGGCCGGCTGCGAGGCCGATGCCGGCCCATCCACCAACACCCGACAGGATGCCGACGAACTGCTTGCCCTTATGGGTGTAGGTCATCACGTTGCCGATGATGCCCGACGGGGTCTTGAACTTGTAGAGTTCCTTACCCGTCTTGGCGTCGACAGCCTTCAGGTAGCCCTCGAGGGTACCGTAGAAGACCACGTCACCGGCGGTGGCGAGAGCGCCCGACCAAACCGAGAACTGCTCGGCGTTCGACCACTTGATCTTACCGGCGACGCCATCCCAAGCGATGAAGTTACCCATGCCGCCATGGCTGTTCGGGGCAGGGTACATCGCGAGAGTCGCACCGACGTAGGGCTGGCCGGGGGTGTAGGACACCCGGAACGGCTCGTAGTCCATGCAGACGTGGTTGGTGGGCACGTAGAACAGGTTGGTCTTGGGCGAGAACGCAGCAGGCTGCTGGTCCTTGGTGCCGAGAGCGGCGGGGCAGATACCCTTGGAGTTGGTATCTTCACCGTTCTGCTCGGTGGAGTACTTGGCCTGGACGAGCGGGCGACCGTAGGTCTTGGAGCCCTTGTCCATGTCGACCTTGGAGGCCCAGTTCACCACCGGATCGAACTTCTCGGCAACCAGGAGCTCGCCGGTGGCGCGATCGAGGGTGTAGCCGAAGCCGTTACGATCGAAGTGCGTGAGGAGCGGACGCTCCTTGCCGTCAACCTTCTGATCCGTGAGGATCATCTCGTTGATGCCATCGTAATCCCACTCGTCGTGGGGGGTCATCTGGTAGACCCACTTGGCCGCGCCGGTGTCGGGGTTACGTGCCCAAATGGTCATCGACCACTTGTTGTCGCCCGGACGCTGCTTGGGGTTCCAGGTCGAGGGGTTGCCCGAACCGTAATACATCAGGTCGAGCTTGGGATCGTAGGAGAACCAGCCCCAGGTGCAACCGCCACCGGTCTTCCACTGGTCGCCTTCCCAGGTCTTCAGGGACGAGTCCTTGCCGACCGGCTTGCCGAGCGACGTGGTCTTCTCGCCGTCCATGATCATCTGCTCGTCGGTGCCGACGGAATAGCCGCGCCACACCTTCTTGCCCGTCTTGGCGTCGTAGGCGGTGACGTGGCACTGCACGCCGAACTCGCCGCCGGAGATGCCGACGATGATCTTGTCCTTCACCGGAAGAACGGTAGCGGTGTTGGTCTCACCCTTCTTGGGGTCGCCGTTGACGACGGACCAGTTCACCTTGCCGGACTTGGCGTCGAGCGAGACGACAGTGGTGTCGGCCTGGTGCAGGATGATGGCGCCGTCGGAGTAGGCGAGACCACGGTTGACCGTGTCACAGCACATCACCGGGATGACGCTCGGATCCTGCTTGGGCTCGTACTTCCAAACGATCACGCCGTCCTTATCGAGGTCGAGGGCGTAGACGATGTTCGGGAAGGGGGTGTGCACGTACATCATGTTGCCGATGACGAGGGGCGAACCCTCGTGGCCGCGCAGCACGCCGGTCGAGAACGTCCAGGCGACCTGCAACTGCTTGACGTTGCTGGCGTTGATCTGGTCGAGCTTCGAATAACGGGTGTTGGCGTAGTCGACCGTCTGAAGCGCTTGGTCGCCCGGGTTGGCGAGGTGCTTCATCAGGTCTTCGTTGGCGAGGGCGGGGGCCGAAGCCACCAGACCGGCGCCGAGTGCGAGAAGATGGACCGCTCTCATGCATTCCTCCGACAGGTCTTTACAGCCGGCATCACACTCAAAAAGAGTTGCGACGAACGATGCGACCTGATGTTTGCGACAGGGATGTTTAGCTTCGATAGCGGGCGAACGACGGAACGAGGGGCCAGTGTGACCCGGATTCAATCGTCTTGGCCAAGGACCGCTATCCCTTTGCGGCGCCCCTCGAAACCGAAGCTTGAATGAACTCTAAGAAAAATTCGGGCGGCGTCAACTCGCTTTGGCACGTCCGACCGAGGCTTCATTCAAGTCCTCGTTATCAAGAGCTTGCCATGAGCCAGCTATCGTGCCCCGCAATATCCCTTTGTGCGCCGCAATATCGATGGGTCGCGGAGAAAATACTTTTCGAAGTGAACGGATCGATTATGCGGTGGGTGCATGATGGTGTGCCCGAATCGATCAGGCCATGCTTCTTGCTGCGGAGATCTGCCGTGTCGGCTGGTTGAGCCTCGTTCGGCGGTCAGCACACGATTCTCGCCATGAACGATAATGCAATGGGGTCGGGCGTGCCGTGTGCGCTCCAACCCATCGCTCGTCGGTACGTTCACCGGGGCGTGGCACCGGATGCGCCTTCTCGCCGCACAGGCTTTCGGTATTTCCTACGCAGGGCGACGATCGTCCGGAGACGGCACTCCGCACGCGTCCGAGCACTTTAGTCCCGCCTTTAGCCGGCGATGACGCCGGGATAGCGACTCGCCAGGGCGGCGCGCTGCGACTCGACCCAGCTCCGATCCCGCTCCCGGCGGGGCCGATCGAGCGGCACCGCCGCGATCAGACTCGCCGGTCGTGCCGAGACCAGGAGGAGCCGGTCGGCGATCTCGATGGCCTCGCCGACATTGTGCGTGACCATCAGCACGCTCATGCCGGCCCGCGTCACGCTCTCCACTACGAGGGCCCGCAGGGCCGCGGCGGCCGTGTCGTCGAGGGAGACGAACGGCTCGTCGAGGATGAGGATGCGGGGCTCCAGGGCGAGCGCGCGTGCGAGGGCCACGCGCCGTGCCATCCCGAGTGAGAGCGCACCGGGGTAGCGCGTGCGCCAGGGAGTCAATCCGAGCGACGCGAACAGCGCGTCGAGATCGCGCCCCCGCTCCGCCCGCGGCAACGCAAGGCGAACGTTGTGCTCGACACTGCGCCACGGCAGCAGCCGCGGCTCCTGGAACACCATGGCGATCCCGGCCTCTGCCGGGTCGGGCGTCACGCTGCCGGTATAGGCATGGTCGAGCCCGAGGAGGATGCGCAGGGTCGTGGTCTTGCCCGCGCCGGAGGGACCGATGAGACAGGCGATCTCCCCCGGTTCGATGGAGAAGGCGAGGTTGCGCACCGCCTCCACCGGCTCCGGACCGCCAGCGCCGTAGACCTTGGAGGCAATGTCGACGCTCAGGACCACCTGAGTCTTCATCTCAGCGCCACTGACGGATTTCTCAGCGCCACCGGCGGACATGGGCTTCCAGACGTTGGAGGATCATGATGTCGATGGCGATCATCACGCTCATGAAGACGACGCTGTACCCGACGATGGCCGCCACGTTCAGGCTCTGGACGAAGTAGTAGTTGATCGCGAAACCGACCCCGTTGGGGCGTCCGAGCAGTTCGATCACCAGCACGATCTTCCAGGCGAGGGATAGACCCGAGCGGGCGGCGGCCACCACGAAGGGCTGGAGCTGGGGCACGAGCACGTGGGCGATCCAGGTGCGGCGGTCGAACCGGTAGGTCCGGGCCATCTCCTCCAGTTGCGGATCGAGGCCGCGCGCGCCTTCGCGCAGGATCACCGCGACGTTGGGCAGCTTGTTGAGGACGACCGCGAGCACCGCAGCGCCTTCGTTGAGGCCGACCCAGATGTAGGCCAGCACCGTGATGACGAGGGCCGGGGTGTTGAGCAGGATCAGGAGCGGCGTGTCGAGGACGAGGTTCAGGCCGCGCCAGCGTCCGAGGGCGATGCCGAGCAGGACTCCGAGCGCCATGGCGATGACGAACGAGATGCCGACCCGCGCGAGCGTGATCCCGACGTTCCACCACAGGTCGCCGGTGGCCGATTCGCGGATGATGAAATCGACGATCGTCAGCGGCGCCGGCAACAGCCGCGATGCGGCCAGCGAGGCCGCCACCTGCCAGCCGCCCAGGAGGACGAGGACGGAGACGAGACGGGTGGCAAAGCCCATGGAGCTAGAGTTGCCCCCAAGGGTGGAGCAGCCGCGCGTGCGCCTCAGCCATTTCCCGTCCCGTCGAAATAGAGCCCCGGCGGCAGGGTGGTGCCGACCCCGACCAGGCGTTCGCCGCCCAGCCGCGCCAGCACGGTGTAGAGGCGTTCGCCGTCGCTCCGCTCGTTGGCGAGGGAGCGGCGCGGGATGCCGGCGAGGAAATCGCGCTTGAGCGCCACGAAGGTCGGCTCGTCCTCCGCCGCCATCAGCGGGCGCACCACGTCCCAGGTCGCGGCGTCGTTGGCCAGCATGTCCTTGGCGGTCTTCGAGGCGCGGGTGAAGCCAGCCACGGCGTCGGGCTTGTCCGAGAGGGTGGCGCCCTCGAACAGATAGCCGATCAGCGCCATCGAGCCGGAGGCGCCGAAGGCGCGCATGATGTCGTCCGAGCTGATCAGGCGCCTGAAGCCCCTGGTCTCCAGGCGGGCACAATAGGTCCAGTACAGGAGGCCGGCGTCGAGCTCGCCCTGTTCGAGCTTAAGCGCGAGGAGCGGGGGCGCTCCGAAGGCGATGGTGGCCTCGTTCTCGAGGTCGATGCCGGCGGAATCGCGCGCCTGCGCCTTGAGAAGGAGCCAGTTCTTGTCGAGGGGACCGCCGGCGATGCCGAGCTTCTTGCCCTTGAGATCCTTGAGGGACGCGATGGCACTGCCCGCCGGCACCATCAGCGAGCCTTCCGTCGTGGAATAGGGGAAGAACCGCATCGCCCGGCCCTCGTTGCCGAGGCGGGCGGCCCAGAGCAGGTCGCCGACGATGGTGTCGACCTGGCCGCCGAGGAAGGCGATGCGCGCCGCATCGTTACCGGCGAGCTTGACCACGTCGAGGGTGAAGCCATTGGCGACGTCGAGCCCGCGCGCCTTGATCACGGCCGCTTCCCACGACACCGTTCCGAACGGCAGGCTTCCGACCCGAACCGCGGGTGGCGCGGCCTGGGCGGGGCGGGTCAGGATCGTGGGCAGGAACGCTGCCGTCGCGAGCAATCCGCGCCGTGACAGCATGGACGCACCCTCCCTGGTCGGCTCGATCGGCCTCTCGACCCCGGTTTTCCGGAGCTACGGCCTCTTGGGCCTCTTCTTAGGATGTCCCTTCTCGGCCGTCCACCGGGTGCGGCATTCCGGTGCGGGAGGCGAAAGGGGTGCGGTCCAGACGCGCTTGCGCCTCCGTCGCGCTCGGGCCAGGATTCCGGCAGAGACCCAACCCATCAGGAGCGACAGGCATGGCCGAACCGCGCGAAGGCGTCCTCGACGACGCGACCATCGAAGAGCGGTTGAAGAGCGAGCTGTCCGAATGGCGCCTCGAGGAAGGCTGGATCAAACGCACCTACAAGACCGCCGGCTGGAAGAGCACGCTGATGGTCATCAATACGGTGGGCCACCTCGCCGAGGCCGCCTGGCACCATCCCGATCTGACGGCGTCCTACGCCTGGGTCGAGGTCCGCCTCACCAACCACGCGGCCAAGGGCGTCACCGAGAAGGACTTCGCCCTGGCGCGCAAGATCGAGGAGGTGGTGGGCTGGCAACCGGGCGCGGAGGGCGGTGCCCTGGAAGGCACGCCGACGGACGCGCGCTTCGCCTATATCAAATACGACAAGTGACCTGACACTCTCGACGATCCGGTGCTGCCACGACGGGCGCACCGGATCACGACGACGTCACTCCGCATTCTTCACCCGGCGGCACTCGGTCTTGAGGTAGCTGGTCTTGCCGATCTCGTCGCGCAGATCGGTGCGGGCGATGATCTCCTGCCAGCCGTTGGTGCAGCCGAGTTCGTTGGCGACGCGGACCTTGCGCACCTCGCTCGCCTTGTCGTCGGTGCAGGCCTCAATGGGGATGCCGTTGGTACAGACGAGGACGACGGCGATGAAGGCGTTCATGAGAAGCGTCCGTGTCGGCGATGGAGAGAGATGATCATGGCGCGGCCGGCCGCTGCGCCAAGGGCCGGTGCGTCGAACGTCGCCGTCGAGAACGTCGCTTGGCTCAGCCGACCGTTACGAGGCAATCGGCCGAAAAGTTCTTGCCCTCCACCGGATTCGCCACCCAGCGCGTGCGCCCCACCGTGATGTCGTGGCCGGCGTGGAAATGGCCCGAGATCCACACCTCCGGGCGCACGGCAACGGGCAGATCGTCGAGCAACGTGGTGGCATAGAAGGCCGGCAGCCACCACGGCACCCCCGGAGCCCCGCGGAAGGCATCCGCCGCATGCGTCCCCGCCGGATGGTGGGTGATGCACACGGTGGCTCCCGCATGGGGGACCCGAAGTGCTTCTATGAGGTCCGCCCGCTCGCGTGTATGCGCCGCCATGGCGTCGGCGGGCGACCAGACCGAGCCGTCGCCGTTGCGGATCGAACCGCGGAATTCGCGCGAGCCGGTGATCGGGTCGGTCATCCGGGCTGCGGCATAGGCCACCGGATCGTCCGGCCGGTCGGGCGTGGACTCCTCGAGCCAGCGGCCGGCGAGGGACCAGTCGCTCCACAAGGTGGTTCCGACGAAGCGCACGCCGTCGATCACGATCGATCGCCCGTGCTGCAGCAGGTGGATACGCGCCCCTGCCGCGTTGGCGCCGGCGACAGCAGCGTCGAGGGCCGCGATGAGTTCGGGGGCCGTGCGCTCGTCGCCGGTGGGGGCGTAATGCTCGTGATTGCCCGGCACCAGGACGATCGGCGTCCCCTGCGCGATCTCCACCAATGCGGCGAGCCCGCGCTCGGGGTGCCCCTCCCACAGGTCGCCGGCACAGGCCAGAACGTCGAAGGACGCCTGCGGGCGCGGGATCAGGTCGAGCCGGCGGCGCTCGAGATGGAGATCGGAGAGGGGAAACAGGCGCATGCGCGGTGTTCTACGATGCCACCTTGGCCGCGCGCCACTCGGCGCGGGCCGCCGTCAGGATTTCCACGGCCGAATCCGCGTTGAGGATCGCGATGCCGACGGCCACGATCAGATCGGGCCAGGGCGAAAGCGTCAGCACCGTGAGGAGGCCGGCCGCGATGATGGCGAGGTTGGCGAAGGCGTCGTTGCGGGCCGAGAGGTAGGCCGCGCGTGTCAGGCTGCCGCCGCCGGCGCGATGGCGCGCCAGTATCGTCGCGCAGGCGAGATTGACGGCGAGCGCCCCGAGCCCCGTCAGGGTCAGCGGGAGTGCGGCCGGCGGCGCCATGTCCGAAAATTTCTGCCAGACGGCGAAGGCGGTGGCCAGCGCCGGCAGCAGCAGGATGCCGGCGAGCGCCATGCCGAGGCGCGCCCGGTTGCGCATGCTCCAGCCGATCCCGGCGAAGATCAGCAGGTTGACCGCCGCGTCTTCCAGGAAATCGAGGCTGTCGGCCAGCAGCGCGATCGAGCCGATTGCCAGCGCAACGACGATCTCGACCCCGAAATAGGCGAGATTCAGCGCCGCGACGCGGGCGACCACCGTGCGCAGGCCAGCCGGGGTCGCTGTGGGGGAAGACTCTAGGGGTGGGGACATGAGAGGTCAGAACACAAGTGGGTCGGAATTCCGCATGCGGGCCAGGGCGTCATGGCGCGGCAGCGGGTCCGCTGTCGAGAGCAATGGGTCTGGCATCCGGGTTTGCTGCGGGCTTCCGCTCCGCGCCACGCCTCTCGGACTACTGGTCCCGAAAATACCACTCCGGAGGGTGCCCTTCGCGTCATGACGCAGCTTCGGAGGCTTCACGCGATCGCCATGGGATTTTGCCGCGCGATACTGGATTTGGGCGAGCGGCTATGCGACGCGGTGGGGCTGCCACACGAAGACTGGCGTAGTTGTGGGACGGTCGGACGGACCGGCCCGACAAGACCGGGAGAGACTGCCGATGATGCCCGAACTGCGCGTCCTGTATTTCGAGGACCTCGAAGTCGGATTGTCCGAGACCCTCAACAAGGAGATTTCTTCCTCCGACGTGGTGGGCTTCGCCGAGATCACTGGTGATCGCAATCCGATCCATCTCTCCGAGCACTTCGCGGCCCGCACCCCCTTCGGTACCCGCATCGCCCATGGCCTCTACACGGCCGGCCTGATCTCGGCGGTGCTCGGCACCCGCCTGCCCGGCCCCGGCGCCATCTACATCAGCCAGACCCTGAACTTCCGTGCGCCGGTGCGCATCGGCGATACCGTCCAGGTGACGGTGGAGGTTGCCGAACTCGTGCCCGAGCGTCGGCGCGCTCGGCTCAAGTGCACCTGCTCGGTGGCCGGCGAGATCGTCCTCGATGGCGAGGCCCTGGTGAAGGTGCCGACCAAGGCCGAGGCCGATCCGCTCGCGATCCGCATGGGCGGCCGGCCCGCCAGCGCCTGACGCTGCCCTTGGCCGAGATCATCCCGATCGCGGACCCGCACGATCCGCGCATCGCGCCCTACACGGCGATGCGCGAGCGCGACCTGATCGGGCGGGAGCGCCGCTTCATCGTCGAGGGCGATGTGACCTTGCGGGTCATGCTCTCGGCGCGCGCCCGGTTTTCCCTCGAATCGATCCTGCTCTCACCTGAGCGCGCGGTGACGCTCGGCGCCGCCATCGCGGCCTCTCCGGATCCACCGCCGGTCTACGCGGCATCGAAGGCGGTGATGAGCGCGATCGCCGGATTCCCGATCCATCGCGGCGTTCTGGCGGTGGGCCTGCGCGGACGGGAACCCGACCTGACGCTTCCGCCCTCTCCGGCCCCTGCCCTCGTGGTGGGGCTCGTCGGCTTGACCAACCACGACAACGTCGGCGGCTTGTTCCGCAATGCCGCCGCCTTCGGGGCCGCCGGCATCCTCCTTGACGCCGCCACCTGCGATCCGCTGTACCGCAAGGCGATCCGGGTCTCGGCCGGTGCGGCGCTGACGGTGCCGTTCGCCCGCCTGCCCGACGGGCTGGCGCTGGTGGCCTGGGCCGAGCGCCACGACCTCGTGGTCCTGGCCCTCAGCCCCGCTGGCCGCGAGACGCTGTCTGCGCTTCCGCCCCTGCCCCGCGCGCTCCTGTTGCTCGGCTCCGAGGGGCCGGGGCTGCCCGATGGCCTGATGGCCCGCACCCGGACGGTGCGTATCCCGATGGCGCCCGATTTCGATTCCCTCAACGTCGCCACGGCCGGCGCCATCGCGCTTCATCATCTCGCAGTGCGCTGACACGCGACAATCCGTGCCAATTGCCGCGCTGCCACCTACGGTCAAGATTACGCGAGCCGGTCGGTCGACAGGCGTCCATGGGAGGGGCAAGCTCCGCCCTGGGCTGGGGTCGAGTAGGAGTTGCACGCGTTGTTGCAGTCACGGGACGGCTTGCGGACCCTGTCCGGACGCCGGGTCATCATCGTCGGCGCCGGTCCCGGCGGCCTCGCGACCGCGCTCCTGCTGGCGCGGGCGGGTGTTCACGTCACCCTGCTGGAGAAAGATCCGGCAGTGGGCGGCCGCACCAAGACCGTCGAGGCCCCAGGCGGCTACCGATTCGACATCGGCCCGACGTTCTTCCTCTATCCACAGATTCTTGCCGACATTTTCGAGACCTGCGGCGAGAAGCTCGAGGACCACGTCAAACTCGAGCGGCTCGACCCGCAATACCATCTGGTCTTCGAGGCCGGCGGCGAGATTCGCGCCACCAACGACATGGACCGGCTCGAGGCCGAAGTCGCCCGTATCGCGCCTGAGGACGCCAAGAACGTCAGGACGTTCTTTGCCGACAACCGGGTGAAGCTGAAGTTCTTCAAGCCGGTGCTGGAGCAGGCCTTCCACACCCTGCGGGCGATGGCGTCGCCGGCGATGCTCGCCGCCCTGCCCCATCTCCATCCGGGCCGCAGCGTCGACAAGGATCTGCAGCGCTATTTTAAGGATCCGCGGGTCCGCCTCGCCTTCGCGTTCCAGACCAAATATCTCGGCATGTCGCCGTTCCGATGCCCGAGCCTGTTCACGATCCTCTCGTTCCTCGAATACGAGCATGGGGTCTATCACCCGGTCGGCGGCTGCGGCGCCGTCTCGGAGGCGATGGCGGGTCTCGCCCGCCGCATGGGCGTCGACATTCGCCTCGGTGCGGGTGTCGAGCGCGTGCTGTTCACCGGCAAGGCGGCGACCGGCGTCGTCTGCAACGGCGAAACGATTCACGCCGACGCGGTGGTCATCAACGGCGATTTTGCCAAGGTCATCAAGGATCTGGTGCCGGAGACGCATCGTCCGCGCTGGCGCGACGCCAAGATCGCAAAGGCGCGTCTCTCCTGCTCGACCTTCATGCTCTATCTCGGGCTCGACGGTCCGATGCCGGCTGGGCTCGGCCATCACACCATCCTCCTGTCGGAGGAGTATGCCCGCAACATCCGCGAGATCACCGACGGCATCCTGCCGATGCAGCCTTCGCTCTACGTCCAGCACGCGGGCTTCACCGATGGCGGTATGGCGCCTCCCGGCCAGACCAGCCTCTACGTGCTGGTGCCGGTGCCCAATCTCAAGGCCGGTATCGACTGGCCGGCCACCCGCGCGAGCTATCGCCGCCTCGTGCTCGACCGGTTGAAGATCCTGGGGCTCGGCGACATCGAATCGCGCATCCGCTACGAGCGGATCGTCGACCCGACCGAGTGGCGTGACGATTTCTTCGTGCACGAGGGCGCCACCTTCAACCTCGCCCACGATCTGATGCAGATGCTCTACTTCCGCCCGCACAATCGTTTCGGGCCGGGGCTCTATCTCGTCGGCGGCGGCACCCATCCGGGCTCCGGCTTGCCGGTGATCTACGAGGGCGCGCGCATCACCGCCCGCCTGCTCATCGAGGAATTGTCCGCCGGCCGCGTCGGCGCCGAAAGCGCGGGCATTCCGACGACGGCGCCGCTCGCCGCATCGCGCGAGGCGTCGTGAGGCGCCGGCGGGGCTCGTGCCGAGGTGCTGTCACGGCAGTCGCGTGCGTGCTGGTGGCGGGAGCCGCATCGGCGGCCGGCGTGGACGTGACGGTGGAGGGGATCGAGCCGGTCCCCGGCTCGGTCTACGTCGCCTTGTGCCAGGGTGGCCTGTCGGAGGCCGAGTGCCGGATCGGCCAGGACGCACCGGCCCGCGCGGCGAGCCAGCGATTCGTCTTCGACGATGTGGCGCCGGGCACCTACGCGGTGGCGGCCTATCAGGACGTGAACGGCAATGGCCGCCTCGACCGCACCGGACTCGGCCTGCCGCTCGAACCCTATGGCTTCTCCGGTGAGGCTGTGCGCGGCGTGCGGCCGGATTTCGCCCGTGCGCACTTCGCCCTGCGTGAGCCGGGCATCCGCCTGCGGGTGCGCCTGACTCGCGCCCTGCCGCCACGCTGATCGGGCCCGCCATGCCGGTCCGCGCGGAGCTTTCGGTCGCGGCCCCCCTGGTGGAGGTTCGGGGCGCCGTCCTCGCCTATCGTGGGCAGTCCGTGCTCGACGGCGTCGATTTCGGTTTGGTGGCTGGTGAGACCCTGGCGCTGCTCGGGCCGAACGGGGCCGGCAAGACCTCGCTGATGCGCCTCGTCGCCGGGCGCCTGCCGCCGCGCGCCGGCACCGTGCGGGTGCTGGGCGCCGATCCGTTTCGCGAGCGCGGCGTGCGGCGCGCCATCGGCTGGGTCCCTCAGGAGATCGCCCTGTATCCGCGCCTGAGCGTGGCCGAGAACCTCTCGGTCTTCGCCCAACTCGCCGGGATCGGCCGCGGCGGCCGGGCCGCGGCGGTGCGCATGGCCCTCGACCTCGCCGAGATCGGCGACGTCGCCCGGCGTCCGGTCGGGCTCCTGTCCGGTGGCTACCAGCGCCGGGTCAACATCGCCGCGAGCCTGATGGCGCGGCCGCGCCTCGTCCTCCTCGACGAACCGACGCAGGGGGTCGACCTCCACGCCCGCGCCGCGATCCATGCGGTGCTCGGCCGGCTCCGGTCGGAGGGGGCGGCGATCCTTGTCGCCACCCACGATTTTGCGGAAGCCGAACGCCTGTGCGACCGGGTCGCCGTGCTGGCGCGGGGGCGGATCGTGCGCGAGGGGCGCCTCGCCGATCTCCTCGGCCAGGTCCGCGCCGACGCGCCCGAGCACGAGATCACCCTGGGCGCCCCCGCCGATGCGGCGGCCGAAAGCGCCTTGCGTGAGGCCGGCTTCGCCCCGGTGGATACCGGCCTGACCTGGCGGGCGATCCGTTCGGCCTCCGCCGGCCTTGATGGCGTTGCCCTGCTCGGCGCCCTGCGCGGGCAGGGCGTACCGGTGGCCGAAATCCGTATTCGCACCCCGGGGCTGGAGGCGGTCTATCGCGATGCCGTCAACCTCGGCGAGGCGCGCGCACCCGTCCGGGTCCGACGTCGGGAGGCCGCCGCGCCATGATCAGCGCTGCGTTCCGGGTGATGCTGATCGGGCTGGTGCGCGACCGCGCGGCCCTGGTCATGGCCTTCGTGCTGCCCACGGTGATCTTCGTGATCTTCGCGGCGATCTTTTCCGGCGCCATCGGTGACCGCATCCGCATCCATCTCGGCCTTGTCGACCTCGCCCATACGGCGACGACGGAGCGGCTGATGACCGCCCTGGAGGCCGACCCGTCGCTGCGCATCGCCCGCCTGGCCGTGACCTCGGTGGAGCAGGCGACCGGCGCGGTGCGCCGCGGCGACGTCGACGTCGCCCTGGTGCTGCGTGGCGACCTCGACGCCCCCGCCGGCGTAGCGGGCGGCTCCGACCAGCCGGTGGTCCTCATCGAGAACCCGGCCCGCGCGTTGGCGAGCCCGATCGCCCTCGGCCAGTTCCAGCGGGTCCTCAACGAGGCCATGCCCGACGTGGTGCTCGCCCGGATCGTCGCCGACGTGGAGCGCTCCGGCAAGATCGGGCCGGACGAACGCACCTTCCTCAACAGCGCCTTCGCCGAGCAGCGCGCCCGCAAGGAGCCGTTCTCCTTCGCCTCCCTGGTGGAGCGGCAGAGCACCGCTTCCGGCGGCACCAACGACCGGGTGAGCTACTATGCCGGCGCGATCACCGCGGTGTTCCTGCTGTTCGCCGCCATGCAGGGCGCGATGTCCCTGGTCGACGAGCGCCAGTCCGGCCTCGCCGACCGCTTGATGGCCGGGCCCGGGGGGCTCGCCGTGGTGGTGCTGGGCAAGTTCCTGTTCCTGGTGGCACAGGGGCTGGTACAGGCCGGGCTGATCTTCGCCGCCGCCGCCCTCCTCCACGGGGTCGACATCCGCCCGCACTGGGCGGCCTGGATTGTCACCTCGCTTCTGGTCTCGGCCATGGCGGCGGGACTGGCGCTCGCGGCCTGCGCGGCCTCGGCCACCCGCCAGCAGGCGCATCTCGCCTCGACCTTCGGCGTGCTCCTGCTCTCGGCTGTGGGCGGCAGCATGGTGCCCCGCTTCCTGATGCCGCCCTGGCTGCAGGAGGCCGGCTGGCTCACCCCCAATGCCTGGGCGATCGAGGCTTATCAGAGCGCGCTGGCGGAAGGATGGGCCGCGGCACTGCCGGCCTGGGGGGTGATCGGCGCGGTGGCGGCGGCTGGACTCGCGCTTGCGGTAGGGCTTGTGTCGCGTCGCGTGGTATAATCGCTGCGAATGAAACACGCCGCGACCGGTTAACGCGTTGACCCCCAGTCCATCCGGTCTAGCTTCACCGGAAGAGAGTGGGCGTGTCTCCATTCCGGGGAGTGATACTAAGATGCGGGTCGGTTCATCGGTCGCCGTCGTCGGTGCGGGGTTGGGTGGCCTCGCGGCAGCCTGTGTGAGCGCCGCGCGCGGCCACACGGTGACGCTCTACGACAAGAACGATTGGCTCGGTGGCAAGGCCGCGGTGCTGCACGAAGGCGGCTTCCGGTTCGACATGGGACCGACGATCCTCACGGTGCCCAAGGTCCTCGAGCGAATCTTCCAGGAGGCCGGGCGCGACATTCGCGACTACCTCGACCTGCGCCGCCTCGACCCGCAATGGCGCTGCTTCTTCGACGACGACACCCAGATCGACCTGATGGCCGATGTCGGCCGTATGGCCGCCGACATGGACCGGTTCGCGCCGGGCACCGGCGCGGGCGAGGGCTACAAGAAATTCCTCGAAATCTCTGAGCACCTGCACGAAGTCTCCAACAAGTTCTTCTTCTGGAAGCCGGTGGAGGACCTGTTCGACACGATCAACATTCGCGCCAACATGAATCCTGGGACCCTGCGCGACGTGCTCTCGCTGCGCATGGGCACGTCAGTGGCCGGCACCATCCGCTCGAAGGTGAAGGACGAGCGCCTCGCCCAGATGCTCGACCACTTCGTGCAATATGTCGGCTCGTCGCCCTACGGCGCCCCCGCCGTGCTGTGCGCCATCGCCCACATGCAGACGGCCGAGGGCGTGTGGTACCCGATGGGCGGCACCCGCGCCGTGGCCGAGGCGCTGGCCAAGCTCGCCACCGAGCTCGGCGCGACCCTCAGGCCAGGAGACGAGGTCACGGGGCTCGCCATCGAGAACGGCGCGATCAAGGGCGTGAAGACGGCCGCGGGGATCACCCCGTTCGATGCGGTCATCTCCAACATGGATTCGGTGCGCACCTACCGCGAACTCGTCGGGGGCGATGTCGGCAAGGCTTACGAGAAGAAGAGCTTCGAACCGGCCTGCTCCGGCGTGGTGCTCTATCTCGGCCTGAACAAGCGCTACGATCACCTGAACCACCACGACTTCGTCTTCTCCAAGAACCCGGAGGAGGAATTCGACTGGATCTACCGCAAGGGCGAGCCGGCCCCGGACCCAACCGCCTATCTCGCTGCGCCCTCCTCCACCGATCCGTCGGTGGCCCCGGAAGGCGGCGAGGCGCTCTACGTCCTCGTCCACACGCCGTATCTGCGCCCGCATCACGACTGGTCGAAGATGTTTCCGGCCTATCGGCAGGTGATCCTCGACAAGCTCAAGCGCACCGCCCACATGCCCGACCTCGAAGAGCGCATCGTGGTCGAGCGCCATCTGACGCCGCAGGACATCCACGAGCGCTACAAGGTGCTCAACGGCGCGATCTACGGCCTCGCCTCGCATGGCAAGTTCATGGGGGCGTTCAAGCCGGGCAACCGCTCGCGGCAGGTGCGCGGCCTCTACCTCGCGGGCGGCGCGGCGCATCCCGGCCCCGGCATGCCGATGGTGATGATGTCCGGCTGGATCGCGGCGGACGCCCATGACGGCGATGCGCGCGGCGACGTGCGGGCGAGCGCCTGACCGCGCTCGATGCGGTTGACGCAGGCGGCCCGAGCGCACACCCTCGGTTTCCCTGCTGATCCGTGCGCACAGTGAAGGATACGACGGCCGTGAGCCCTCCGGCCCGTTCCGCGCTCGTCTGGCGCTTCATGGTGGCGTATTTCGATCGCTTCCTGAGACGCCACCTCGATGCCCTGCGGTTGGCCCGCTGGGGCCTGCCGCCGGGTACGCAAGCGCCGGGGCCCATCGTGGTCTATCTCAACCACCCTGCTTGGTGGGACGCTGCCGTCGTGATCCTGCTCGCCGGGCGACTCTACCCGGACCATGACAGCCATGCCCCCTTCGACGCGAAGATGCTGGAGCGCTACGGCGTGTTTTCCCGCATCGGCGCCTTTCCGGTCGATCTCGAATCGGCCCGTGGCGCGGCCCAGTTCCTGAAGGCGTCGCGTGGCATCCTGCGGCCCGGCCACATGATGTGGATCACGGCGCAGGGGCGTTTCGCCGATGTCCGCCAGCGCCCGCTCGCCCTCCGGGCCGGCGTGGCGCGTCTGGCCGAGATCGCCCCCGAAGCCCTGTTCGTGCCGCTCGCCCTCGAATACGCCTTTTGGGACGAGCGCGGCGCCGAGGCCTTCGCCGCCTTCGGCGCCCCGATTCGCGGGATCGACCTCCTCGCCCTGCCCCGGCCGGAACGGCTGGCGCGGCTCGAGGCCGACCTCACCGCGACCCTCGACCGCTTGAGCGCCGACGTCGTCGCGCGTGACGCCGCGCGTTTCACGGTACTGACCTCAGGTGCAAAAGGCGTCGGCGGGATCTATGACGCGTGGCGCCGCCTGCGGTCGGGACTGGCCGGCCGGCGCTTCGACCCGTCGCACCGCGCCGAGCCCGCCCCCGGAGATGAGTCCCCGTGATGTTTGCCCTCGCGCTCCTGGCGTTCGCCCTCGCGCTGCTGCCGGCGGTACTCGCTTGGGCAAACCTCACCGCCCTGCGCACGCCGGAACCGGAACCGAGTGCCGTCCCGCGCGTCTCGATCCTGATCCCGGCCCGCAACGAGGCCGCCGCCATCGAGGGGACCGTCCGCGCTGCCTTGGCGAGCCTCGGCGTCGCGCTGGAGGTGCTTATCGGCGACGACCATTCCACCGATGCCACCGCTGCGATCGTCGGCGCGCTGGCCTTGGACGATAGCCGCGTCGTCCTTGTCCCGATCCCGCCCTTGCCCGAGGGCTGGACCGGCAAGAACCACGCCTGCGCCGTTCTCGCCGCGCGGGCTCAGGGCGACCACCTCCTGTTCATCGACGCCGACGTGACGCTGGCCCCCGCCGCCGCCGCGTCCCTGGCGGCGCATGCGGGCCGGACCGGTGCCGCCCTCGTCAGCGGCGTACCGCGTCAGATCATCGTCTCGCTCGGCGAATCCCTCACCGTGCCGATGATCAATTTCCTGTTCTGCGGATACCTGCCGATGGCGATGATGCGCGGGTCGCTCCGGCCCGCGCTCGGCGCAGCCTGCGGCCAGCTCGTCCTGATCGACCGCGCCGTCTATGCCGAGATCGGCGGGCACGGCGCCATCCGGGCCAGCATCCACGACGGCGTGTTCCTGCCGCGGCGCTTGCGCGAAGCGGGCCATTCCACCGATCTCGTGGCCGGCCATGCGCTCGCGACCTGCCGGATGTACGCCGATTTCGACCAGGCCTGGGCCGGCTTCTCGAAGAACGCCCATGAGGGCATGGCGACACCGCGCGCCCTCCCCGTCTGGACGCTTCTGCTGTTCGGTGGCCACGTCCTGCCGGTGCTGCTCCTCGGCTTCGCCCTCTGCGGCTTCGGCTCGGCGGGCGCCACGTTCCTGGCCGCCGCCGCGCTCGTCGCCTCGCTCGGCACCCGGACCGCGATCACGTTGGTGACCCAGGAGCCGGCAGCGACCATCCCGCTGCATCCCCTCGCCGTCCTGGTGGCGCTGGCGATCCAGTGGAACGTGCTCCTGCGTCCCCGGCACGCGGGCGCTGCGGTCTGGAAGGGCCGCAGCTATCCGCTCGGCGGCGCTTGAGGCTCCTGGGTTGCTGTCTCGGAGAGGATCCAGGCCACGGTGTCCGGATCGGCCCCGGCCACCGGCAGATGCAGGATGATCGGCGTCTCGTAGGGATGGCGCCGCTTCAGGGCCGCGTTGACCGCGTCGGCCAGGCTCTCGCGGGTCTTGATGAGCGCCACGACCTCGTCGGCCCGCTCCACATGGCCCTTCCAGGCGTAGACCGAGGCCATGCCGGGTAGCACGTTGACGCAGGCCGCCAGTCGCAGGCGCACCAGCGCCTCGCCCACCGCGAGAGCGACCTCGGCGTCGGGGAAGGTGGTGTAGACGAGAAGTGGACGCTCCATGCTATGGAACTCCCTACGAGGCTCTGCCGCTCGACCGGCACGGGCGTTCCGGCGCGGCCCTGATGTGAGATGCGAAGTGCAGGCTTCGCGTCAACGAGGCGGATGAGAGTCCATGACGCGTGTGAGCCCATGACGCGGCGTTTCCAGCGGATCGCCTTCATCGCCAGCCCGACGCCCGATGCGCGTCAGGCCGCCGACACTCTGATGCGGCGCTACGACCACGTGCCGCCCGACGAGGCCGACGTGGTGGTGGCCCTCGGCGGCGACGGCCTGATGCTTCAGGCGCTGCACCGCTTCATGCATGCCGGCACGCCGATCTACGGGATGAACCGCGGCACCGTCGGTTTCTTGATGAACGAGTTCCGCGAGGACGGGCTGATCGAGCGCCTGGAGAGCACCAAGCGCAGCCTGATCCATCCCCTGATGATGGAAGCGGTGGACACCGAGGGCCGGCGTCATCAGGCGCGGGCTCTCAACGAGGTCTACATGCTGCGCCAGACCCACCAGACCGCCAAGCTGCGGATCTCGGTGGATGGCCATGTCCGCCTTCCCGAACTCATCGCCGACGGCGTACTCGCCGCCACGCCAGCCGGCTCCACCGCCTACAACCTCTCGGTGGGCGGCCCGATCCTGCCGCTCAACGCGCGGCTCCTGGCGCTGACCCCGATCTCGGCCTTCCGCCCGCGCCGGTGGCACGGTGCCCTGTTGCCGGATTATGCCCGCATCCTGATCGAGGTGCTCGACGCCGAACACCGTCCCGTGGCGGCAGTGGCCGACCACACCGAGTTCCGGCGGGTGGCCACCGTGGAGACCTGGCTCGACCGGGCCACCAATCTCGTCCTGCTCCACGATCCTGGCCACAGCCTCGACGAGCGTATCCTGCGCGAGCAGTTCGGCTGACGAACGGCAGGCGCGGTCAGGCAGCGAGCCGCATCCGCTCGCGGTCCTCGCGGTAGCTCGCCACGAGGGCTTCGGGGATCGAATCCAGCACTACCGACACCGTGATCTCGCGGACCCGCTCCTGCTCGCCGCGGAACTCCGCCAGGATCGCATCGGGCAGCGCATCGAGGATGAGGCCCACCGGGTCGGTCCTGACCGTTTCGACGGCCACCACGATGAGCTCCGCCTCGGGCTGATGCGCGACCTGACGCTGGGCCTCGCGCCATTCGGCGTCGAGAATCTCGCTTGCTAGAGCCTGTGCGGCCTCGCGCTCGGCATCCTCCACGAGGTCGCGGGCGACGAGGCGGGCCTCCTCGCGGGCGGCCTCGGCCTCGAAGCGCGCCAGCAGCGCCATCACCCCCTGGGCCTCGGCGAACGGCATGCCCTCGCAGGCGGTGAGCGCCCGCTCGATCATCAGGCGCGACAGGCCGGCACCGAAGGCGGCGATGGTGCCCCGGCCCGCTTCCCGCCACGCCGAGAGCGCAGCGGTGAAGGCCGGCAGCAGGGCCGGCGGTAGTCCGGCCTTGCGATGGAGTGCAGCGAAGGCGGCCGAGCTTTCGAGCATCAGGCCGGCGACGCGCTCGGGCGAGAGGCGCGAGAGGTTCGATAGGGCGGCTTCTGCGAAAGCCATGTGGCCCGACAGGATCGCCCGCAGCAGCAGGCCGGCGGTCAACTGGCCCTGGGCCTTGAGGTGGACCACGAGGCGGGCGAGGTCGACGGGGTGTGCCCCTGCGCTGAAGGCCAACGTGGTGCGCTCCTGCGCCTCACGGCTCGCGCGGGCACTGCGCACCGGCGTGAGCCAGCCCGAGGACACCGCGAAGGCCGAGAGCACGTCGGCGAGACGCGTGGTCACTGCCTGACGCACCTCCAAAGGCAGCTCGGGCCGGGCCAGCACGGCTTCGCGCAAGCCCGCATCCGATCCGTGGCGCTCGACCATCCGCAGCAGGCTACCGGTGGTGATCCGGGCGCTGCGGTTGCGGACGAGCACGGCCAGCGCCGACGCCTCGGCGATCTCCGCCATGGCACCCGCGACCGCGTGAGAGAGATCCACGCGCCCAGCGATCGCCCGGCGGGTGGCCGCGCAGCCGATGGCGATCCCGTCGACGAGGTCGGCATCGCTGAGTACTGGCGAGCGCGCCAGGACCACGCAGGCGATCTCGGATTGGTCGCCGGCGAGGGCGACGATCAGGGGCCGGGGCGCCGTGGCACACCCGGCACAGGCCTCGGCCAGCGCCTTGCGGACCAGGTTCGACGGATCGTCGAGGAGAGCGAGGATCGCCACCTCCGCCTCCCGCGCCGTGTCGGACGCCAATCCGCCATAGAGGTAGGCCCGGACCAGGGCACCGGCGGCCTCCGCCCGGCGGGCGGTGGAACCGTGCTGCATCCAGGCGAGGAACTGGCGGATGATCATAAGCCGCTCCGGGTCGTGAAGAGAGAGAGATCGAGGGGGGCACTTGCCTGGGACGCGCGTCCCGCGGCGCCGAATTCCGCCGGACGGCGCGGCGGCAGCGGCGCTCCGAGGAGGGCGGCCGAAGCGGATGCTTGGTAGGTCGAGGCTTGGTAGGTCGAGGCTTGAGAGGCGGAGGCCGGGGGGACCGAGATCGAAGCGGGCTCGGTGACGGCCTGTGCCGATGCGCTGCCGGTGTCGTCGGAGCGCGGGAAGTAGGTCGGTGCGCTGCGCGCCGAATCGGTCGCGGCCCGGCCCTGCCAAAGCTTGGCGACACCCGACGACACGGCGCCCTGGCGCCGGTCGGTCTGGAACATCGAGCGCAGGCCGCCGCCGTCGAGGGCTGTATAGGCCGTCGGTGCCTCGGTCAGGACGGGGGTGCCCGCCCCGGCCTGGACCGCCGTCGCCTGCGCGCCGCCCGATCGGCTCGTCGCCAGCAGCGCGTAGAGTTCGGCGGCGCCACGCGGCCGTCCGGCCTTGTCGTAGAACAGGCCCCGGTTGGCGGCGGCGGCCTCCGGCATGTCGAGGGCTGCGGCCCGTGCCGGGCTCGCCTGTGCGGTGTTGATCAGGGCGGACGCCCCGCGGGCGCCGAGGACATGCGCGGCGTAGAGGTCACCCCCGGTCGGCTCGCGGCCCAGCGCGGTGGTGAGGGATTCGCGATTCCGCTCGGTGAGGGCGCCGGCCATGGTCGCGGCGATCTTGGGATCGCGCCGCAGGTCGAGGATGGTCTGGCGGGCGGCCTGATCGTCCACCGCATAGGTGCCGTCGGACCGCGTCGTGATGGCGTCGGCATAGGTCGAGAGCCCGAGCTTCGGGCCCGCGTTCTTCATGGTGCCGAGCCAGGTCTGCTCGATGAACTGGAACAGGCCCGTGGCCGAGGAGGTGCCAGCCTTGGCAGACGGGTCGAGGGCGGATTCGCGCTGCGCCGTGGCGAGCAGGTAATCGAAGCCCGAGCCCGAACTCTGCGCCCCGTCGCGGATCGCATCCACGACACCGGCGGACGCGCCCGCCCGGCCCGACCCGGTCGTCGCTCCGCGCGTCCCCACGTCCCGGCCGGTGCCGGTCTCGCGGGTGGTGGCGGGGGGCGTGGTGAACAGGAACATGGCTGTCCGGCTGGAGACGGACCCTGGCGCCGCCTCGCGGAGGACTTTGTTCCGGTATGGTAAAGGAAGCTTGAACGCCGGCCCGGTTCCGGCGTCGCTTCAGGCGGCGCGGACAGTGGCGAGGAATCGTCCGACCTCGGCGCCGAGATGCTCGGATTGGCGCGAGAGTTCGGAGGCCGAAGCCAGCACCTGGGCGGCGGCGGCACCGGTTTCCTCGGCGGCTCCGGCGACGCCGGCGATGTTCTGCGTGACCTCGCCGGTACCGGCGGCGGCCTGAGACACGTTGCGGACGATCTCCTGCGTCGCCGCGCCCTGCTCCTCGACCGCGGCCGCGATCGAGGTCGCCACCGTGCTGATCTCGCCGATGCGCCCGCGGATCGCCTCGATCGCCCGCACGCTCTGCCCGGTCGCGCCCTGGATGCGGGCGATCTGCGTGCCGATCTCGTCGGTGGCGCGCGCGGTCTGGTTCGCCAGTTGCTTCACCTCGGCGGCCACCACGGCAAAGCCGCGGCCGGCTTCTCCGGCACGTGCCGCCTCGATGGTGGCGTTGAGCGCCAGCAGGTTGGTCTGCCCGGCGATGTCGGAGATGAGCTTGACCACGTCGCCGATGCGGGATGTGGCGCCGCTGAGTTCCTGAACCAGGACGGCGGTGGCGCCGGCCTCGGCCACGGCAGCCTCGGCGAGGCTCGCCGACCCTTGCACCTGACGGCCGATCTCCTGGACCGAGGAGCCGAGTTCCTCGGCGGCCGCCGCCACGGTCTCGACGTTGGACGCGGCTTCCTCAGCGGCTGCCGCCACCGAGACGGACTGGCTCGCCGTCTGTGACGCCGTCGCGGTCATCGCCTGGGCGGTAGCCTGCAACTCGGTGGCGGCGGACCCCACCGATCCGACGATGCCGCCCACGGCACGCTCGAATCCGTCGGCCATGTCGCGCATGGCCTGGCGCCGCTGGGCTTCCGCCCCGGCCCGGGCCAGCACCGTCTCCTCCTCCAGCGCCTTCATGCGCAGGAGCCCGTCCTTGAACACCTGTACGGCGTCCGCGATGCGGCCGATCTCGGTGCCGCTTCCCTGATGCGGGATCGCCACCGCGAGGTCGCCCCGGGCCAGTGCCGTCATCGGGCGCACCACGGAGCCGATGCTGCCCGAGATTCCGCGAATGATGATCGTCGCGAGCAGGATCGAGAGGATCAACCCAGTCGTGGCCGCGCCGACGACGATGGCCAGCATCCGCTCGAAGGCCTGCTCGCTCGCGCTGCGGGAGGCCGCGGCATGCCGATTGTTCAATTGGACGAGCGCGTTGGCGGTGTCGATCGCCGAACGCTGAAGCTGGGCGGCCTTGCCCTGCAGCCGTTCGAAGGCGTCCTCGTTCATGCCGCTGCGCGAGAGCCCGAGGATGGTCTTGATCTCGGCCTGATACGCATCCCAGGTCGCCGTGATCGTGTCGTAGAGGGCCCGCTCCTCCGGCGAGCTGACGAGCGGGCCGTAATCGGCGATGACGCGTTCCGTCTTCAGACGGCGCTCCTCGACCTCGCCGTCGACGCGCTTCTTCGAATCCGGATCGATGACGCCGGTATGGCGGTAGACGCTGATGGCGTAGCGGGCCATCCACCCGGAGATCTCTCCGGCCTTGGCGACGCTCGGCAAATCATTCGACTGAACCTGAATCAGATAGCCGTTGATGGTTCGTGTCGAGAGAAGGGCCACCGTGCCGATGCCGAGCATGAAGACGATGACGATCGCGAAAGCGCCGACCAAGCGGTTTCGGATCGAGAGTCGGCGCAAAGACATCGGATCACCGAGTAGTTCGAGGGAATTTCTGCAGGGAATGCTTCGCGGGTAAAATCACTGAAACGATTGAAGAATTCCTGAAGCTCAGGCGTATCTTAAATTTGGCGGTAAAATGCTGAGAACTGTTTCGGTGAGCGGCGATTGATCCACATTTCGTGGCCCGGCCTGCACGATTTCGCAGAGCTTCGTCCGGCGGCCGTATTCCGCGCCGTGTCTGGACGCAGGAACGACGAAGGCCGCCCCAAGGCGGCCCTGACGTCGTTCGTGCTGTCGGAAGATAATTGGAGCGGGCGAAGGGATTCGAACCCTCGACCCCAACCTTGGCAACGCTAGGGCCTTGATCCATGATGCCGTCTTAGCGGCACGGTGCGCCTAGGGAAACCCCTTTCTCCCGTGCGATGCCGTTCGCTCCCGTGTCGGCCCAATCCAACCCAAACACGGGGTTTCCAACCCGTTTCCGGCCCGGGCCCGGGATCGTCCGGGGAGCCGTTGCGTGGACGATATTCCGGAGAGCCGGCTTGAACAGGTCGCGATGATGGAAGGCATCCTTGTCGCATCGGCTACGGGAGGCTCGGGCGATGGGCACATCTACGAGCACCTGCGCCGCGAGTTCCTCCACGATGAGGCGATCAAGGCCCTTCTGCCATCGTTCGTCAGAACCTACCGCAGCCTCGATGCCTTCTGGCCGTATATCAAAGGGCAGGCCGGAACCTACGCCGAGCGAAGGCAGATCCTCAGCGAGGCGTTCACGCCACTGATCGACCACCTGGAGGGCCGGAACCGGGCGCCGGGGGACGCGGTGGTATCGGACGCGCTGGCGACGTTCGATGCCGACGGCGTTCACTCGGTGCGGGCCAAGGCCCTGGCGCGCCGGACCTCCGACCCGGAGGGCGCCATCACCGTCGCCCGAACGCTCCTTGAGACGGTGTGCAAGCACGTCCTCGACGACCGGGGCGTGGCCTATGCCGAGAAGGACGACCTGCCGAAGCTCTACGGGGCGGTGGCGAAGGCGTTGCGGCTGGCCCCGGACCAGCACACCGAGGAGCCGATCAAGGCCATCCTCGGCGGCGCGATGAACCTGGTCAACGGGCTCGGGACCCTGCGCAACCGCTTCTCGGATGCTCATGGCCGGGGCGTGCCGAAGGAGGCGGGCGCGCCGGTGAGGCCCTCCCCCCGCCACGCGAGCCTCGCCGTGAACGCCGCCGGCGCGGTCGCGACCTTCCTCGTCGAGACGCACCTCGAACGCGGCAAGGCCTGAGGCTCAGGCCGCCGCCGCCCGCTGCTGATACTCCACGTGGTGATGGCCATAGACCTCTAAGACCATCTTGACGGTCATGCCGAGGTACTCGCCGACCTCGTGCGGCGGGATCCCAGCCCGGAGCATGAGCGTCGCCCTGGTGTGCCTCAACGCGTGCGGCGTCGGCAGGCCGATGTCGTCCTTCGGGTCCGGGTTGCCGATCCGCATGGTGCCGTCGATGTCCCGCCGGTCCAGCCCGGCCCGGGCCGCGGCGAGCGCAAAACCCTTGCTGACCCGCAGGATCCGCCGGCCGTTGTCGTGGACGACGACATCGATCCCCCGCGCCAGGTCGGCCTCGCGCCACTCCCGGAACAGCGGGAGCAGCTTGTCGTGGATCCGGCACGGCGGCTCGCGCTTGCGGGTCTTCGGCTCCGCCGGGCCCGAGCGGTGGAGCGTGACGGCCGGGATGTCTACCCACCCGTGGTCGAGAGCCCTGGTCCAGCCCAGCCCGAGGATCGCGGACGACCGGGTGCCCGAGTAGAAGCCGATCTCGATGAAGCGCGGCAGGTGCTCGCCCTCCTCGTCGCCTCGCCCGACGACGCGCGTCCAGTACGGCTCCCGCGTCGCGACGTCGGACGAGAGCCAATCGAATCCTTGCGCCGCCTTGAGCAGGCGCTGGTGCTCCACCTCGGTCAGCCAGTCCGGATGCGCCTCGGCCGCCGGCGGCAGGGTCACCACCGGCCGGGACGTCAGGGTGAACTCCCGGTGCCAGACGCCGATCGCGGCGGAGAGCGTCTGCAGCTCGCGCCTGGCGGTCGATGCGGTGACGTGCTTGAGCTTGGACGAGCCCGGCGCCGAGTACGTCTCGGCGCAGCGGCTCTTCACATAGCCGCGGCAGGCCTGCCCGCGGACCTGCGCGAGGGTCATCCCCTTCCAGTGCCGCAGCAGGTGGGCGATGTGCTGCCCGGCCAGCACGGCGTTGCCGGTCCCCTCCTGGCGAAGGCCGTAGAACGACAGGCAGGCCGCGAGGCTGACGAGCCTCGGGTTGCTGTTCGTCGGGTCCTCGGGATCGGGCGCGTCGGCCTTGGCCTCGGCCTCTATCCGCGACCGCTCCGCGAGGTAGACCGCGAACTCCGCTTCAGCCTTTCCGCGAGCCTCTCGGCCATGTCGTGTTCGACGCTTCCACGGCTTCCCGGCGATGGTGTCGTGGATCGCCCAGACGCCTCTGTCGAGGTCGAACTTGAGGCGGGCGTGGTCCCGGGGGCGTGCCATGATTGGGTCCATTCGAGCAGGGATCTTCGGGTCGTGAGCAGTGCGTGTCCGGGGCGCATCGTTTTGAGCCGATGCGGTTCCGGGGCATGCGTCGCGGCCCTCAGCTGCGCGGTGGAGAAAACGGGGAACCCGGCGTCATCCAGAACCTCCGGCGCCCATCCGGCGACGTCGAGGGGTAGGAGCGTGTCGGGCTCGGCGCGCCGCGCCTTGGCGCTCGCACCTTCGGACAGGTCGATCGGTCCGAGAAAGAATTGGAATGTCATGACGGGATTCTGAATCACCCGGTGTGCAGTCGCAACGGCTAAGGAAGCGCTCGGTTAACAAGCGGCCTGGTTATCCACCTGGGCTCACCTTCTCAGGCCAGGGAAACATCAACTAGACCCTTAGCATCCGCTTGCCCGCCGCCCTCGGCCCTGGCACGGTCAACCCAGTAGGAGAGCCGACCCGTGAAAATATTGCGCGCCCCGACCCCGACGATCTGAACCCGGAGCGCTGACGGTCCTGCCTCGCCTCCAAGTATTCGGAGGCTATTGATGAAGACCTATCTCACGTCCGACACGCATTTCGGTCACGCTGGTATGATGTCGGCGCGCATGAACCGCCCTCGCTCGTTCACCTCCGTGGAGGCTATGAACGAAACGGTGATCCAGAACTGGAACAACCGCGTTCGCAAGGATGATGAAATCTGGCACCTCGGTGACTTCGCCTACGGGGCGTCGGTAGCCATGTGCCGGGAGGTCTTCGCAAGACTGAACGGCAGGAAGCATCTCATCCTCGGCAACCACGACGCCGGCCGGACGACCTCGCTGCCGTGGTACTCCCAGCAGCAGATGGCGGAGCCCGTGATCGAGGGCGTGCGCGTCGTCCTCTGCCACTACGCGCTCCGCACGTGGAGCGGTATCCACCGGGGCGCGATCCACTGCTACGGGCACTCCCACGGCAGCCTGCCGGGGACGTCGCGGTCCTGCGATGTCGGCTGCGACGACTGGGATTTCCGCCCCGTCACGGTCTCTGAAATTCTTGAGCGCCTCGCTGAGAACGCCGCCATGGAGACGGGGCCCGCCGCCGTCGCCGCGCTGGCCGAGGCGGCGTAGACGGCTCGGTAAGGGGGGGCCTGCTACGCAGGGGGATGCCCTGGCGTCGACGCACCCTCAAACCCCTCTCGCACCGGTACCATGTGCACTCCGAGACGACGCGGCCGAGCCTCGTCGTCGAGTCGTGCAGGGTTCCGAGGTTGATTGGGATCTGCCATCAGCCAGTGTGGGACATCCTGGCGTTGAACGACAAGGCGAGGGCGCATCTCCGCGAAATGGAGCATCTCGCCGATGGCTGGCTCGTCCGGTGGCCCGGCGAGACGGAGGCATTCGCGATCGTCGTGTACTACGACCCATGGCCGGACGATCTCAAGGTCCGTCTACACGACGTGAGCCGGATCGACGGGATGGATACCGGTTCCGGCGAGATGGACCGGTCATACTCGGTACTCGCCGCCACAAGGCACAGTGCCTCGGCGACCTGGGGCGGCTCCGCGAATGTGGGATTCCAGCTATTGGCCGACGACGTCTGGCGTGAGCGCGAGCGGATCCCGGCGCCCGACATCGACGCCCTGATGAGCCTCACCCGCTGATGCCCTGGCGTACGATCCGTCCCTATCCGTCCCACTTCACCGACTGCCGACGCGCGCCCCGTGAGGCGGCTTGGCCGACGCGGCGGATCTGGTTCACGTCCCTCCAAGCCGCCGACATCGTGGAGGGCGAGCAGATGCGGTTCGGGATCTGGCACCGGCTGCGGACCACGCGCCTCTGGCAGACCGCGCCCTTAAGCACCGAGCTCCGGGATTGGGCTGCCGATCCGAGGAGCCGGTTCGAGGCCTGGGAGATGGCCGAGAATCGCCAGGATCCGGCGTTCGCCTTGGTCTACCGGTTCTGGGCCGACCTGGCCCACTACCAGCACATGCCCGTCACCACGGACGGGGTGGCGATGGAATACGACACGCACACGATCGGGATCATGGCAAACCGTGTGTTCACCGTCCGACGCGAGTTCCACGCGTTCTCAGCGGCCGTGGACTACCTGGAAGGGCGGGACCCCGAGACGCAGAGATCCCTCTCGGTTCTGCCGGTCAAGGATCCCGTCGACGACGATGTCGCCGCCGACGATCTCGCTGGCCTCGGCTGAACGCGAAGGCCCCGGGGTGCCGGGGCCTCGATGGATTGGGGTGGCTTAGTCAGCCTCGGGCTCGTCGACCCGGGCCCATGTCTTGGCGGCCTCGTCCCAGTGGAAGGGGCGACCGTCCCCTCCCGTCGTCCTCCATCGATATCCGTGCGCGCCAGGCTCACCCGAGATCTCCAGGCGCCCTATTCCGCCGTCCCACAGGACGATCTCAGCGAGGCGACGGGACTTGGACCGGGGCACCCGCCCTACGTAAAGGATCTCCCGGACGTACGTGGGCACCCCCTTCGGCAAGATCGCCTGGATCGCGTCCTTGACGTAGGCGACCTCGGCGGCCGGGAGGGCGAATTTCACCTTCCTAGGCTTGGGCGGCGGCGGCGGGGGCGGCTCCTTCCCGAGGCTGCGCCAGCCGGCTTCCGTGACCCGGGCGAATGTCGAGCGCTTCGGGTTTCCTGGGATGACGAGGCCGTCCTCGATGGCGTGGACCGCCTCCCAACCGTCGAGCGACATCGTTAGGCTAGACGACGAGCTCGGCATGATGTTCGGGCATGACCGCGTCCCGGGCTCGGCGACGCCGGCGGCCGAGAGAAGCCGGCGCGCGTTGATCACGGAGAGGCTGCCGTAGCCGAGGTGGATCCCGGCGGACCTGGCGACCGCCGTCGGCGTCGTGTGCTCCATCGAGGATGCGAGCCTCTCCCAGTTCGCATCGTTGGCCAGGTCAACGGCGTGATGCCACTGCCCACACATTCCCCGATTGAAGTCCGGGTCCCATCTTGCCTTGAGCCCCGTGACCTCCTCGATCCGACGCACGAACGGAAGGGCTGCGCACGCCGGGGTGGAGAGATGGAGCTGCCAGATCCGCGGGGCCGTCGGCGGCTGGAACATGCCGCCCACGCGGCGGATCTCGACCGGGAAGCCGATCGAGCGGGGCGTGAACGGGGCATCTGGATCCCTCAGGGCGCCGAGGGTCGCGATGTATTCGTTCGCGATCCCCGAGGCGACGAGGCGCTGCATGGCGTCCAGCGGCGCCGGGGCCGGCTCCGCGACGACGGGCGCCTCCATGACAGGGAACTCGTCGGGATGGGCGTCGAACAGGCGCATCGTCCGCCCCAGGCGGCGCGGCACGGGGATCCTCCGGGGGCCGGGGGGGAAGTTGGGATCGAGCAGAGAGGCGACCGCGCGGCCGGGATCGGGGATCACGTCCCAGATCGTCATGTTGCGGGGTGCGTTCACGTCGGGTCTCCCTTCAGGCGGGCGGCGTCGGCGTCCGGGGTGAGGAGTAGGAGAGCCTCCAGATGTTCGGCCGGGGCGGTGGACGGACGCACACGCTGGCGCGGTCGTTGACGCGTGCCCACCATCTCATCCGCGAGCAGCGACCAAGCTCGGCGCACCTCCACTCCACGCACCATCAACAAAAGCTCGGGCATGATGACGATGGAACGATCGGTCTGGGCGATAGCACCTTGTTCTCGTCCCCGCGACAGGATGCGGCCGCCGAGTAGGTGCGGGTTCAGCCGCACAACGATCGCGAACGGATCGACCGTCCCTAGGCGCCGCACATGCCACGCCTCGCGCACGACGGGAGGCAGGTCGCGCCTCCCTCCATCCGTCAGCAGCGCGTCGCGCCAGATGGGGGACGCGCTGATGTCGAGGACGGGCTCGACCTCAACGACGAGGCCCGGATCGTACGTCCGGTTGTTCTCTCCGAACGGCAGGAAATTCGGCGTGATCGCCTTCCGTCTCCAGGGCATCTGTCACTTCCCCTTCAGGCGGGCTGCGAGCGCGAGGCATGCCTCGCCGTGCTCGGCGAGGAGCCGCGCGAGGACAGGGGCGACCCACGGCGGGACGGGCCTGCCCTTGTTGTTGTCGGGCTCATCCCGGTCAGGCCCGCGGGCCCACCGGAACGGCGCGCGCGGATCGATCGAATCGCGGGCCCCGTCGGGGTGGTGAGGTCCCAACATCCGGGCCATCGGCCGCTTCCACGTCTCGCCGAGCAGGAGCCGACCGGCCGCGGCGAGGTCCTCGGGGGAGACGGTCACCGCTTCACCAGGATGGCGGCGAGCTGATCTCGGACATCGTTGCCGCCCGCCGTGAAGCCCATGGCGTGGGCCGCGTCGTGCGTCCGGAGTATCAGCAGGACGGTCTCGCGGCCGAGACCGCGCGGCAGGAACATCAGCGGGTCGTCCGCGCCGTCGTCATAGACCGCGAGGCCCTGCCCGTAGTAGCCGGGCCCGATACACCGGCCGCCACCGACGTCGCCGATCGCCGCGATCTCGATCTCGTCGGCGAGGATGCCATGGCGCTGCCTCATGTTCTCATGGGCGCCGGACAGCGCCGAGTACGTGTCGGCGTCGGGGTTGGCCGGCTTCTTCTCGTAGAGCGACATCCAGTTCCGGGTGGCCGTGTAGGCCGCGGCCGCCGCCGTCTCGACCCGCGTCGGTTCGGTCTTGTCCCAGTCCTCGGCCGTGTGCGGCTGGGGCTCACAGCTGGCGATCATCTCCGCATCGATCGCCATCGTGTCGACGATGTCGGTGTTGGCGTCCGGATCCAGCAGGGCGATGTCCGAGGCGGAGACGGGGGTCGGGGTGTGCGCGTTCATGACGGTGCTCCAGGGCGTGGGAGGGCGCGGGTCGGGGGATTCGGTCGAGGCCGGGCGGGCGTCAGCGGGCGGGGACGACGTAGCCCCAGACCCGGAAATCCTCGGCGAGATCGAGGGCCTCCCGGTGGCTTGCGCAGTCCCGGCTTAGGCGGCCGTCCGTGACGATCCACAGGGAAGCCTCGAACCCTTCGGGATCGCAGGGGAAACCGAGATGGCCGAGCGCGGTGACGCGGATCTCGCGCGGCTCCGGCGGGCGCTGGTCGCGCGCCTGCTGCTGCTGGACCGGCTGCATCACCATCGCGGGGCCCATCGCGATCCGTGCCTTGAGCGATGCCCGGCGCTCCTCGCGCTCCTCGTCCCGAAGGTAGTCGCAGGCCTCCCAGTAGTCGTTGAGGCAGCGATCGAGCGCGTCGGTAGCCTCGTCGGCCGCGGCCTCGGCACGCTCCTCGTTCGTCCAGCACACGCCGGGGCAGGCGTCGATCTCGCCGGCGACGGCCGCGATGCGCTCCTTGCGGCATTCGCTCACCAGCGCGAACGCGGCCCTCTTCTCATCGCGCAACTTGGCGCACTTGGCCTCCAGCCGCTCGACCTCGGCCATTGCGGTCACGACCGGCGAGACGGCCTTGGCCGGGGCGGCGCAGGCCTGCTGCTGCTGGCAGGGCGTGGGCACCATCTCCGGGATGGGCGCGGGCATCAGGCCCTTCGCGAGGGCCCAGGCGGTCCGCATCGTGGCGCCGATGAACGAACGGATCGGCTGGCCGAGCGTCTCGGCGATCAACCTGGCGTGGGACCAGGCGGCCCTGACGATGTGCGAGCGGTTGAGGGTTTTGGTGGTCATGGAGGTTTCCCTTCTTCAGCCGGTGGAACCAGCTTAGGCCATCAAAATATGGCCTGTTTTTGTTAATGTCAACCCGATCCGCCGGCTAGAACGCCAGCCCCGCCAGGGCGTCCGCGTCCTCGGCGGGGATCTCTCCGTTGGACAGGATCGCCGGTGCGATTTGCGGGGGCGGCCCCATGGAGGCCGTTAGGACGGCGAGCACGCCCGGGACGGCCGGCTGGGGATCACCCCGGCGGAGGCCACCACGGCGGAGGTGGAGGTTCGGCTGGGCATACCGACCCAGGAGGACAATCTGCTCCATCTTGAGCGCCCATATCCACGCCTTGATCTCGTCGC
Source organism: Methylobacterium sp. BTF04 (assembly GCF_010692745.1). GTDB lineage: Bacteria > Pseudomonadota > Alphaproteobacteria > Rhizobiales > Beijerinckiaceae > Methylobacterium. The sequence continues at coordinate 102,248 of NZ_JAAHTB010000013.1, forward strand.
GCCGCATGCCGAGCCGGTGGTGGGTCTCGATCAGGATCGGGCTAATCTCGGCGAGGCGGCGCCCGTAGCAGATCTCCGGCAGGCGGGCCCTGAGCCGCTCCGACTCGAACCGGACGTCGCGATCGAAAGCCTGCATCGCGGCGACGATGCTCCGGATCTCCGGATCGGCGGCGTCGCGTGCCTTGCGATCCAGCGTGCAGTGTAGCCGGACGCGTGCTGCCTCCTTCTTGTCCTGCGCGGCCTGCTCCGCCGGCGGCAGCCCGCGGATCTGCACGGCCCGCCACGGCCTCCGCGCGCTGCCTTCGTAAGTCGCCTCCTCGCGAACGAGGCGCCACGCCGGATCGCCGTCGGGGTCGAGCGGGTCGGCCACAGACAGGACCAGCCTGAACTTCTGACCCAAGTGGAGCACGTTCCCCAGGCCGGACCAGTGCCTCTTGTCGACGCCCGCCGCGGACCACATCGACCGCGGGAATCGGAGGCGCATCATGTCGGCGAATCGGGGCGCGAGGTCCTCGGGGCCGAGGATGCCGTCCTTGCCGAAGATGGTCTGCAGGCTGCCATCGACGTAGGCCGGCCAGCGGTCCAGGGGGTTCGAATACGTCGGGACGGCCAAGGCCGCGTCGAAGTCTTTCTGGAACTGCGGGGGCACGGGCATTGGATGTCTCCTTAGGTCTGGGTGACGGGACGGGCGGTGGGCAGCCGGCGCGGCTCGGGCAAACCCACTCGCGGCGTCGAGCGGGCGACGTCGTACCGGGGCGGCTCCGGCGCGAGGGGCGTCGCGACGAGGGATTCGTAAGCCTCGATCGCCGCCCGCATGGCGGCCGAGACAACCAGGTCGTGGGCGGCGATCTCGTCGCGCAGGGCGACCGACGGGTGGGCGGCGAGGTGGTCCCGGACGGCGAGGCGGCTGGCTACGAGGCGCTCGCGCAGGTCGATCCCGCGGAGGGTGGCGAGGGCGTCAGTCATCGGGGCCTCCATCAGAACGGGATGTCGCTGTCATCGTCGTAGGGGGCGGACGGGTCGTACGGGGCGACGACCAGCGAGCGCTCCCAGTCCAGGAGATCCCTCGGCACGGGGAGGCCCTGAGCGCGGAGCCGGTCGATCTCCGCGAGCATGCGATTGTCGCGATCGGCCTCCTGCATCTCGCCTTCCTCGCCGTAGCGCTCCTGCTCCTCGGGCGTCATGGTCTCCCAGTATTCGTCGAAGACGCGGCTCATGCGGCCCTCCGGAAGGAAACGAATCCGGACTGGACGCGGGGCCGGTGGACGGTCGTGCACAGCCGGGCGTGCGCGGGGCACCAAGACGAACCGAGCTCCACCGCGTGCCCGCAGCACGTCGGATCGGTCTTCGGGTCCCCGGCGATGTAGCGGCACTCGTCGTGGCGCAGGTTCTGGATCGCCACGCGCCGGGATTCGGGGAGATCCATCGGCCGCGGCGCCGGCCGGGGAACCGAGGCAACGAGCACCGGGGCGGCCTTCGGCTTCGGCGCCGGCTTGGCCTTCGGGGCGGCGGTCGCGCGCACGGGACGCGGCGCGCCCTTCGTGCCCTTCGGCAGCATCACGGGCAGGGCCGGCCCTTTGAAGCTGAGGCCGCACCGGTGCATCTTGGCGATGATCGCCTTGCGGCTGACGGACATCCCGAACCGGCGGTTGATTTCGGCAGCGACGTCGGCGGCTGAGGGCGCCGACGTCCACAGGGAGATCGCCAGCTCGGTGGCAGCCGGTGACCAGTGACCGGCCGGCAGCGCTCCCGGTTCGCGCTGGATACGCCGCGTCACGAGCGTGCCACCTGCGAGGGGGCCTCGTCGTAGGCGTGCTCCAGGCGCACGAGGCCGAGGGGGCGGAGGACCGCGGCGCCCGGCTCCCGCCTGCCCTTGACGACGTCGCCGAGGTAGCTGGGGCTCACACGGTGGACGCGCCCCCAGGCGGTGGCACCTCCCGCCTCAGCCATCTGCGCCGCCAGGCGCGTCCGCACTTGCTCCGTCGTCAGCATTCCAAGCTCTCCCGTGTGACGGGGATAGAACTGATGCAACAAGACGGGCCACGCTAGATGCGCGGATAAGCGATTCTGGGGGTAAATGCTTGTCAATACCGAATGACGCCCTCGGTTAACGTGCCCAAGTTGACATGTTTAGAGGGGGTCCAGCGGCGAGAGGTAACGCGTTTCTCAAACGAATCCTTGGGAGAAACCCGCAGCGACCCTTTTTCCAGGGCGCCACCAAATATGCGTAGATTTCGGGCCGCCGTTTCAGGGGTGCGTCCTGTAGCCGCATCCGCGCATTCGCGCATCTGCGAGGTGGTATCCTGTGGACAACCACCAACACCGCCGGAGCCCTCCATCACCACCGCCGCCGTCACCGCCCCGCCCTTCTGCGACCTGACCTGGCACCAAGCCGGCGCGGCCATCTTCACGGCTGAGCGCACGCCGCTCTACGACGCGGCCGTCTCGTGCGCTCGCACGGGGATGGAGGGAGCCGGCTTCACGCTGGATGGGCCCCACGTCGAGCTCGACCTCACCGGCTGCACGGACATCGCGATCGTCGCGAAGCGCCTGACGATCTGGACGGGTGCGGCGAGGAAGGCGCTGGCCTTCGCGCAGAAGCGAGACGCGGCGCTGAAGCCGCTGACCGGCGAGGCGATCGCCGGTGTGCAGGCCGGCCTCGTCGCGATGCTCGCGGAGAACGAATGGGCGCTCGGCACGAGGGCCGACCTCGCCGAGCAGTTCGCCCACGCGGACGGTCTCTCGCGCGCGCAGCACCTATGGGCATTGGACATCCTCGGCGCAGCGCGGTCCGCGGTCGAATCGGTCGACGCGCGCCTATCGACTGAGGCCGGCGCCGAGGCGATAGCGCGGGCGTATCACGCGGAGATCCGCGAGGACCTGCTCGCCGCCTGCGTCGAGCTCACAGACCTCGACCACGACCGGTGTCGCGAGGCGAACGGGCGGGGATGGAGCGCGGTCGCGTCAGCCCCGGGGCATCGGCTCGCCAACATGGACAGCTTCACCATCCTGCAGGCCGCCCACGCCTGGAGCCTCGTCCATCCTCATCGGCGGCAGCTTTCCGAGGACCTTAGGGGACGGCTGTTCGGGATCTCTTGAAGGCGTGACTGGTGCCTTTCAGGCCGGCGCGGGATCGTAGCAGCGGGACACAACAGGAGGACGGACATGGACGAGATGACAGCCCCGGCGCCGACGACGACGCCGGTGTCGATGACGAAGGAGGCCTTGGCGGCGCTCAGGCTTTTCCTCGACGCCCTATACGAGATGGTGATGCTGCTCGTCGCGGTGCTCCTCTTTCCGTTGCGCTGGGCCGGGATCGTCCCGCCGCGCGACGCGACGGACGTGGCGCGGGAGACCCTGGCGGCGGACGACGGCACCGTCGGTCCGGCCGTCGCGGACGAGCCGGCCCCGCTGGGGGAGCTCGTGCGGAGGCACGCGATGGCGAGGAGGTGGCCGCAGCCGGGAGCCCCCGAGCTCGCGCCGCTGCCGCCGCTCGTCGCGTCGTGGCTCGACCGGATGGACCCGGCGCAGCTGAAGACGCTGACGAGCGGCGTACCCGTCGGCTCCATCGAGCGGCACGTACTCGCCGGGGCGCACGGGGACCTGACGAGCCTCCTCGGGGCCTGCACGGGGGAGGATGTCCGAGCCCGTCCGATCCGCACGAGAGCGCCGGCGCCCATCGAGCCCGCGCGGACCGAGCCGGCCCCCGACGGCGAGCCTCCCACGCTGGAGGAGATGCTGGAGCAGGCCGGGATCGACCCGGAGACCCTGGAGTACCGCTAGGCCAAGGGCACCGCGACGACGACCAGCCCGCCGGTTCCCCCGGCGGGTTTTTTCATGCCCGGGCGAGCCGCTGGCGGACCACGCCGGCGAACCGGGCGAGCGCGCTCTCGGCCCTGTCGGCCCGCTGGTTCGCGGCGGCGAGCTCCAGACCGAGGGCGACGCTGTCCCGGCGGGCCCGGGCGGCCTCGGCCTGTGCGTGGGCGACGAGCCGGCGGAGGCGGTGGACCTCGTCGGCAAGGGCCTCGGCGGCGGACAGGTCGTCGAGCCGGCGGAGGTCTCGGCGGGCTGCATGGCCTCGTGCAGCGCCGACGAGGAGGCCGGCGATCTGCAGGCCCCGGCCCGCGACGTCCCCGGTGATGTGCGCGACGTGGGACATGGGCTCTCTCCGGCTAGGCGATCTCTCCCGTCCAGAAGGCACCTGGGCTGAGTCCGCCGTCAAGAATCCCTCGCCCCTTAACCGGCATTATCCCTGGGCTTCGGTTAACGCCACCAACCGCATCGAATGCTTTCGAAGACCTACTTGATGTTCCCCCGTTACTTCATTCTAGTGAAACGCCGAAGTCAAACGCCGGCAGCGTCACGGTGTGACGCCTTCCCCCTCTCCGTAGCGGGCGGGACCAGGAGGCGGAGCCGCATCGCCTCGGATACGGCAGTCCCGTCGTAGGGGATGGCCCCGTCCGGAGCCGCTGACCGACGCGCCTTCGCCTGGAGGAACTGCGTCGCAAGGACGAGGATCGACATCGGATCGATCGGCCGGAGGAGGCTGTCGTCATGGCGCAGCAGGAACACACGCATCGCATCCACGATGGCGCGATCGAGGGCCTCCGGCTCCGGCGTGCCTGCCGCCCGACGGCGCTCTCGCAACTCGCGTTGGCGATCGGCACCGAGGCGCCGGCGTCGGGATATACGGGCCGCGCCGGTGCAACGGCGGGTCGGCTTGGATTCGGGGGTGGGGGTCGGGATCTGCATGACGGCATCGTGCCATGGCCGGATGCAAGAAAGGCCATCACGCGTGACGCGAAAAATCACCGGGACGGCGACAAGTAACGCGAGGCTATTGTGCCTTGCCCTGTGCGCACGATTCGGCACGACGTCGGCGCGACGTCGCCCCCGCATTTTCCAGGGTTTCAGGCGGCCCGGGGGCGCAGGGTTACGACGACGTCCTGCCCGAGGCTGTGGGCCACGGCGCACAGCCTCTCCCATCCCCAATCGGCGATGTCGCCGGCGCGGAGGTCGGTCCGGACGTGGCTGTCCCGCATGCCGGCGGGGTGGGACATCTTGGCCATGCGGGACGGCTTGGCCGACGGGACGGCCCCCTTCACACGCTGGCAGAACGCGTCCCGGTCCCCGCCATGGGCCGAGACGATCTCGGCGGCGAACCCGGCGCGCGCCTGGTCGGCAAAGGCCTTGCCGGCGGCGACGTCGTGGCGGGCGATGAGCTCGTCGCCCCGGACGCCTCGGTGGCGGCGATTGCTCGATTACCGCTCTGTAGCCGTCGACCGGATCTACAAACGCCTTGCCACGACCTCCGCCCCTGGCCACCGGCCATGACTTCATGTTCGTAACGCCTCAGAATCTCGTACGACCTATAGAGGGATTAAGGGCGGTTTGAGGAGCGACAGTTCGGGAGCCATCTCGCTTTTGGGATAATGGAGGCGATCGAGGCGATCCTAGAAAATTCTTGATCCAGCGCAAAGCGCCAGGCGACGGATAGGGGCAGCGTGCCGGGGACCGATCCGGGAGCGTCCCCTGGACGCCCGGAGAGCCCGATGCCTTCCCTGACCTTGCCGAGCGCGGTGGATCTCGCACGCACTCAGTTTGCCCTCACCATCGTGTGGCACTTCCTGTTCCCGGCCTTCACCATCGGCCTGGCGAGCTTCCTCGCCGTCCTGGAAGGCCGCTGGCTGGCCACCGGCAGGGCGGTCTACCTCGACACCTACCGCTACTGGCTCAAGGTCTTCGCGGTCGCCTTCGCCATGGGCGTCGTGTCGGGCCTGGTGATGTCCTACCAGTTCGGCACCAACTGGTCGGTGTTCGCCGACCGCACCGGACCGATCCTGGGGCCGCTGCTGGGCTACGAGGTGCTGACCGCCTTCTTCCTCGAGGCCGGCTTCCTCGGGGTCATGCTCTTCGGCCTGGAGCGTGTCGGGCCCCGGCTGCACTTCCTGGCCACCTGCCTCGTCGCCTTCGGCACCCTGACGTCCGCCTTCTGGATCCTCTCGGCCAACTCATGGATGCAAACGCCCACCGGCCATACGATGGGTGCCGATGGACGCTTCGCCCCCGCCGACTGGTGGGCCATCGTCTTCAATCCGTCCTTCCCGTATCGGTTCGCCCACACGGTGACAGGCGCCTACCTGACGACCGCGATGATCGTCGGCGCGGTCGGGGCGTGGCACCTCCTGCGCGACCGCACCAACCCCCGCGCCCGGGTGATGTTCTCGATGGCGATGTGGATGGCCGCCATCGTCGCGCCGGCCCAGTTGGTTATCGGCGACCTGCACGGCGGGAATACCTATGAGCACCAGCCCGCCAAGGTCGCGGCGATGGAGGGGCATTTCGAGACCCAGAGCCGCGCACCCGCCTTCCTGTTCGGATGGCCCGACGCCGAGGCTGGCGAGACGCGCGGCGCCTTCGGCATCCCGGGACTGGCAAGCCTCTACCTCACGCATGACCTCGACGGCACGGTGAAGGGGCTCAAGGACATACCCCGCGCGACCTGGCCGACCAACCTGCCGCTAGTGTTCTGGTCGTTCCGGGTCATGGTTGGGCTCGGTATGCTCATGATCGCCCTCGGCCTTGCCTCGCTCTGGCTGCGTTGGAAGGGCCGGCTCTACGACGCCACCTGGTTCCAGCGTTTCGCGGTCGCCATGGGACCGTCCGGCCTCATCGCCGTCACCGCCGGGTGGACCGTCACCGAAACCGGGCGCCAACCCTTCACGGTCTACGGCCTGCTGCGCACCGCCGACAGCGTCTCGCCGGTCGCCGCCCCCGCCGTCGCCGCCTCGCTCGCCGCCTTCGCGGTGGTCTACCTCGCCGTGTTCGGGGCAGGTATCTGGTACCTGCTGCACCTCTTCAATCAGACCCCGCAGGTCCATGAATCGGGGCCGCCGACCGGCGTGCCGATCCGTACCGCCGGCATCACCCCGGCGCCTGCGCTCGACACCCCGCACCACGGCGCCAGCCGCCCCGCCTTCCAGCCCGCGGAGTAGTCCCCATGGACATCGATCTCACCCTGATATGGGCGATCCTCATCGCCACCGCCGTCTTCCTCTACGTGATCATGGACGGCTTCGACCTCGGGGTCGGCATCCTCTTTCCGGCCATCCGCGAAAAGGCTGACCGGGACGTGATGGTGAACACCGTTGCTCCGGTCTGGGACGGCAACGAGACCTGGCTGATCCTCGGCGGGGGCGGCCTGTTCGCGGTGTTCCCGCTGGCCTACGCCACGCTGCTGCCGGCCCTCTACATCCCGCTGACGCTGATGCTGCTCGCCCTGGTGTTCCGCGGCGTCGCCTTCGAGATGCGGTTCCGGACTGCCACCCCCCTGTCCCAGACGGCCTGGGACGGGGCCTTCTCGGCCGGCAGCTTCGTCGCCGCCTTCTGCCAGGGGATCTGCCTCGGCGCCCTGGTTCAGGGCGTCCGGGTCGAGGGGCGGGCCTATGCCGGCGGCTGGTGGGACTGGCTGTCGCCGTTCTCCCTCCTCACCGGGCTCGCCCTGGTCGCCGGATACGGGCTCCTCGGGTCGTGCTGGCTGATCTGGAAGACGGAGGGCGAACTCCAACTGCGGGCCTACCGCCTCGCAGAGGGATTCGGGGTGGCGACCTTCGCCGCAATCGCCATCGTGTCGCTCGCGATGCCGTTCCTGAGCCTCGCCTTCCGTGCGCGTTGGTTCGCTTGGCCGGCGATGGCCTTCGTCGCCCCCGTTCCGATCCTGGTCGGCCTTCTCGGTTGGCGTCTGCGCAATGCCCTCGACCGCCGTGAGGAGGTCGTGCCCTTCCTGTGCGGGCTCGGCCTGTTCCTGCTGTCTTATGTCGGGCTCGGCATCAGCCTGTTCCCGATGATCGTGCCGCCTTCGGTGACGATCTGGGACGCCGCCACCCACCCGAGCAGCCAGCGCTTCCTCCTCGTCGGCACGGTCGTGCTGCTGCCGATGATCCTCGGCTACACGGCCTACGTCTACTGGCTGTTCCGCGGGAAGGTCACCGCCGGTGCGCCGGGCTACCATTGAGGGGCCGCGTCATGACCATTCCCACCTCGATGCGTCGCCTCGCGTGGTTCGTGGCGCTCTGGGCTGGCGGCATCGCCTTCCTCACGGCGGTCGCCCTTCCGCTGCGCTGGCTGCTCAAGGTCGTTTGACCGGGCTCTCCGTTCGGACTTCGCCGCCGAGCACGCCACGAAGGCGATCCGTTCCAGCCCGAGCGGTCGAACGAGAGGCTGGTGGCGGGCCCAGGATCAGTTGATGCCGGTTCCTGCGCCGTCCCATCAGGCGCCGAGGTCCCGACGGGTCATGACGGGTGAGATGCTGTGTCCCGCAGCGTCTTGGCGTCGAGGTACATTGGCGTCGAAGGATCGCGGTCCCACCCGAAAACGACGTTTGGAACGACCGGAATAAGGGTCTTCAGGGCGATGACCTTCGACATGCGCCCGCGGCCACATTCACCGATGGGCCAATGATCCGACTACGAGATCGGTATGGTCAGAAGGCGATAGATGAAGTCGTGGGCCGTCACGCCGAACACGATAAGTGCGGTCGTCACGACGAGGAGGACCACGATCAGCAGGGTCTTCCTCGTCCGGGGCCTTGAACCGTCGATGATCGTCAATCGGTCGCCCCTTGAACCCGGCATCCGGTGTCGGATGCGTAACGTCCTATCCGACCAATTAGATCGAACCTGTGACCACGACCGAGGAGATGATGGGCAGTCCCCAGCATCCTGAGGCTACAGACGCACTGAGCGCAATCGCAGGGCGTTCCCGATCACGCTGACTGATGACAGCGACATCGCCGCCGCCGCGATGACGGGAGACAGCAGCAGGCCGAAACTCGGGTAGAGCACCCCGCCCGCAACCGGGATGCCGACGGCGTTGTAGGCGAAGGCGAAGAACAGGTTCTGCCGGATGTTGCCCATCACGGCGCGCGACAGCCGGCGTGCCTTGACGATGCCCGTCAAGTCACCCTTGAGCAGGGTGATGCCGGCGCTCTCGATGGCCACGTCCGTGCCGGTACCCATGGCGATGCCCACATCCGCCGAAGCCAACGCCGGCGCGTCGTTGACCCCGTCCCCCGCCATAGCGACGACCTGACCGGCCGCCTTGTGGCGCTCGACGACAGCCGCCTTCCGGTCGGGCAGGACGTCGGCCTCGACCTCGTCGATCCCGAGCTGACGGGCGACGGCCTCGGCGGTGATGCGGTTGTCACCGGTGAGCATGACGACGCGGATACCTTCTTGCCTGAGGCCGACCAATGCCTCGGCGGTCGTCGCCTTAACTGGGTCCGCGATGGCTATGACGCCGGCCAATCGCCGGTCGACGGCGGCGTAGATCGCCGTCGCCCCGTCCCGCCGCAGATCGTCCGCGACCGCGTCGAGATCCGCCGTCGCGACGTTCTCCCCGTCGAGGAATTTCGCGTTACCGAGAAGGACGCGGCGACCCTCAACGGTCCCAAGAGC